>JBOFTD010000244.1:0-7828 GCA_051651885.1 Treponemataceae bacterium
ATTTAATGGTTGTAATTCTGATAGTTTTGTGATACACTTAAAAGAATGCGAGTTCAGATATAATCATCGCAATGATGATTTATTCACAATCATCAAAAAAATGGTAAAGTTTTCCTAATTTTGCTAGTCAAGAACCAAAAGAAAATGGGACTGATGCCATTTAGACCTCTCTTTTGTGATGGAAAAAGTGATTTGTCACACTTTTTATGTCACAATAGTGGTAATCTTGTTTGACACCGTCCCGTTTTTTGGGTCTGGCAATTTGTCATATCCCTGCACCGCAAGGATTTAGTTAATTGAGCTACACAGGATTCGAACCTGTGACCCACGCCTTAAAAGGGCGTTGCTCTACCTACTGAGCTAGTAGCCCAAACATTTACAGAAAATGTTTAACCATTATAAGTGCTTTCCTATTTTTTGTCAAGCAGTTTTTGGTTATAATATAAAAATATTCATTATAAAAGAATAGTAAATTCGTGAAGTCGTATTAATTTACTTTTTCCCATATTACCGGAATGGCTACTTTTTCGACAGCCACCGCAACTCCATCTTGATAAACTGTTTTAAGTGTTCTTTTTTCTCCCTCAATGCGATTTTCGGTTAGTGCGGTAAAAGTCCATTCAATAGGCTCTGCGGTCAGTGCGGTCGTTAAAGCAAGAGATCGTGGAATATCAGGATAAAAAGACGCGTTTGATTTTCCTGATTGAATAATTCGTAGCTGATTGTTTCTATACATTATGGTAACAGGCATGCTTGCTCCGCCTTTAAAAAAAATAAAACCACGACCTGGCCTCAAGAGCACAATACGATCAATAAAATCTTCGCCATTCCAATTGCCTGCAAAAGATTCTAGTGTCAAATTCGTGCGTGCGTGCGAACGTTGTGACGCTGTTTTTGCCGAAAAAAAAGCTTGCACTGAGGGTTTAATATCAACTAATAATTTATTATAACTGTCAAATACGGTTTTTTTTTGATTTGATAATTCAGCAAAGTTTGACGGAGCAATTAAATAAATAATCGAAACCCAATGTGTGTTTATTAAATTGAGCTCGATATAAAAAATAAAATTACTAGATTTTATTGCTGTCTCGTCATATATTTCATTTCGTTTATCGACAAGCTCGTATATATTTTGTTCATTAAGGTAGGAATAATATAAATCTTGAATAGGACGGGCAAGGTCAATTTCAATATTTCCAGACGTCACGATTCCATAAAAATCAAGTTTTGACAAGTTTTCTTGTGCAAAAATCTGTATTAAAAAAGAGAGATATATACAACAAGCAAATATTTTTCCTTTCATAATATCCTAATAAAATACCGCATTACTCCGATTTTATCGAAGCGATTTTTTTATATCCCGTTGCAACTCACGACCAACGTCACGATCGCGAATAGTATTTCGTTTGTCAAACATTTTTTTGCCTCGACAAAGTCCTAAATTCACCTTAACTAATCCATTTTTTAAAATAAAATCTAGTGGAATGAGGGTAAATCCTTTCTCCATAATTTTTCGCATAAGACGTTTTATTTCAGTTTTATGAAGAAGCAGTTTTTTGGGCCTTGTCGGATCATGCACAAATTGTGAAGCATACACATAGTCAGTAATATGCCAGTTTTTTACCCAAACTTCGCCCTTGGTAATTTCTGCAAACGCATCGGGAAAGGACATATTTCCTTCTTTTACTGATTTGACTTCCGTTCCTTTGAGTTCGACACCACATTCAAGGGATTCTTCAATTTCATAATTGAAGCGAGCTTTTCTATTTTGTGCAATCAGTTTTGTTCCGACACTTTTCATCAATTTTTAATATATCATGTTTTTTGCAATTGCTCAAGCGAAAAGAGCTAATCCCGTTTGTAATTGTAAATGTTACGCCAAAAGAGAAATCTTTTTTTGAAAACTATTGACAAAAAGGGACTTTTATAGAGAAAATAGGGCATGCAAATTTCTGTATTTTTAGATGAAAAACTAATTTCAACATTGCCTGTTTTGCTTAAGGCACATTCAGATGCTGAAATTCTACAATCTTCGACTTGTATCGCGGATGCTTTTGGGCAACTACAAACATTTGAAAAATTGGTTGACGACTCTTCTGCGGATGCTCCGACTTATGAAACAAAGCAGTTATCGAGTTTTTATAATAATTTGAATCTTCTTTTACAAAAAACGTGGGTTGAAAAACATGATGAGGATCTCAAAGAGCAATTGTATGTTTATTTGGATACTTATAAAGAAGAATTTGGCCGTCAAAAATATGAGAATAGCTATACCATTTTTTTGAAAATTCTTGAAGATGTTGGTTTTTTGATGTTTGGATCTCAAAGTTCGCAAGAAGATTTTTTAGATTATGCATTGCGAATTGATCCTGTCTTTGGGATTTTTTGGTGGTATTGTAAAAATCTGCCAGAAAGTCACGATTGGCCTGCAAAAAAAACACGCATTATTCTTTTATTAGGAATGATTTTTATTGCAAATTATTAAAATTTCTCATAATACAAATTTTTTTTAAGTTATTTTACCTCATCGGTAATTGCTATGAAATTGAATCAAATTTGCAATAAATTACTTCACTCGTAAAAATGAAATTTATTTATTAGCCGCTTCAACGTATTTTTTTAGTTGCACCTCTGCCATTTTTTGATTTTCGATAACAGAAGGCCCTGCAATACAGCCACCTTTACACGCCATAACTTCAACGAGATTTGGAAAGGTTTCAGGTACGGATTTTTCGCTTGCAAGAGTTTTGCCATAATCACAAAGCTGCTTCATTCCTGCTTTATCAAGTCCGTCAATGACAGCAAGTTTTAGTTTTTCTGGATTTTTTAGGCGAAGACGAACGGCCTGTGCGACGCCTCCCGAACTTGCAAAGTTCCTTCCGCTTGCACTTGGTGATACTTTTGTTGGTATGTTATTTTCTTGTGTAACGGTAATTTTTTGTGCTATAAATAAGGCTGCAAGCTCTTCTGCAGAAAGCACGTAGTCCACATAGTCATCTTCCATGCCTTCTTTTCGTTTTGCAAGACAAGGGCCAATAAAAACGGAGATGCATTCTGGATGCTCTTTTTTGACGAGCTCTGCGGTATAGTACATTGGGCTTCTTGTATCTGATACACAATGATTTAACTCTTTTGCATGAATGCGAATTGCTCGCACATACGCTGGGCAGCATGATGTTGTCATCAATTTTTGTCCGTGAGCCATTCTGTGTTCAAACTCGTGAGCTTCTTTATCTGCGGTAATATCGGCACCGAGGGCAACTTCAAAAACGTGCTGAAATCCTGATTTTTGCAAGGCTGCCTCAAGCTGCCCGTGAGCTGAGCGAAATTGCGATGCAATAGCGGGGGCGTACATTGCGATGACTTTTTTTCCTTCCATAATATGGCGCATAACATCGACTAGCTGGCTTTTATCCATCATTGCACCAAAAGGGCATTCTCGCATACAGTTGCCACAAAAAATACATTTTTGGTAGTCAATTTGCTCTTTTCCATGCTCGTCTTTTGTAATCGCATCAACAGGGCATGCTTCCTCGCAGGGAACGGGAATTTTAATAATTGCGTGATAAGGACAGTTTTGCTTGCAAAGTCCGCAGTTGATACACATTTTTTCATCAATTTTTGCGCGACCATCTTTGATTTCAATGCATTTTTTTGGACAATTCGTCATGCACGGTCGAGCTAAACACGCTTGGCATCCGTTGGTTACTAAATAGTGCGAACGAACGCAAGAATTACACGCCTCGTCTAAAACGGTTAGCATAGGAGCCGTTGGCGTTTCTCGCTTTAAAGCCTCCTTTGCGTAGTCAGAAAGTTTTTTTTCGTCATCGTAGTCTTCGAGGCTATGCCCAAGCCGCGCAATAATTCGTTGGCGTATCAATTCTCTGTCGTGGTAAATACAACAGCGAAGGGGAGTTGCACCATGTGGAGCCATTTCTCGTGGAATATAATGAATTGATTTTGCAAGCTTACCTTCAAGTTGAAGCTTTGCAATTCTTACAAGGATTTCTCGGTTAATTTTTGAATTATTATTATTGATGTTTAGCATAGTTTATCCTCATGCACTGAATATACTTTTTTTTAATTATATAGCCCCTTTTTTACCGTTATGTCAAGAGCATTTGCTAGTTTTATAAAAGACTCTCGCCCAAAGAAAAAATCGACTCTATATTCTTAACCAGAATCCTACTTTTGTCAATTAAAAAAGGACTAAGATCTGCATAACACAGAACTCAGTCCTTAAAATACCCTTTGTAAATATTTTACTTGTGGCTAGTCATCTACCTTTTAAGATTCATTACTGTTTCAAGCAAGGTATCTGCAGTCGTGATTGTTTTTGAGCTTGCTTGGAAGCCTCTTTGGGTTACAATCATGTCAGTAAATTGCTCTGTTAAGTCAACGTTTGACATTTCAAGCGATCCTGCTAAAAGTTTTCCTTTTCCTGCAACGCCTGAAATATTAATGTTTGCAAGCCCTGAGTTATTTGACTGCATGTAGGTATTATCGCCCGCTTTTTCAAGTCCACCTTGGTTTGCAAAACTTGCCATTGCAAGCTGCCCAATAATACGATTTGTACCGTTTGAATACACGCCTGTAATGGTTCCAGAGTTGTCAATTTTAAAATTGTCTAAGTAGCCTTGAGTGTATCCGTCTTGATAAAACGCCTTTGTAGTGCTTTGTGCCGCTGCCTGCGTGATGGTATTTATTTGGCTGTCAATTTGTCCCAAGTTGATATTGACTGTTTGCCTCATGGGATTGCCTGCCTCATCGGGATTTGATCCCGCTACATTAAAGGCTGCTTGAATAATAATATTTCCCGCATCTCCACTGGCATTTCCATCACCGTCAGTTGCCGCTTGTAAGGTTCCCGTATTATCAAAATACACGGTAAACGTATTAGTGTTTGCATTTGCTGCATCTATACCGACCAAAGTGCCCGTTGCATCAGCATCGTTAGGATCGACTACAACAGTTCCTTGCCATTGGTTTGGTTGACCTGCAACACGGGTAAAAGATACTGATAATTGATGCTCATTCCCAAAACTATCATAAACCTTAAACTCTGTTGCCCATGTCCCTTTAGCGATATCAGCAGCAGTTGCACCTTCTAAAATTTCAGGTGTGTTCTTATTAAGATTACACGCAAAGTTTACATTTTCAGTCGCCTTTGGTGCATCCTTAGAACCAATCGGAATGATTATATCCTGCGTTTCTCCCGCTGGATTTACAACCATTTCTCCATTCAAATTTTGAGCCATATACCCTTGCACTCGTAAGCCGCTTGCAGGATTGACGAGTTTTCCGTCAACGTCTAGTCCAAAAGCACCCGCACGAGTATAAAAGTTTTGCTCCCCACTTTTCAAAACAAAAAAACCATTTCCTTGAATTGCAACATCCGTTGAAACTCCCGTTGATTGCAAATTTCCTTGTGTAAAAATTGTATCAATACTTGCAGTCATTACGCCAAGTCCAACTTCTTTGGGATTAATACCACCAATTTCCGTTGTTGGGCGAGCTGCCCCTGCAAGTTGTTGTGAAATCATGTCTTGAAAGTTTACACGTCCGCGTTTAAATCCTGTAGTGTTAACGTTTGCAACGTTATTTCCTATAACATCAAGCCGAGTTTGGTGATTTTGCATACCAGAAACGCCGGCATAAAGTGATCTCATCATAGTGCTAACCCCTTAGTTTGTGTAAATTTTTTTAATTTGATCAAGATTGTAGACAGAGCCATTCACTTGCACTTGAGGATTTGCTCCTCGTACCGCAGCCTCTACAACACCTGTTTGCACGCCATCGCCCACTTCCACATCAACTGTTTTTCCAACCGCAGCCATCGCCTCAGAAGAATTAAGCATTGATGCCAGCTTAGAAAACTCATTTCCCATATTAGTCATTTGTTCAAGGCTTGAAAATTGAGCCATTTGAGCAATGAATTGAGTGTTTTCCATTGGTTGCGTTGGATCTTGATTTGCCAATTGAGCAATCAAAAGTTTAAGAAAATCGTCCTTGCCAAGTTCAGGGTTTGCAGCACGTCCATTTACTACAAGAGTTTTGTTGAATGAATCAACTTGCAATTTTGCATGAGCTTTTTCTGACGTACTCATTGACGCTTGAAATTCCATTGCGATTCTCCTCTAAAATTATATATTAATTAAATCATCACATTTACGGTGCTATAATTTGAGCTGTAGTAGCCAAAACTATACGCACTGTCTTCACTGTAGTCTGCAAAAAACGGCTGTGCCTCTTGATACACATCACCAAAAATATTTTTATTATCCTCTTGATGATTGTTTTCATTTTGACCGCCGCCCCATGAAAGCTCAAAGCCCGCTCCCTCAAATCCGCTTTCTGCAAAAGCCGCCTTTAACGAATCAAGATTATTCTTGAACGCATTATACGCTTCTTCGCTTGCAACCACAATTTTTCCCGTTAGTACTTTGTCGGCTAATTCCAAATTAATCTTAACATTTCCAAGTTCTTCTGGACGCAAAATTAAATTGATTGAACCTGCATTGCCATCGCGCAAAGTGATTAGCCCTGTTTTGACAAAGCTTTGCGAATTGTTTTGAATCTCACGAGAAAGCATTGAGGCAAAGGTGCTTTTTACTTTTTCTGCAGGAGTTTCTGTCAAAGCGTTCGTTGCACTTTCATTCAAGTTCATCACTAATTCGGCATTGCCATCCGCATCAATCGTTACCGCCTGATTAAAATCCGATATTTTCTCTGCTTTAAGCGATTCATTTTTAGGCGTTCTCTCGTCAACTACTGTAAATTGTGCATGTTGCGTTGATTTTTCACCTGATTGCACCTTGTTGGCAAAGTCCTGCTGATTAAGCTGATTTTCACTGTTTTCCTGTGCTTCTGCTAAAATCGGAGCATTCGAAGCGTCCTCTTTTGAAACGCTCTCGCCAAAAAAATCTTTTACCTGATTTTCTTTTTGCAAAAGATTTTCCTCATCTACAAAACTCAAAGTATTTTCATCTTCAATGTGGTGATTTTCACTCGCTTCAGCCTTCGCTTTTAACTCAGAAAAACGATTGCTTTCAAGGTTTTCTTTTTCAGTTTGCAAAATCTTTGACAACGGATTTATCTCGCTTTCGCCATCAATCAGGTTCGCTCCCTGCAAAAGCTCATCTTCAGCTAGATGCTCAACACCTGCATAAGAATCGGTGATGTGAAGATCGCTGTTGATAAAAAGAGGCTCTTCGGTAACAACAGGAATGACAAGATCATTTTTTGCAAGCTGATTTTTTTCATCTTCTTGAGAAAGATCTTTTTCTTCTTCAATTTTTTCTTGCTCAGTTGATTTGCTATTGCTCACGGGATCAGTTTTTTTGTCATTCTGTGATTCATGGCTTTTTGCAATATCATGATTCTTTGAGTTTTTTTCTTCAAATATTTGAGAATCAGAATGATAGCTTTGTTCAGTTTTGTCTGCAATTGCTCGATCAAGAATAGCGGTAAAACTCTCTCCTCGATACGTATTTGCATTTTTTGCAACAAAAGCAAAATCGTTTTGTGCGTTCGGTGCATTCATTTGCACAGATATTTCCACTCATACCTCCATCTTATTGGCTTCCCACCCAAAAGACTTAATTATTCATCGGTTAAAAAAAAAGAGAGTTAAGGGATAAAAATTAAAAAGCAGTTAATTTTACCTACACTTAAATGGCTCATTCAAATTACTTAAAAATGCTTAAGAATTTCTCTTGCTTTTTGCTCGCAAATATGCAGACGCTTACATAGTTATTTTCTCAACGAGAGCAGTCAAGATCCAAAGATAAAGCGAAAAACATTTAATTGTATCATCAATAATAATTAA
>JBOFTD010000245.1:0-8293 GCA_051651885.1 Treponemataceae bacterium
ACTTGCCCCTGAGTTTGCATCAACTTCAGCAAGGGCGACATCCTCTGGTGCACTAAAAAAAGCAATCAAAACCTTTTTTTGTGCTGACTGTGCCTGCAGTAAAATACACCCTGCAAGTACCAAAAGAATTGCTAAACTCTTCTTCATACGATTCTCCTTTTCTTATTGTTATTATTTTTGACTACAACCATAGCCAAACTATCATTCTCACTTATATACTCAATAAAACCCAAGTGCAACGTGTTGCATTCGTAGCTAGGACTGCCAGCAAGTACTACCTTGTATGGATCAATAAACCCCTTGCAACTTGTTGCATTCGTAGCTAGGGCGCACACTCGGTCGTAGTTAGGGCGCTCACTTGGTCGTAACTAGGGCGCACACCCCGTCGAAGCTTCAGCGCTCTCCCTGTCGAAGCTTCAGCGCTCACTCCGTCGAAGCTTCAGCGCATACTCGGTCGTAGCTAGGGCACTCACTTGGTCGAAGCTTCAGCGCACACTCTGTCGAAGCTTCAGCGCTCACTCCGTCGAAGCTTCAGCGCTTACTCCGTCGAAGCTTCAGCGCATCCCTCGTCGAAGCTTCAGCGCCTACTCCGTCGAACCTTCAGCGCATACCTCGTCGAAGCTAGGGCGCTCACCCCGTCGAAGCTTCAGCGCCTACTCCGTCGAAGCTTCAGCGCTCGCCCCGTCGAAGCTTCAGCGCTCACCCCGTCGAACGTTCGACAATCAATAAAACTCAATTGCAACTTGTTGCATTCGAAGCTAGGACAATCAATAAAACTCAATTGCTCTTTATTGCACTAGTAACTTGACGGTAACTGTTTGTGCTTGGTCTATGTGGCTTAGATGTTCACTGCCTTTTTCAATCGTTCCAAGCGGGACAAGTCCAGAGGAGAAGCGAAAATCCTTATAGAAAAAACAAAGGTTTCCCCATGGCGAGTAGTAGGCAAGGTCTCCTTTTGATGGCTTGTAGGAAGTAGGAGAGTTGCCAAGTGTCAATGCCTTACTGAGGGTGGCTATCTTTTCGGTGTTGTTATAATCAGTAAAGCAAAGCACCATGGGCAGTTTTGCAATCAAATCTTGTGCTGCATCCGTGTCATTTAATTGAACGACTATGGATTTTTGTTCAAACTCAAAGATGATTTTTGCTTTGTTTTGCTCGGCAGGTACGGCACAGGTGCAAAGGATTAAACTTGCAACAAGAATGTTTTTTAGCGACATTTATTTGATTGTCTCAAGTTTGTATGTGCGTGACCCTAGTCCAATTTTCTCTCCGTGAGAAAGGGTATGCAAGCCGTTTCGAGACTCAATCCGTTCTTTCAAAGAGTTATTATCCTTGGCTTTATAGACAAGGTCAATGCAGGCTTGGTCTAGGGCAAGTGGATCGGTTGAAGCAAGGATGCCAATATCATGCATGTCGGGGGCTGCCGCCCGTAGTCCTGAGCAGTCGCAGTCTACGGACAAGTTATTCATCACGTTAATATACAGAATCTTGCCCTTTTTTGCTTGATGTACGGACTTGGCTGCCTCTGCCATTGAGGCAAGAAACTCATCTTGAATTGACTGGTAGTGATCCCACTTTGATACGTCAAAAAAGGAGGGTGCGTCTTGCCCTGCATTATGAATCCATGCCTTTCCTCGCTTTGAGGCTATCCCGATTGAAGTATTTTTGATTGCTCCGCCAAAGCCTGCCATTGCGTGCCCCTTAAAGTGGCTGAGGACTAGAACTGAGTCATAGTTTTGGAAGTTTTTGCCGACGTAGTTTTCTTTTAAGTACGTTCCGCCCTCAACGATTAGCGCAATGTCGCCGTCTTCATCTAAGATATCAACGCCGCCGATTTCTTCCCAGCCGTTTTCTTTGATTGCCTTGCGATGGCCTGCGGTGGTAAAGCGTGGCCCTTGATACCAGACGTTGCTTTCTACGATGGTGCCATTTATTTTGCGCACAATGTCTTTTACCATGGAGGGCTTTATAAAGTACTGAGCATTGGGCTCGCCTGTGTGAACCTTGAGTGCAACCTTGCCTTGCAGGGGCGTTTGTAGTGCCTCATACAGCTTGACAATTGCCTCACTGGAGATGTCTTTTGTAAAGTAGACTGTTGGCGTTTTCGAGCTTTTTTGTGTCTCTTTCGTAGCTTTTTTTGCACCCTGAGCTACCGTGTTTTGTTGGGCAAAAGAAAGTAGTGCAGTGATGAGCAATAAGCTTGCGATCATCAGTTTTTTTAGTTGCATTTTCAACTCCTTGCGGGTACGAGCCGCTGTTTGTTTTAGGTTTAACAAGGCATTACGGAAGCTTTGTTGACTGTCATTCTACAGTGTGGAGTCTACTCCAATGCAATAGGAAAGATTACGTTTCTAATCAAACTTTAAGAAACCCACAGAGCACTGCACGCCACAAAAGAGAGCAATGACGGGATAGCATGAAAGTTGAGTGGGGATTGTATGAGTAGTGGTGGCAGTCGGTACACTAAGTAAAAAAGACAGCCCATTGACTGTCTTTTGTTGTATGCAAACTTCGTTGTGTGTTATCGGATGCAAGGTTTAATATTCTAAGGTTTCTTTGTAAACTTTTAGTAACATTAAGTTGAGTGCTTGCAGTTTCATAACCTTTATGGTATAGTTAGCTTTTTAAGGAGTTTATTCATGAAGATCCGAGACAAGATTTCTCTTTTTGTTTTCATATCATTGTTGATTTCATTTACAACAATGGCAACAATTATTATTGCAGAAGCAAAGCGATCGCTTACCAATTCCATATTAAAAAATATTGAAACTGAAGTTCATTTAGGTGCTGCACGAGTGTTTACTATTTTGACACAGCAAAAGTCTATCGTTCAAGGTATTGCCAAACTCTGGACGGGTTATCTGCCGTCAAATGAAAATCTTGTCAAGCAAACACATGAGGTTCTTCTTACGAATAAGGATGTACTTGACTTTTACATTGGCTTTGAAGATAAAAGCTCTGTTTTTGGGACAGGTTGGGAGCCAGACTATGATCCGACGGCACAAGGGTGGTACAAGAGTGCAAAAAAAGCAAATACTCTTGTTTTATCTGATCCTTATTCTGATGCACAAACAGGGAATACGGTTATAACACTTTCAGCTCCCGTAAACAACAAAAATAAATATGGTGTGCTTGCTGCAGATATTGAGATGATTTATTTTCATGAGATTGTATTAAATATGTCAATGGGTGAAGGATCTTATGCATATATGCTTGATGGACAGGGAAATGTTCTTTCACATGCACGATTTACGCTTGAAGATAATATCTACACGATGAATCATGATGTGGTAAAGTATGCCGATCAGTTGATGGCACCCGAAAGTAACGTTTTTGAAGTTATTATTGACGGTAAAAAGGGCTATTATGCAACAAGCTTTGTCGGTGATACTGACTGGAGGCTTGCTTTTTTTATTCCAGAAACATTTGTCTCTGAGAAGCTTCGAACGCTACAACTCCTTATTATAATAATTTCAGTTATAACAAATATTGTTATGTGTTTAATTATCTATTATTTGCTGTTTATTCTGTTGAAGCCGCTTAATCTAACGGTTGATGCACTTAAAAATATTTCTGAAGGAACAGGGGATTTAACCGTTCAAATTAATTCAAAGTATAATGATGAAAATGGTTTACTTGCACGGTATTTTAATGAAACGATTGGAAAAATTCGTACGAGTTTGCTTGCTATTCTAAAAGAATCAAAAACAATGGAAGATGTGGGCTTTAATCTTTCATCAAGTGCTGCTCAAACAGCTGCTGCAGTAAACCAAATTACTGCTAATATTGGTGGAATAAAAACACAAATTGATACACAAGCACAAGGTGTTGACCAAACAGAGACATCTCTTAAAGAAATTATACAAAATATTCAACTGCTTAGCAAAGAAATTGAAACTCAATCGGAGAATGTTGCAACATCGTCTTCTGCGACAGAGGAAATGGTTGCTAATATTCGCTCGGTTACACAAATCTTAGAAAAGAATCAAGAAAATGTTGCAAACCTTACTACGAGTGCTCGAATGGGAAATGAGGCGGTCGAATCGTCTCATCGTATGACGCAGACGATCGCTGTGCAGTCTGATGGGTTGCTTGAAGCGAGTAATATAATAGAAGATATTGCATCGCAAACAAACTTGCTTGCAATGAATGCGGCAATTGAAGCTGCTCATGCTGGTGCAAGCGGGAAGGGGTTTGCCGTTGTTGCAGATGAGATTCGTAAACTTGCTGAAAATGCGGGGGCTCAAGGAAAGTCAATAACATCAGTACTTAAGCAACTCAAAGATGATATTCATACCTTAAAAACAGCTGCAGACACGGTGCAACAACAATTTGCACAAATAACTACCGTTGCCTCTGAAATTGAGCAACAAGAATTAGTTATTACTAATGCGATGCGTGAGCAAACAACGGGCAGTGAGCAAGTATTATCTGCAATGCAACGAATTAAAGAAGTTACGCAAAATGTGCAAGATGGTTCGGTGCAAATGCTTTCAGGAAGTCAAAGTATTTCTGAACAAATGCAAAAGGTCTCTGAGATTACAAACTTTATTAATGGCAGTATGAATGAAATGTCAATTGGTGTTACTGAAATTAATAATGCGATTAATAACGTTAATGATATTTCGCAACAAAATAGTTCGAGTATAAAGAAACTAACAACTGAAATGCAAAAGTTCAAAGTTTAATTTACGTCTTGAGAAGGGGCTGTGGTTGTTAAATAAAAACACAGCCTTTTTAGCTAAATCATAGATTGCGTTGTTTGTAATATTCTTGCTATTAAAAATATTCTCTACTTGTATTGTATCAAAATCTAAATAGTGATTCTAATCAATACAAATCTTCCTTACTCGTATAAAGTACTTTATGTTCACTAAAGCAAAGAAAAGTGATATATTATCTTATAAACATTTAAACGCCATTAACAGCACGTTAAAACGTTGTTGTTCTATATAATTGGTGAATTTTGCATACAATTGAAGAGGTTTTATGAATGCAAAGCAGATTATTAAGAGCCTTGAAATCACTCAACGCCTTTCAAAAGATGAGGCAAAGATACTTTTATCTTCATTTGAATTTACAAATACGCTTGAGCAAAAAAAGCTAAATAGTCAACAACAGCTTGAAGTTGCTGAAATTAAAGAATACTTGCGTAGTAAAGCGCAAAAAATGTCGCAAAGAATATTTGGCAACAAGGTTTATATGCGGGGCCTTATTGAGTTTAGCAGTTTTTGTAAAAACGATTGTTATTATTGCGGGCTTCGTGCAAGCAACAAAAAGGCAGAGCGATATCGATTGGATATTGATCAAATTCTTTCGTGTTATAAGATGGGCTATGACTTGGGGTTTCGTAGTTTTGTTATGCAAGGTGGCGAGGACGATTACTATACGGCAGATCGTGTATGCGAAATTGTTACAACAATAAAGCAAAAATATCCAGACTGTGCTTTGACGCTTTCAGTTGGCGAAAAAACTGATAGCTTTTATGCCTCTATTAAAAAAGCGGGCGTTGATAGATTTTTATTGCGGCATGAAACAGCAAATAATGAGCATTATGCAAAGCTGCATCCACAATCTATGAGCTTAGAAAATCGCAAACACTGTATTAGAACGCTTAAGCAGCTTAAGTTTCAAACAGGAATCGGGATTATGATTGGCAGTCCGTATCAAACAATTGATACACTTGTAGAAGATCTTATGTTTATGCAAGAAATTCAGCCTGAAATGATTGGAATGGGGCCTTTTTTAATTCATGCAGACACACCTTTCGCTCAAAAAACTAATGGGCCACTAGAGCTTACGCTTATTATGCTTAGTATCACGCGATTGCTTTTTCCTCTTTCGCCGCTCCCCTCAACAACTGCTTTAGGAACACTCAAATCTGGTGGTCAAACCTTGGGTATTCTTGCAGGAGCTAATGTTGTTATGCCTAATTTATCGCCTCTAAATGTTCGAAAAAAATATTTGCTCTATGATAATAAAATTGCGATAGGAACTGAGTCTGCAGAAGGTATTGAGTTGCAAAAAAAGAATATGGCAACAATTGGCTATGAGCTGACGGGGCAACGGGGCGATTACGGAACAAAACCACTGTAAGAAATATCACCGAGAAAAAAGAGCCATTTACACATTAGACTTTCTGTGCTAGTATTGAATGCGTAAAGAAATAATCTAACTAATGTGGAGGAATTATGAAAAATGCTATGATAGCAATTTTAATGATCGTTGCGGTATTTTTTGCTGGATGCAAAACAACTGCAATGCAAGGGAGTATAACTATGAAGATTTCAAGTAGTGGTATTACAAAAGGTATTATTGCAGCGGAATATGGACAGTTTGGAGATGTTGCAAATATTGAGGAGAAAATTCCGGGAACTGATACGAATGGCAACTCGGTAGTAATGAAGGTCAATAAGCTTTCATTGCCTTTACGCATTGCAAAAGCACCCGCTGATACAAAAGCTTTTGTGCTTTATTTGCACGATCCAGATGCTGCAACGCATGGCTTTGGGGATTTTACGCATTGGCTTGTATATTTTACTGATACCAATCTTTCTGAAGATGCTTCTCGTATAAAACCGATGGGTATGGTGCAAGGTATGAATGGATGGGGCTTTCCCGGATATGCAGGAATGGGACCTCCCGATAAACTTGGATTTACTTCTATTGTTGGAGGCCCGACTTTTGAAGGAGAGCATGATTATCACACGTATGTTTTAGAAGTTTTTGCTCTAAGTGAAGAACTCTCTCTAAAAGAAGGATTTTCATCAGACGAAATGAACCTTGCAATTAAAGATAAGATTATTGGACAAGGTGTGCTTAGTGCTAAATATTATACTGACAAATCAATGTATAAATAGTTATATTTAGAAAACATTGCCTAATACAAAGTTTTGTATGGCAATGTTTTTTTATAATCGATCAAATTAAAAATGTTAAAGTCCTGTAAAAGAAAACGAGGGTTGACATTTTTTAAGGTTTTCCCTATGCTAGACAACATGAAGAGTAAACAAAATGATCGTAAAAGGATTATCGTCAAAGTAACTATCATCGGTTTTTTTATCAATTTTTTCTTAAGCCTTGCAAAGCTACTCGCAGGAATTTTCGGAAAATCTGGGGCAATGATTGCCGATGCCGTACACTCTCTTTCTGATTTTGCAACCGATATTATTGTGTTATTTATTATACCTATTTCGACAAAACCTCATGACGAAGATCATCCATACGGGCACGGAAAGTATGAAATTCTTGCAACGATTATCATTGGTAGTGCATTGCTTTTTGTCGCAGGAGGAATTTTATTCCGATCCATTACGGTTATAAAAAATTATTTTTTAGGTATTACACTCGAGCGTCCAGAAATTTTTGCTATAATTGCAGCACTAATTTCTATTATCATAAAAGAATTTTTATTTCATTATACACTTGCTTGTGGCAAAAAACTGAAAAGTCCTGTTCTCATTGCAAATAGTTGGCATCAAAGATCCGATGCACTTTCCTCGATTGGAGCACTTATTGGAATCACGCTTGCCTTTTTTTTGGGTGAAAAATGGCGGATTTTTGATCCCATTGCAGCAATTATTGTAAGCATTTTAATTCTAAAGGTCGCTATTGAACTTATCATCCCCGCAGCGAATGATTTGCTTGAAAAATCTTTGCCCATCGAAACAGAAAATGAAATCTTAGAAATTATTTCATTTTTTCCTAATGTTTCAGATCCACACAAAATGAAGACTCGTTCAATTGGTGTTGCTCATGCTATCGAGTTTCATATTCGGGTTGCTGAAAATATGAGTGTCAAAGAGGCTCATGAAATTACATTCCAAATTGAAAATAAAATTATAGAAAAATATGGTGATCAAACACAAATAATCATTCATGTTGAACCACTAAAAAAATCTATTCTATAGCTGAGAAAATACTTTCATACTATGAATTTTTCTCGGAAAATCCAGTAAAAATCTAAAAGAGAATTCTGTGCTTTATTGACAAGTCTCCTTGTATATGATATTTTTATGCATGTTATTAACAAGAGAGAGTGATTATGCACTACGAATATTTCGCAATTTAAAAGATGGATCGCTCAAAAAAGTAAAAATAATATGTGAAGAAGAATGTATTCCAAAGCAATTTGCGTATAAAATATTAAAAAAACTTAACAAAGCAGATTTTATTGCTATTTTGCAAGGAGCATATGGGGGGGTACGCTTAAAGGCTGATTTAACAGCGATAAATTTATATGATTTATGCGTAGCCGTTGGCGATAAAATTACATTAAGCTGTTGCTTGTCAG
>JBOFTD010000246.1:0-23194 GCA_051651885.1 Treponemataceae bacterium
TATAGCATTGCGTGTAATGCCAATTGATGGTTTGACGGTTGTAGCGAATGTTCCATTGCAAGATTTTGATTTTTCTACCGCAACACGACAGGGAAGTGATTTTGTAATGAATTGGGGTGCTAATTACACAATGGAAAATGTATTTGCTGTTGGAGTTGGTTATGTAGGAACTTTTGATAACGCAAAGAATCCTTGGAGTATGTATGCGGGAGTTTCATTACCTGTTATTCCTTTTGTAAAGCCTGAAATTTTTATGCAAACATATACTATTGGCACACATGAGTCTAAGATTTCTGATAATGGTACAGATTTATATAATTCTTTTGATTTGGGCATTCGTCTTAATATGGAATTTGGAAATTTTCTTATTCAACCAGAATTTGATATATCTATTGTAAGCTGGAATAAGAATCAAAAGGACACTATTTCTGATTTATTAAAGGATTTTTATAAAAACCCTATTATAATCGGTATACCAATGTTTTATACAATAAATGAAACAATAACCGTTGGACTTGTTCCAGCTTTTGCAACGGGTGTGCTTGCTTATAATAAAGTCGTTGACGGTTTGAAAGATGAGTGGAGACTTTCTTTTGATCCACGTGTCGCAATTAATACTAAAATTGGAACCTTTACTGTACGAGGTGGTATTATAGTTGATTCATATGTAAATAATGCTTTGGAAAATGCAACAAAAACCAATTTTCTTGTTGAGTTAGGTTGGCATTATTATTTTTAATTAATTTAAAAATAATTTTTTTTTACAAACAGCTTGCAGCTTATTTTGCAAGCTGTTTTTTTTACAATTCCTAAAATTTGTTCTTGCGGTAAGGTTTTGTATTTTCTCTCTTTGGCTCTTAAAAATTTTTGATGACTGTTAAGGATTGCTCTTGTAGTAAAATTATGCTATTATTTTGTTATAAGATTTATTTATGCTCGAATTAGATTATAAGCAAAAATTCTAATATTTTAAAATTCTGCTTGGTAAAGTAAATACAAAATATGTAAAAATATTGCTGTGGAGGTGTTATGACGGTGGGAGAAATTGTTTCGCTCATGCAAAGCGGAATTTTTCAGGTTTTATTGCTCGCTGCACCAATTTTGTTGGTCGCATTAATTGTTGGCTTGATTGTGGCAATTTTTCAGGCGGTTACATCGATTCAAGAACAGACACTGACTTTTGTGCCAAAAATATTTGCGATTTTAGGGATGCTCGCTTTACTTGGTGGGTGGATGTTTACTTCGATGCGTCAGTATACTATAACGCTTTTTTCATCGATTCCGTCGATTACGCGATAGCATGCTACAAACGATTGTTGAGCACTCTCCGTATTTTTTTATTATTGCGGCACGTTGCCTTGCTTTAATTATGACGACGCCACTTTTATCAACGCAGGCTGTTCGTCGTGTCGTTCAAGTTGCGCTTGCAGGCTATATGGCATTTTTGCTGTTACCTGTTGTCTATACTGAGGGATGGACAGTCACTCCTTTTGGACTTTCATATTTTTTATTATTGGTTGGCGAGGTAATGATCGGGATTATTACTGGATTTTATATTTCGATTATTTTTGCAACTTTTAGTTCAGCGGGTCAATTTTTTACTTATCAAATGGGTTTTGGAGCATCAGAGGTTTATGATGCTTTGGCTCAAGTTGAAAATCCCTTGATGGGACAGTATTTTAACCTAATTGCAATGTTGCTCTTTTTGCAGGTGAAAGGATTTCAAACATTATTTTTGGGCGGTGTATTGAGAAGTTTTCAATCCTTTAATGCGTATACGCTGGTTTCTGAGCGGGAAGCGTTTGTTAATTTTTTACTTTCTGGTTTGACAGAACTTTTTTTTGATGCAATGATGATTGCATTGCCTATTATTGGAACGCTTTTTTTAATATCACTGAGTATGGGAATGCTTTCTAAAGCTGCTCCGCAAATGAATTTATTATCAGAAGGTTTTCCCATTACGATTTTGACGGCATTTTTCTTATTGACGATTTTGCTTCCATCTCTAACAGATTTTTTTATTCGCTCTTTTGAAATCGCTTTCATAAAACTCGAAAATCTTTTTGCCCAAGTCGCTGTAATGAAGCTGTGATGTGGAATTCTATATTACAATAAAAATATCGAAAGGTAACTGTTACTAGGTATTTTAAATTGAAAAACATATTGCAAAACAATTTTTTTTTTTATATAATTTGTAAAAATGTAGTATAATTATGGTTTAATTTTAAACACAATGAAGTGAAGCTTTAATTTGTGTGTAAAAAATATAAAAAAAGATTTACAGCTAATCACATTTGATTTATACCTATGAGGGGTTTAGGTGTCATCTATCAAGCGAATTATATTAAGTCTCTTTCTTTCGGGGCTTGTTTTTTCAGGAATAATTCTTTTTTCTCAGTCTAACTTATATTCTTTAATAGAAATAAAGCTATACCAACAAAATATTATTAATCGTGTGACTTCCCAACTTAAAATTTTTGGTTCCGAGTTCGAGCTTTATACAGAAAATCTTATGCTCCAATTTTCAAGTTTTATTACGAACGATGCACTGCTATCTGTTTTTTTGCCGGATCAAATAGATAAAGACAGCAATACACGAATACAGTTGATTGGCAAGTTGACCGAAGAAAATTATGGTTTTCTTGGCGTGCGTATTATAGAAGCTGCTGGAAAACGAATACATTATAGTTCGTTTCGCTCTGATATTTTAGAAGAAAAAGAACATCAGTTATCGTATAAAAATTATGAAGAAGAGAAAGATATTTCCTTTGAGCTTGTGGCGACTCGCCAAAACGCACAGCCCCAAATAATTTTTGATTCAGCAAATGAGCAATTTATTTTTAGTTATCCGTTTGTGGATTCGTACTCTCTTTATCGCGGCAGTGCTTTGTTTTATGTTTCAGTATCAGGCCTCGCATTCTTTTTTCTTTCGCAGGATTTACTTAGTATTGGCGACTCTCTTAAAATTGTAGGCCAAAAAATTGGCGACTCTAAACCAAAAACACAAGGAATTATGTTGCAGCTACCGAAAGTGGGTGCAAATATTCTTAGTGATGAAATTCAATCAAAATGGAACGATAAACTTTTTGGACTTGAACGCTTATTTTCTTCTGCCGACAATACTTTATGGGTTTTATTCTCAAGCGAACTTGTAAGTGGCACTGTTTTTGGAAGCATTTATCCTGAAAGTTATTTTGTTCTTAGCCCTTCTGTGCGTATAATTTTAGAAATCATATTTTGTTTGTGTGTGTTTTTTATTTTTTTAGGTCTGTTTACGATACGGCAAGATGATTTAACTATTATTAATGATAAAATTCGACGCTTTCAATTTTCGCTTGTTGAGGAATTATATAGAAGTAATGAAAAAATTGATTGGAAAATGCTGGGCGAAATTATTAAAAATAAACGCCATGAAATGATAGATTCTCTTATTACAGAATCATTTCCGCAAAAAAAGATTTTTAAGTATGAAAAAGACATTGATATTCTAATCGAAAAAAATTGGATTCAACTTTTAGCCGTCATCGAAAGCTATCTTCCCAACTTGCGTGCTTTAGAAAAAGAAAATGAACATAAGAATTCAATTTTAATTGACGATATTATCAATGAGCTTATGAAAAAAAATGTGGGACGTAAAATCCTTGCTCGCTTCTGTATGAATTCTCCTGATGTAAAAATGAAAGTTAAAACCACTGAAAAAAGTATTAAAACGATTAATGATTTACATGAACTTGAAAATTTAGAAGATCTTGAAGAATTAGATGAGCTGGACGAGTTAGAAGAAGAGACAAGCTTAAAGGTAAAAGGTTTATTAGCACGAATATTAAAAGTTGAGCCGACAATCAGGCATACTACTTTTGATATTGAAAGCGAGGAGCTAGAAGAGCTTGAAGAAATGGAAGAACTTGAGGAACTTGAAGAGTTGACTGATGTAGAAGAAGCAGAAGATAATAGCATGAAAATTTTTGTTGATGAAATTGCGGCAAGCTATTATTCTCATGAAGGTGCTGAAAATCAAAAAAAAGCAAAAAGTTTTTTTGAAAAAACATTGAATAAAAAAACAATTGATATAGTAAAAAAATCCTATAAAGATAAAAGATCTTTTAAGGACTTTGAACAGCATCTCATGGATGAAAAGCAAAATTAGTGGTAAAACTCGCCCAAATATTTTTCTCCATTGACAGTTTTTTTAATTTATGGTATAAGGTAAGTTCTATTTTTGGCAAAAAACGGCTTTATGTAGTTTTGCATAAAGGCGAATAAAAATATTTTGGAGTAAACTGTGGTAAAAATCAGACTTAAAAAGTTTGGCTCAAAAGCTCGTCCTTACTATCGTATTGTCGTTCAAGATGTTAGAAAACCTCGTGATGGTGCTGCAATTGAAGAGATTGGCATTTATCATCCTATTGAGGTTGAAGACAAACAAATTTCTTTTAACGAAGAAAGAGCACGATACTGGATTAGTGTAGGTGCTAAGCCAACTGACACGGTACGTAAAATTTTTAACAAAAAAAAATTTACGTTGTAGTTGAGAGGTCAATATGAAAAAAGACCTTATTGAATTTATTGCACAATCGTTGGTTGATAATTCTGAAGAAGTATCAGTAACAGAGACTGAGGGTGAACGAGGGCCGGTTTTAGAATTGCGTGTTGCAGCTGATGACATTGGAAAAGTTATTGGAAAGCAAGGGCGAATTGCAAAGGCATTGCGGACTATTATGAACGCAGCAGATTGCAATGATGAAAATCGATATTCCTTAGAAATTCTTGATTAATGGAAAATCCTACGAAAAAAAATCAAAATGATGAAAATCACGCAAAGTCAAATCTTGCGAGTTCGAATTCTAGCGATTTTAGCAATGTTTTAGTTATTGGCGTTATTCGTGGCTCTCATGGGCTTACGGGTAAAGTGAAAGTCCAAAGTACTTCTGGAGAATGCGAGCATTTTTACAAATTGAAAGAAGTTACTTTGCGAAAAGACGGCATCGAAAAAAATTATACGGTTGAGTCAGTTGATGGTTGTGTTTCTAATCTTTTAATTAAGTTTAAGGAAATTAGCACACCAGAAGAGGCTAAAAAGCATAATATGTGGGAAATTGTCGTTCTGAGAGAAAAAGCAAGTCCTCTTAAAAAGGATGAGTTTTACGTTGATGATTTAACAAAGTGTGTGCTTTTTTACAATGATAAATCATCGGCAAATCCTATTGTTGAGGTAGGATGTATTACAGATGTATTGGAAGGCGGAGCAGGCAGCTTGATTGAAGTTGCATTGTCCGAGAGCTTTGATTTTTCGGCATTTGGTTTGAATGAAGTAGTGGCAAATAATCGAAAAAGGATTATTCCTTTTAGAAAAGAATTTATTGGCACGGTTGATTTAAAATTGCGAAAAGTTGAACTGATGCACCTCTGGATTTTAGAATAGTGAAATTCCATGTGCTGACCTTGTTCCCTGAAATCCCTCAAGCTTTTTTTGATAATTCAATTATGGCTAAGGCGATTCAAAAGGGAATTATTACCTACAATCTGGTGAACATTAGGGATTATGCACAAGATAAGCATAAAACTTGTGACGATAGCCCTTATGGCGGTGGAGCTGGTATGCTGTTGCTAGCTGAACCTTTGCACAATTCGTTGCGTGCCATTAATGCACGAAAAAAACGGGTTGTGTATGTAACGCCTTCTGGCAAGCCTTTTACGCAAAAACTGGCAAGCGATTTGAGCAAAGAAAGCGAGCTTGTTTTTATTTGTGGCAGGTATGAAGGCATTGATCAGCGTATTATTGATACGTGGGTAACCGATGAGATTTCGATTGGGGATTATGTTATGTCCTCAGGCGAACTTGCAGCGACGGTGATTATTGATACAGTGTATCGATTAATTGACGGCGTGATTTCGAGCGAGTCTCTTTGTGAAGAAAGTTTTTCTGATGGACTTTTGGAGTATCCACAATATACGCGCCCTGAAGATTTTCAAGGAATGAAGGTTCCTGATGTTTTGCTTTCAGGGCATCATGAAAAGATAAAAAAGTGGCGGCTGAAGCAACGAGTTTTGAAAACCCTTGCTTTTCGTCCAGATTTACTTGCAAAGGCACGTGAAAATGATTCTTTGAGTGATGAAGTTGAGCAAATAATAAAAAAAATTACACTTTGTAATAAAATGGAGTAAAAAATGGATTTAATAAAAACAATTGAAGCAGGGCAACTAAAAGATGACGTTGGGGACTTTAGAATTGGTGATACAGTAAAGGTTCATTTTAGAATTATTGAAGGAAAAAATGAGCGTATCCAGATTTATGAAGGCTTGATTATTTGCTTTAAAGGTAGTGGAGCATCAAAGACCTTTACTGTTCGCAAAAATTCTTACGGAGTTGGCGTTGAGCGTATTTTTCCTCTGCACTCACCACGAATTGCAAAAATTGAATTGCTTCGCCATGGTAAAGTTCGACGAGCAAAACTATATTATATTCGTGATAAAATTGGTAAGGCTGCAAAAATTAAAGAGCTTATCATTAAAAAAGCAGACCGCATAAAAAACTAATTTTTCAAAATTGAATATTCCAAACAAAGCCAGCCTAAAAAGCTGGCTTTGTTATTTGTGCAGAATTTTATGCACAAATAACAAAAAATGAGGTATGACACAAAGGAGCAGGAGCGAAGAAAATGATAAAAGCATTTTTTAAAAATTTGAGTAAATATTCTGCAGAAAATAACTTATCTGATATGACATATTTTTTGTGCGATGCCACAACAGAATTTCAAAATTTTCTCTTACGGTTTATATTTCCTAATATTGGAGATGATCTATCAGATGTTAGTATTGAGCAAGAATATTATCAGAAGATAAAACATGCAGAGTCGATTTTAAATTTGAAGTAAACGGCAAATCTTATTTGCTCGAAAATAAGATTTATGATAGAAATTGTCATTATCCTGAATACACAAAAGCATTTAAGGGGTATGTCGGATTTATTGCCAATTATGATGTGTCTGAAATTAAATATGAGTATAAAAATAATTGGGCGTCTTTTCATAAAGAGTTAAACGAAAATCTATTACCAAAACTCATCGATGATGAAAAAAAATTGGTGGAAGGTTATATAGAATATTTAAAAGGAGTTTGTAGTATTATGGATGAAAGAGATTTTAACCCCACATTAACATGTGATCTTGAGTATTTAAACGAAATATTTGCTAGAATTATAAATGAAAAATGCAATGTGGGCTTTGCACTATCCAATCGTGCAAAAAATTGTTCCGAGTATCGCTCAGGCAAATACTTTAAATTTACTAGCGATGATTCTTGGTATTGGATTGGCGTATACACAGCATCATGGTCAAATTCTATTTTCATAGAAGTGTGTAATCGTGCTCTTACAGAATTTAAAAAAACTGCGGGTACTTATTTTGAAATTCCAACAGAGGATGAAGGCAGTGTCTTCTTTGAATTGAAAGAGGAAAAATTTGATGAATTATCAAAGGACGGCGATTTTAGTTCAAAATATGAAATTCTTTCTAATTTTTTTAACGAAGTAATGGGTTTCGTTGATAAAAAGTTTTCAGCAAAAAAATAGTTAAGCTGCATTATTTAAAAAATCTCCTCTCTAAAAATATAGTATCTTTTTTTTCGTAAAACTGATAAAATAAATCTGTCTATGAAAAAACTATCGTATAATATGGTCGTAGTTCTTGGGCCGACAGCAACGGGAAAAACAAATCTTGGCGTGCAAATTGCAGACTTCTTTTGTCTCAATGATCAGTGTGCTCACATTATTTCAGCTGATTCACGGCAAGTTTATAAAGGTCTTAACATCGGTTCAGGCAAAGATTTAAGCGAATATACACTAGAGACCCCTAAGCGTTCAATTAATTATCACTTAATTGATATTGCCGATTTGAGCCAAGAATATAGCGTGTTTAATTACCAGCAAGATTTTTATAAAGTCGTAAATTCCCTTTTCGAAAAAAATATTTTGCCAGTGGTTGTTGGCGGAACGGGAATGTACCTTGATGCGGTACTTCGCCAGTATGAGCTTGTTGAAGTGCCAACAAATTTTGAGTTGCGAGAAGAGCTTTTGGGTAAAACGATTGAAGAACTAATAGACTGCTTACAAAAACTCAAGCCCAATTTGCACAACCACACAGATTTAACTGAACGGCATAGACTTTTGCGGGCAATCGAAATTGAAGTATATTCCCAAAGCCATGAGGGAAAAATCAAAAAAGCAGAAAAAGTTTCCATGCCTCCATTACAAGCACTTGTTTTAGGTAACACCTTTGAGCGAAAAATCTTACGAGAGAGAATTACGCTTCGATTAAAAGAGCGTTTTGCACAAGGAATGATTGACGAAGTAGAATGCTTGCATAAAAATGGTATTTCATGGCAACGGCTTGAGAGGCTTGGACTTGAATATCGCTTTATCTCTGAGTATTTGCAAGGAAAAATCCCAACATACAATGATTTATTTAAAGGCCTTAACACCGCGATAAAACAATTTGCAAAACGCCAAGAAACATGGTTTCGAGGCATGCAACGCAAAGGCGTAGAAGTCCACTGGTTGAGTGACACAAAAAATCGCCTTGAAAATGCACTCGCTTTAATACAAGCACCAAGGCCTGAAAATCATTGTGAAAAAAAATAATTTTGATCGCTATATAAAACGCAGCACTCAAAAAACAAAGATTTTTTATACAGAATATTTAAAAAATGATTTTCCCCTTTTTGATCTTGCTGTCATTATTCCTGCGTATGATGAGTATCCAACTTTTTTTAAAACAATTTTTAGCCTTGAACAAGCATATTTAATAACACCAAATAAAAAAATTGCCCTTATTATTGTTATAAATAATACTGAGTCAGATAAAAATTCAATTAAAGAAAATAATTTACAGCTTTTACAGGAATTGGCAAATTATTCAAGTGAATTTTTCATTATTCCTATTGATTGCGCTTCTCAAAATAAAACCTTACCTGAAAAAAAAGGTGTAGGTCTTGCTCGAAAAATCGGTATGGACTTTGCAATAGAAATTAACTGCCCAATTCTTGCGAGTATGGACGCAGATACGCTTGTTGAAAAAAATTATTTTTTCTCTATTTTTGACTTATTTTCAAAAAAAAATCTGCAAAAGCCTTTTTTTGCTCTTACTGATTTTACGCACCAAAAAGCACCTGATACGCAAGAACAGCAGGCAATTTTATTTTATGAAAACTATTTAAAAAATAATAGTTACAATTTACAAAAAACGGGTTATCCATATTTTCCTATTGCTCTTGGGCCAACTTTGGTGTGTACAGCGTTTGCCTATGTCGAAGCAGGCGGAATGAATATGCGTAATGCAGGAGAGGATTTTTATTTTTTACAAAAATTGCTAAAAAGTAATATTTTGTCGCACGAAAATCTTTTTTTTTCGTTAAAAACATGTGTGCATCCATCAAGTCGTATTTCAAAGCGTGTTCCTTTTGGCACAGGGAGGGTTGTTGCACAGTATCTTGAATCAGGCAAGATAAAAAAAATTAATGAAAAAAATTATCAAATTCTTGAGGTTTTATTGATTTTTTTTAAGCAGATTTCAAATAATCTTTCTGAGGATAAAATAGATTTTACTGAAATTCATTTTAAAAAACTCCCGAGTATTTTGCAAGAATTTTTACAAAAAGAAAATTTTCTAAAAGTGAGTGAAAATCTTTTTAAGAATAATAAAAACTCGAATCTCTATAAGGCTTTTTTGATTTGGTTCGACGGCTTAAAAGCTATTCAATTATTTCATTTTTTGGATAGTGAGTCTAATAAATTTTCCAATTATACGTGCTAAACACTTGACATTTTTTTGAAAAAGCGATATTCTATTAAAATCTTGCCGTTGTAGCTCAGTCGGTAGAGCAATGGACTGAAAATCCATGTGTCGACAGTTCGATTCTGTCCGACGGCAAGCGAGGCGGTCATTATTTAATGATCGTCTTTTTTATAAATTTCCATTTCGAGTAAAATAGGTTTTTCCACCTTTTTTTTCAAGTAAACAAATTTGCTCAATAATCATTTCTTTATCGATTGCTTTACACATATCATAAATAGTAAGAGCACAGATACTTGCTCCATGAAGAGCTTCCATTTCGATACCTGTTTGGGAACTAACTTTTGCAGTACAAAAAATTTCTATACTCGATTTTTCTTTGTTAATTTCAAAGCGAATATCAACGGCGGCAATTGGCAAGGGATGGCACATTGGAATAACAGCGCTAGTATTTTTTACTGCCATGATTCCTGCAACTTGTGCAACTGCAAGAACATCGCCCTTTTTAATTTTACCTTCCGTTATGTATTTAAGTGTTTCGGGTTTCATTTGAATACGTGCAAAGGCAACAGCGGAGCGTTCTGTATGATTTTTTTCAGAAACATCAACCATTTTTGCATGCCCTTGTTCATTGATATGCGTTAAATTCATTTATCCTCCAATTTCGTTCATACATTTTTGTGCTGTTATATTATCATGAATTTTATGCTTTTCAGGCTTGTTTTGAATAATTTTTTTTAGTAGCGGTTTTAAATCTTGGTTGTTTTTGACAAGCGATTTTAAATCATACTCAGTATTTTGTAGTAGGCAGGGGCGAATTTTTCCATCTGCTGTTAAACGAATGCGATTGCAGCTATGACAAAAATGATTTGATAGTGGTGTGATAAATCCAATTTTTTGGTTGGAATTTTGATGAAAAAAACATGAGCTCGGTGAGTGAATATCATCGCCCTTACATGGTATCAAATCCAGTTGATTGATAATTTCTTGGGCTGAAATAAAATGTTTTTTTGCAAAATCGTTGTTAGTGCCAATGGGCATTAATTCTATAAATCGTACTGTACAAGAATGAGTTTTGCCAAATTCAATAAAATTGAGTATTTCAGTGTCATTAATACCTCGCATTAAAACACAGTTTATTTTTATGTGAAATCCTAACTTTATGGCAATTTTAATGCCCTCAATTGTAGATGAAAAATTATTTCTCCGTGTGATCTGTTCAAATTTATCTGGGTTTAATGTATCGAGCGAAATATTAAGGCGAGGTAAACCAGCCTTTTTGAGATCTGCGGCGTATTCTTTCAAATACGATCCATTTGTTGTCATTGCAATATCCGTTATTTTTTTATTTTTGGTGATTTTTGAAATAAAATCAATAACTCCTTTGCGAACGAGTGGTTCTCCCCCCGTTAAACGAATTTTAGTGATTCCGAGATCAGTAAAATCGTTAATAATTTTTTCGAGTTCCTCAAAAGTTAAAATATCATCATGATTTAAAAGGCTGATTCCGTTTTCAGCCATACAATACTTGCACCGAAAATTACATCGATCTGTGAGGGAAACTCGCAAATAAGTGATATCACGCAAAAACTGATCGCGCATCTAGGTAATTTCCTTGATAATATTTGTATAATCCTCACGATTATTTGCTGCAATAATTTTTTTGCGAATCACGGCTCCATTATCCATGCCTTTTGAGTAAGCACAAAAACGCTTTCGCATTTCTCGGCAAGCGACAGGCTCCGTTTTTTCTTTGATAAGCATATCTAATTCTTTTAGGGCTGTTTGCATTTTTATTGGAAGCGGTGTGCTTTCGTAAGTATTTTTTTGTAGAAGGTTTTTTGTTTCATTAAAAATGAAGGGATTCCCCATCGCACCTCGTGCAAACATTACTGCGTCACACTGAGTTTGAGTAAGCATATTACGGGCTTTTTCAGGAGAAAAGATATCGCCCGAGCCTAAAATAGGAATAATTCCTTTGTAAAGAGAAGAAAGTTTTGCAATATAATCCCAATTTGCACTACCGTCATAGCCCTGCATACGACTTCGAGGATGCAAGGTAATGGCGGCACACCCCGCATCAAAGCCTGCACGGGCTGCCTCTTTCCACGTTTGCTCAGAATCCCAACCAGAGCGAATTTTTATGGTTACGGGGATTTTTTTTGTGCCATTTTGGGAACTCCAGTCATCGATTGCTTTTACTGTTGCATGAACAATTTTGTATAGTTCATTTGGATTTTGTGTCAAAAAAGATCCTGCTCCCGTTTTTGTAATTTTAGGAACAGGACATCCTGCATTTATATCGATTAGATTTGGTTTTGCTATTTTAAGAACAATTTTTGTTGCCTCTGCCATTACGATTGGATTGCCTCCAAATAATTGTACGGCAAATTTTTTTTCATTTTGTGCCTGAGTGAGTAAAGGCTTTGTTTTTTCAGATCCACGAATTAAGGCTTCAGAAGAAATCATCTCGGTGTAGGTAAACGAAGCACCGTTATCAACGCAGACAGAGCGAAAAGCAACATCAGAATATCCTGCAATGGGAGCTAAAAACAAATTTCCATCAAGGTGTAGATTTCCAATTGAAATATCATGATAAAGGCTTGAGTCATTTTGTGGCATTATTATTCAGGAAGGCGGAAAAACTTACAACTATTTTTCCATAATTGATCTGCCACGGCTTCTTCTTCTATATCGAGTAACCCTGCCAAAAAATTTACGGTTGAAGGGAGATATGAGGGCATATTTCGTTTACCACGATATTCTGCAGGCACCATAAAAGGACTTTCTGATTCAACCAAAATTCTATCGATCGGGACATTTAAAACGGTTTCGTGCAAATTACGAGCATTTCGATATGTTAAATTTCCTGCAAAGGAAAAATAAATATTGTATTTTAATGCTTTTTTTGCATAGGCAGCATTTTCAGAATAACAGTGTAAAACCGCCCCAGCTGAAGGAATTCTCTCTGATAAAATATCTAAAATATCTTTTCCAGCGTCACGATTATGAATGATTACGGGAACATTGTTTTTTTCTGCTAACTCAAGCTGAGTAATAAATAACTCAATTTGCGATGTTTTGTCGCCAAATTTTCTAAAATAATCTAAGCCTGTTTCCCCTAATGCAATAACGTTAGGTAGTTTTAAAGATTCTTCAATCGTTTGAATCCAATCTTTACCAGGTGTTGTAACCTCCGAAGGTGCAACGCCTACTGCATGATATATATTAGGAATAGATCTCAAACTTGGGTAAACTTTTGCAAAGTCATGTAAACTGTTACAAATGCTAATAATTCGAGTAACATGAGCTTGTTTAGCTTCTTGAATTACGCGAAGCTGCTCGATAGGATCATCATAGATAAGCCCAATATGAGCATGAGTATCAAAAAATTGCATGATTTTCTTCCGTGTATTAAGGTGATATCTCTACAAAATGTAGGATTTTCTTAAAGTATAACACAAAATTTTATGGGCGTCAACTTTAATAGAATATTTCTGATTATTTTGTGCAAAATGCTTCAAGAAGATTGAGTTTTCCCGCTTTGATTTCAACAGCTCTAAAATTTTTTTCAAAAATTACGTGTTTATTTGCATTTTTAAATAAAAGATCTATATCATAAATGCCCTCATCAAGGGTAATTCCTTGTACATAGGCATGAGCGGGAAAGAAATTTGTAGATCTGATATCAGCATTCTCTGTGGCAATATTTGTAATTTTTGTGGCAAAGCTGATTAATGATAATACTCTGCTTATTGATGAATCCTCAACAACAGCTGATGAAACATCGAGTGCCGTTGTAGTAACAATGCGGGTTATTGTTCGTGCCATTGCTCGTGCGGTGATTACGGATAGTTGCATTTTAAATGTATCGAGTGCAATTTTCTCAATGCTTTCAATTTTTTCCATTTTTGCAATTTCTTCATTGTTTATTCGAATTTCAATCGAGGCAACATTTGAGCCTCTCAGATACATTTCAGGCAACGCAATTTTATAAATCGCTGTTAAAAAAAAGAAGGGAAAAGAAAACTCTCTTTTTTTGGGAGATAATCCGGTAAAAGCAAGAAAATTCAGGCGAGCTTTATCTTTTGGTACTGAAAAATCATCTTTGATAGATGCAGGAATTTGAAGGCCTTTATAAATATTTGGTTGCTCTTTGTAAACTGCTTCAAGTTGCCGCAAAGAAACTTCTGCATTTGATAAGTCGTTTTCTGCACGATACATTAGGATACTCAGATAATTTACGATGGCAGAATTAGTAAACTCTGTTAATTCAAATTGAGGAGCTTCAGCCCCATTTTTTTCAATGTCTTTGATGGATTTTTCAAAATCTTTTTGATACTTTACATTTAATCCTTTTATTTTATTATTGGCACGGCGAATCTCAACAAAGGCTCCTTCAATATTATTTTCGTTCAAAAAATTCATTGCTCTAAAAATATTAATGTAAATGTCTTCGTAATCTTCGCCCGTGTACTCACGGACATTGTCATTGATAAGGAAGGATCCTATTTCCTGCGAAACACTTTTTCCATAAAGTTTGAAGATAAGTTCCTCAGCTTCGCCAAACAGCTTATTTGATTGTGCGTAGTTTTCAGCATAATAATGTAGAATTGCTAAGTCAAGTTTATATAATAACTCATCTCGTGGAAGAGAATAATATTTTTTTCTATTCTCTTCAAGATGAGTAATTGCATCTTGGGTGTCGTTTTGAGCTAACCGTTGATCGATTGCAGAAAAATTACTGGTTGATGTGCAACTAAGCAATAAAAAAAGCGATAAAAAAAAAGCAGAAACAAAAATTTTTGAATTCATATTCTAAGCTCTTGTTTTTGGGCGTTTTATAATTTTTTTTACGTCCGCATTATCTCCAGTCCATGTTTTTTGATTTGTTTCAAGGTTGACAAGTTCAGCAAATACAAAATAGGTACGAACCATGTCTTTGCCATTTGTGTCAATAATTGTTTTGACAGATCCTTGCAACATAAAATCAGCACCTGTTTCATTTCCTAATCGTCGAGCGGTTGCTTCGCTTGCGTTTGATTGCTGATCAATGCGTTCTCCACGCAATTCATCGCGCTCGCTACTGCTAGCCACAAAATCAACTTTTCCGCTATTAACTAAGGCAGACTCAAATCGTTTTACTAAAATTGATGTGTCTATATGTTCATCACTTTGATTTTTAAATGAGCCGACAATTACGACAGGAGGGCGGCCTGCTGCTTTTGCAAAAGCAGCAATACGGGGAGAATCGGTGCAGGCATTAATAAGACTCGATGTAACAATGCGTAAATCAGTATCATTCCAGTATCCACTTAAATCGACGACGGTATTAGAATCAACACGCGAAACTTTTGGTACGCTGGAACATCCTAAAAACGATGTTATTATTGCAAACATGACAAATGTACGGATAAAATTAATTTTCATATTTTTACTCCCTTTCTTAAAAGAATTATTTCATTCTACCATGTTGATAAAGTATTGTCTAGTAAATTTTTTATTTGTGTGCAAAATCTTTATTGACTTTTTTTTATTGGCGTGCTATAAATCAACACAAGGCATTTTGGTACAATCAAAGTGTGTTCAGCAAAGACGCTGTGATGTATGTTTTTCAAAATGTGGATTTTTTCTAAATTCTGCATTGAAGAGAAGTATGTGTCATAGCGTTTTTTATTTTGTGTTCGTGGAGGAATTATGAAGAATTTACCTGAAATATTTGCATCAAAAGTGTTTAGCGAAAATGTCATGAAGTCGCGTTTGCCAAAGGATATTTACAAGGCTCTCAAGCGTACAATCTCAAGTGGTAAATCTCTCGATCGAGAAGTGGCAAATGTTGTTGCGTCGGCCATGAAAGAATGGGCAGTTGACAACGGAGCAACGCATTTTACGCATTGGTTTCAGCCGATGACAGGAATCACCGCAGAAAAACACGATAGTTTTATTTCTCCTGATGGATTTGGCGGCATTCTTTTGGAGTTTTCGGGCAAAGAATTAGTCAAAGGTGAGCCTGATGCATCCAGTTTTCCAAATGGCGGACTTCGAGCTACTTTTGAGGCTCGTGGCTACACCGCATGGGATCCAACCTCGTACGCTTTCCTTAAAGACGACACGCTTTGTATTCCAACCGCTTTTTGCTCGTACTCAGGGGAAGCCTTAGACAAAAAAACTCCCTTGCTTCGTTCGATGCAAACAATCGATAAGCAAGCTATGCGTATATTACGATTGTTCGGTAACACTGAGGCCACGCGTGTGCTCGCTACGGTAGGAGCTGAGCAAGAATATTTTTTAATCGACAAAGAAGTCTATATGCAACGGGAAGATCTTTTGTACTGCGGACGCACGCTTTTTGGTGCAAAGCCACCCAAAGGGCAAGAAATGGAAGATCATTATTTTGGAAGCATTAAACAACGCGTTTCTGATTTTATGAAAGATCTTGATGAAGAGCTGTGGAAACTCGGCGTATACGCAAAGACAAAGCATAATGAGGTTGCTCCAGGTCAGCATGAACTTGCACCCATTTTTACAACGACAAACCTTGCCGCCGATCAAAATCAGCTTGTAATGGAATTAATGAAAACGATTGCTGCACAACACGGAATGGCTTGCTTGCTTCACGAAAAACCGTTTGACGGCGTAAATGGCAGCGGCAAACATAATAACTGGTCAATTTCAACTGATTCTGGCATTAATTTGCTTGAACCGGGAGAAACGCCGCACGAAAATGCTCAGTTTTTGCTTTTTTTAGTGGCGGTTATCAAGGCTGTTGATGAGCATCAAGATTTATTGCGCGTTTCGGTTGCCAGTGCGGGCAACGATCATCGATTGGGTGGGAACGAAGCTCCTCCTGCGATTGTTTCAATTTTTTTAGGCGATGAATTGAGTGAAATCCTCCAAGCAATTGAGCAAGACAAGCCGTATAAGGGCTTGGATAAAATGGCCATGCAAATTGGCGTGAGTGCCTTGCCTCATTTTCCCAAAGACACCACCGACCGAAATCGCACTTCGCCGTTCGCCTTTACAGGAAATAAATTCGAATTTAGAATGCCGGGCTCGAGCTTTTCTATTTCGGGACCTAATATTGTTTTGAACACCATTGTTGCTGAGTCTTTATGTGTTTTTGCCGATCGGCTTGAAAATGCAAAAGATTTTAACACCGAGCTTTCTGCCATCATTAAAGAGACTATTAAAAATCACAAAAGAATTATTTTTAATGGCAACGGCTATGATGATGTGTGGGTGATTGAAGCGCGGCAGCGGGGACTTTTGAACCTTAAAACAACGCCTGACGCTTTGCCCACTTTTATTGACAAAAAAAATATTGCATTGTTTGAAAAACACGGCGTTTTTACCAAAACAGAAATCCACTCGCGCTATGAAATCCTTGTTGAAACTTATTGTAAAACGATTGCTATTGAGGCTTTAACGCTTTTGAACATGGTACAAAAATACGTGATTCCGTCTGTGTTGGTTTATCAAAAAGAGCTTGCCGATAGCATTGTCAGCAAAAAAGCCGCTGATTGTGCTATCAATTTTGATCTTGAAAAAGATTTATTGTCAAAAACAAATGAAAATCTTATTGGCTTACAAAAAGAAATGCAGGAGCTAAAAAAATCGTTGGCATCTGAGCAAAAAAATCACAGCTTAGAAGAATCTGCCCTGTATTCACGGGATAATATTTTTGCTCACATGCAAAAGGGGCGAGTCTATATTGATGAGCTTGAGCAACTTATCGCTTATCACAGCTGGGAGCTACCAACGTATGGAGAAATCCTGTATAGTGTCAGTTAATGGAAAATTGGGATTTATTTGATGAAAATCGAGTTTTTACGGGCAAAATAATCCAACGTGGAAAACTACCTGCAAAAACGGACTTTCATCAAATTGTTCACGTATGGCTTAAATATCACGACGTTTTTCTCATTTCAAAACGGCATCCGAGCATTTTTTTTGGAGGCTTTTGGCAGCCCACGGGAGGATGCGTTGTTAGTGGTGACACGAGTTTTAAAACTGCTCTCAGAGAAACGAACGAAGAATTAGGCTTGAATCTTTCAAATCAGTATGCCGAGTTTTTATTTTGGTACAAAAATGTTCCTGAAAAAACGCCCTCCTTTTTTTTAGATGCGTGGGTTTTTGATATTACTTCGCTTGTCGAGCAAGAAAAGGATGATCAGGCTTTTTTACAAAAACTCGTTCTGCAAAAAAATGAAGTTACGGATGCTCGATTTGCAAGCTTCGATGAAATTATGCAACTGTGGCGTGATGGACTTTTTATGCCGTATGAGCAAACTTTTTTGCCTTACTTTGATGTGCTAAAAGAGAAAATTGGTAAAAAAAATTCCACCATGCAAATTATTGATTTACAAAAACAAGGCATCAAAGAATTAAAAACAAAAACGCCAACGCCAGAGCTTGATACTGCAGTTTTACTTTCAAGCATTTTTCGAAAACCGCGAGAATATTTTATTTTACATCAAAAAGATTACGTGGATGATTTTACGAGTCAACTTTTTTTTGAACTTTTGGAGCGACGAAAAACAGGCGAGCCGATTGCTTATATTACGGGTAAAAAATTTTTTTGGAACAACGAATTTATTGTGGATAAAAATACGCTCATTCCAAAGCCTGATACTGAGCTTGCAGTAGAAAAAGTGCTTGAGATAATTCAAAATCAGCCCAGCCCAAAAAAAATCAAAATTCTTGATTTATGTACGGGAAGTGGCTGCATTATTCTTTCAGTTTTGAGCGATTTGCAAAATACCGATTTTTTTGATCGCATTGAAGCCTTTGCCATTGATATTAACGAAGCGGCTTTAAAAATCGCACGGCAGAATGAGCAATCAATTTTGCAGCAAAAAAAAATTACTTTTATGCAAAGTGATTTGTTTGCGGCGTGCAAGGATTCTTTTGATATCATCGTTACAAACCCCCCGTATGTTCCCACCGCTCTTGTAAAAAAACTGCTTGAGGATGGCAGAGCTGAGCCGTCCCTTGCCCTTGACGGAGGATTTGACGGTTTGGATTTAGTGAAAAAAATTATTGCTCAGTCTAAGGATTTTTTAAACGAAAAGGGCTTTTTTCTTATCGAAACGGGGGAGTATAATGCAGCAAAGACTCGAAGTCTCTTGACAGATTCTTCTTTTTGTCATATAAAAACCTTTAGGGATTGGCAGGGGAACGAGAGGCTAACTATTGCACAAAAGGAAATTAAATGAGTAGCACTGAAAAAAAATTAACCCTGTCAACAACTGAGCAATTTTTGCCAATGAACAATTTTCTGAGTAATTTTTTTCGCAATAAAGAGGATGAAGAGCATTCGTATCGAAGTGCAATAATTTTGCAAGAACTCAATATGGATGAAACGTGCGTTAAAGCAGGCTTGATTCACCAAGTGTTTTACAAAAAAAATATCGAACATTTTTCCCCCGAAGAGCTTGCTGAGTTAAAAATCAGCGTGCAAAATATTTTTGGCGAGCAAGCGTTTTCTCTTGTTGAAGAGTGCATGAAAATTAGCAGTATCACAATGAAATCAAAAACGCTTGTGCATGCTGAGTCCTGCCGAAAAATGATTTTTGCCTTAATTGACGATATTCGCGTTATTTTTATACAATTTGCAGACAAGCTTGATCAGCTGCGTAACGCGAAAAATCTTTCAGCTGAAAAGCAAAAAAAACTTGCCCATGATGTAATGCATATTTGGGCGCCGCTTGCAAATCGCCTTGGTATGGGGGCTTTAAAAGATGAGCTTGAGGATTTGGGGCTTAAACTTATTAATCGCAGTGCCTTTGATCAAATTAAAAAAATTGTTTCGCTCAAAAAAAATGAACGATCGCAGTATTTAGAAAATGCTTCGCAAAAAATTATTGAGGTTGCAAAAAAAGCAGGATTTCATATTCAAATTACCAGCCGTGCAAAACATTTTTATTCAATTTATCAAAAAATGAAAAAGCGAAATAAAGGTGTAGAGGAGCTTTACGATTTATTTGCCATGCGTATTTTGTGTACGCGCGTAAGTGATTGTTATACGCTTATGGGCTTGGTTCATACGCTGTGGAAGCCAATAGATGGGCGATTTAAGGACTATATTGCAAAGCCCAAGGAAAATGGATATCAATCGTTGCATACGAGCGTTATTTGCGAAGAAAAACCGCTCGAGATTCAAATCCGCACGAGTAATATGCATGAGGCAGCGGAAAACGGAATTGCCGCTCATTGGCTGTATAAAAAAGGCTCAAATAAGGATGCGGTCAATGTGGAAAATCTTACGCTTGTTTCGCAAATGAAGGATTTAAAAGATGCGGTAACAAATTATGATACGGCGAGCATTGATGAGTTTTTCATGCACATTAAGGCGGAGTTGTTGGCAAAATCAATTTTTGTGTTTACGCCCAAAGGCGATGTTGTTGAGTTGCCAACAGGCTCGACGGCAATTGATTTTGCGTACAGTGTGCATACCTCCGTTGGGCAAAAAATTTATGGAGCAAAGGCGAATGGGCATATTATTCCGCTAACAAAGCCGCTGCAAAATATTCAAACAATTGAAATTATCACTAATGTGCAGGCACATCCAACGGTAAATCAGCTTGAGGTGGTAAAAACCTCGAAGGCTCGTTCTAAAATTCGTGCGTGGCTTTATGAAAACGAAGAAGCGTTTCGGATAAAAGAAAAAGTTGAGGAATCTAAGGTTGCTCATGGCCAGCATGATTTGCACGAACAGCATGCACAACATAAAAAGCACATTGATGAATTTACTAAAGAAAATTCGCCGCTTACAGCAAAAATTCGTATTGGGGATACCAATAATTTTTTATTTTCATTTGCAAAATGCTGCTTGCCCACGCCTCAAGATGAGGTTGTCGGTTATATTTCTCGTGGACGGGGAATTATTGTTCACAAAAAACAGTGCAAAAATTTTTGGAATAATCCTCAATTAGAGCAACGTTTTGTTCACGTTGAGTGGGATTAGACTTTTTAATAAAATCGGTAGGGGAAAATATCTTTCCAAAATTCTCTGTGCTATGGGTTTTTAAAAAGAGAAATCTCAGAACGAAATTATAAACGCTCGCTTGTTTTTATTTATTATTTGTGATACACTGTCTTGACTAATGAAAAATTTTTCCATCATTTTTGTTGCAGTTTCAGTTCTCATTATTTTTTCATTGATATTTGCATTTGCGTATATGCTTCATGCGGCATCATCAGATTTGCTTTTGAATAAATCCATACCATTATTTGCTCCGCAGCTTTTCATTTCGGGGCTTTTCTTTTTTTTTCCGCTTGCTTGTGGCGTCACGATCGTTTGGGTATTTTTTTATTGCATTCGAAAAAATCTTTGTAATTTATTTGCATGGTTTTTAACAACAGTGATTATTGCCTCTTTATGGTTCGTTGCAATTCCAAGCTATTTTAATATGCTTCCTAAAATCAATCAATTTTTTCCGCTCGTTGAACCAGAAATTAACACTGATTTATATTTTTTTCCAGAAAAATCGTTTCAAATGACAAAATTTGGCATCTATTATTTTGTAAAAGTTAATAATGACAACACCGTAACAGGAGTTCGCTTTCCACAACCAATTCTTGGAAGTGCTGATTTAAAAGCGTATATTTTCAAAGATCATTATTTTGCAAAAAATCTTTTATTGACGGGTGACACTAAAACCAGTGAAAGTCTTGAAGCTCCGAACTATATGCAATTTTTTTATGATTTTTATAAAAAGGCTTTAATAAATGGATTTAAGCTTTATGAAAAAGGATTTTCTTCTTATATTCTTGTTTGTTTTATGTTTTTTGCTTTTTTAGGGCTTTGGGGATTTTCTTTTTTATCTGCGTGGCGACTTATAAATATATTGCTTGTTTTGTTAGTGACCGCAGGAATCATTTATCTGAATTATTTTCTTTTGGCAACAGAATATTTTCAAGAAATAAAAAATGCTTTGGGGATTCTGCAACATTCATTTTTGTATTCTGCGGCATCTAATATACTTTGTGGCGTTATTGGCGTTGCTCTTTTTTTTATAAAATTGATATATTGTGCAAGGAGAGTCTGAGCTGAAAAAGTTTGTGGTGCGCGGATTAATTTTTTTTCCTCTGTATTATTTTATAGCTTTCATTATTATTGCTGCAATATCTTTTTTTTATCAAACTCCTTCCGTTACAATTATTATAGAAGATTTTGCACTTTCGCATAAAATTTTAAATATTTTAAAAAAATATTGTTCGCTTATTTCAACCTTGCAAGTTGCAGGAATTTTAATTTTTTTTTCATGGTATTTTTTCGACCTTACAAAAATTGTAAAAGAAACAGAATCTTTTCTTTTTGATCTTTTGAAATATGTGCTTATCGTAACGCTCATTCTTTTGAGTATTACGATTACGGTTGAAGAAATAGCTCTTCCTCTTTTGGAACAAAAAATCGAAGATCAAAAAACAGCCTCCAGTGATTTTATTGATTATCTTGCACTGGCAAAAAAATCTTTAAACGAAAAAGATTTTCATTGGACAGATATTTATGCAAAGAAAGCTTTTCAAATTAGCCCTTCATCGCAGGAGTCTTTTTTATTAAATCGTCTTGCTGAACTTAAAAAAACTGAAGTTCAGAAAACCCAAGAGCCTGAAATTATTCCTCAAAAAGAGCCCGTTCTTGAAAAAATAGAATCGATTGAGGTTTTATTACAGAAAGCTGAAACACTTTTGACGGATAAAAAATTTTTTGAGGCTCATTATTACGCAACGTTAGTACAAGAAATTGAAAAGCGGAGCAATAAGGAAAATACTGATGCACAACGAATTGCACAGCAAGCATGGAATATGCTTACGAACATGCGGACTTCACTATCAGATACGAGTGAAGATGTTTTCAAAAAGAAAAAGGCTGGATTTACCGCTTTAAATAATGAGAGTTACCTTGAAAGTTATTATATTTTTAAGGACTTGGAAAAGGCTGTTCCCTTTGATCCTGATGTAAAATATTTTTTAATTCGTGCAGAAGAGGAAGTAAAAAAACGATACTTTTTTATTGATGAAACATATAATTTGGGAACTGTTGAAGCGTATCGAAATATTTATTTTTCAATAAAAAATCCTGATAAAAGCACTGATATTATACGAATTTTAGGGATATCACAAATTGAGGAAGCTGGTAATTTGGTGCTTTATTTGAGAGGATTAAGTTTTATTTCTTATAGTGAAGAAAATGAGTTGCTTCGTGCTTTTGAAGCTCGTCATGCAAAAATAATTATTATGAATACGAATGATTTGAATGAAGATTCTTTTAAATCAATTACGAACCAAGTAGCATTTTCGAGCAATCAACGTGTTCCTTATTTGATTTTGAATGCGGTTGATCGAGAGGATCCAAAGATAACTTTAAATCCGTATTATATTTTTCCGTCGAATCACGATGA
>JBOFTD010000247.1:0-4335 GCA_051651885.1 Treponemataceae bacterium
GTTTTTGATACAAAAAAAGTGCATCTTTTCCCAAATGTCAAAATATTTTGAATTTGCTTTGACATAGAGCTTGAAACAGTACCTGCATCTACTGGTGTCAATATTACATAATGACAACCTTTATCGAGGTAGCTAAAAATTGATTTACTATGAGCATCTAAAGGGGAGTCAAATCCTGGCATATCTACCAGTACAATCGGTTTTATTTGTTTTAAAAAATCACTATTTATATATCGACGGATACAGGTGTACTTGCTAGGTGCAGAAGTAATATCAGTAATTCTCTCAACATTACCACTAGAGTCAACTCCTTCAATATATTCTTCTTGCGAATAATAAAGCTCTGCTGGAATCGCTGTTTCAGGGGCAATTCCTACTGAAAGAATATTTTTTCCAATAAATTTATTTAACAAAGAGCTTTTTCCTGCACTAAATTCACCTACAACAGGAACTAAAAGATTCATTGTTTCAACCGCATCTTTTAGTAATGCTGTTTTTTCCGATGAAAGATCACATTCTTTTTCAATTGATATAACTTCATTTAAAATACCACTAAATTTTTGTTTGCTAACTAATTCCATTTTCTCCTCATTTAATTCTTTTTTTTATCGTAGAAGTATAAACCTTAAACTCCCATTTGTCTACTAAAAATAGTTAATAATAAAGTGATTATCTTTTTTTGTTGGTAATCACTTTATTAAAAGCTAAATTCCTTTAATAATTGTAAGATTGTACAAAAAGAACTTATCTTACGGTTTCCACTTCTCGATTAAATTAGGGCCAGGTGTTTCAAAAGCCTTACCCCACATATACGCTTTGCCGTCAGTAGTAACACCAGCACTAACAGATTCGCCTACAGTAATCCAACTCCATTGCACTGACTCAAAACCCGGAATAAGCCTTGGAGTGTCTGAGTAAAGAGAGATGTTATTGTTACCGATTAATCCATTTCTATTATCCCCCCATGTATACAAATGTCCTGCAGTACCACCATAAACCGTAGTCGCTAAGTTGTAGCCGTGCCCAGCCACAATAGTACGCCAAGCTTTATCGGTCGCAATTAGAACAGGTTTATTGTATAAAATATTGGCTGAATCTCGTTTTATTCCAAGCTGTCCCGTCGAATTACTTCCCCATGCATACAACTTATTTTCCTTAGTAATAGCAACGCTGTGATTCTGACCAGCAGAAATAGACCTCCATATTTTAGATGTACTAATTAACACAGGGGTGTTTTTATTAATAAAAGTGCCATCCCCAAGTTGCCCACTAGAGTTAAGTCCCCACGCATAAAGCTTATTATCAGTGGTAATTGCTAAACTATGATTGTACCCGGCTGCAACACTTTTCCATATTTTATGGGAATCAATAAGAGTTGGTCTGTATTTATTAACGGTGGTGCCATCTCCTAACTGCCCTTCGGCGTTGGTTCCCCATGCATAGAGGTCCCCCGTTTTTGTAATCCCTAAGCTATGTCTTTGCCCTGCTGAAACAGTTTCCCATTGAATATTATCGCCATGATCAATCAAGGTTGGTCGAGTCTTTTCACCTCCTGAGGTGCCATCTCCTAATGATCCACCATTGTTTCGTCCCCATGCATAGAGTTGCGATTTTTCATTAACAAATAAATAATGCTGAATTCCTAAAGATATTGTTGAATTACCTCCTTTAATTAAAGGAAACGGGGTGATAGGAATACGTCCATCCCTCCACTCATACACGCCAGCACCGTCATTAGGATGCTCAAAAGCAATAGTATACGGCGGTTTAGTAGTAGCCGCCGCATCCTTGCTCACATGAATTCTTGTGAAGCGAATAGGAAGTATCGACCCGAGGAGTCTTGTCTTTAGAAAATCCTCTGTTTTTTGAATAATCTTGGTATACGCCGTAAAAAACAAGGATCCATTATGGCTATAATAGACACTCTTTGCTTCTTTTATTTCTTCGTTAAAAGTATTTAGTACAGCAGAAGGTGCCCAATACACATTAGAGTCAATCTCTTTACCATCAACAGAAACTTTTGTCTCTTGATGCAATTGCTCTGCAGTTTTGAAAGCTTTCCAAAGCATCTCATTGGGAAATCGTTTGAGATTTCGTTCTTCCTCAAAAATAGTTTTTGCTTGAACGAGGTTTACATTTGTTGCAAAATACAAGCTCTCATTATGTGTATCAAGAACCGTTTTTGTCTCTTTCAATACCCTATCAAGAGCATTCATTGCAGAAGCAGGTGCCCAATATAAATCATACGCAACATCTTCACCGTCAGATGAGACAATCGTATTGTCATACATATCTTTCATGCTCGTATAAGAGTTCATAATATCATCGTAAGTTAAGTTATTAGTGCCAAGTTTTCTTTTTTTCTCAAAAGTAGTTTTTTTTGATGCTAGTACTTTACTCGCATCAATATATAAATACTCGTTATTAGTATCAAGAATTGTTTTTGCCTCATTGAGTGCTACCCCAAAAGCCTCCTTAACAGTACGAGAAGCCCAATACGTATCTGCTTTAACCTCTTTTCCATCAATTGATATCACTGTATTATCATAGAGCTCTTTGCTCTCGGTATAAAAGGAGCTAAATTCATCTTTAGTTACCCAGCTAGTACCAAGTTTTCGATTGCTTTCAAATATACGACGCCCCAAGACGAGATTTCCATACGTATAGCTATACTCAGAGGCAGCATTCATATCAATAGCATTTTTTGCATAGATCAATTGAAGATTAAAATCACTTAAAACTTCTCTTGTTGCCCAGTACATATGAATTGTTATTTCTTTACCATCAGGTGATTCAACCGTATTATTATACAGTACAACACCGTCTTCATAGGCTGCAATAAGTTCTTTCCGTTTAATATTTTTCGTGCCATATTTCCACGTTTCTTTTAATTCTTTGTTTATCTTTAAAGCTTTTAGATAAATATTTTCATACAAAGCTTCATTTTCTTCATCAAGTATTTTTTTCATTTCATTATATACCAGAGAGTACCTATCGAACAGTTCATGAGGCACCCAATAATGTTTTAGAGGAATATCGTTTCCATCTACAGAAGGAAAAGTTCCACTATAATACATATTAACAATAGAATAGGTAGAGCTAATATCATAGTAATTAAGGGGTCTATTCCCTGTTTGTCGTGTATCTGTAAAAATTGTGGTAGCCTGTTCAAGATTTCTATAGGCCTGATTGTAAAAAGTCTCATTATTTTCAGTAAGGACTGTCTGTGTTTCCATTAAAACAATATTAAAGACCTCTTTTGCCTCGTATGTAGCCCAATATGCAACAACTAAAACAAACTCCCCATCAAAATCAGCAACAGTCTCTTCATCGATTTCTTTGGCATCTTTATAAGCGGCAGCAAGAACATCCTTAGTAATTATTTTGTGACCTAATTGGCGAGCATTCTCAAAAACTTCTCTGTTTTGCGTTAGGTTTTTATTCGTATGATTAAAAAGCTCTTCCGTGTTTTCATCAATAACTTTTTTTGTTGCACTAAGCACGCTTTGAAAAGTAGTTAAAACACTCGTGGTTGTCCAATACGTATCAGAGATAATAGCATCTCCATTAGGGGATTCAAGCGTTTCCTCATACAGTATAAGAGACTTCTCATAAGCACTTCTTAAGTCATCAGCACTAACAGGTTTACTACCCTGCTGACGTGCTTGAGTAAAATGCATTTGTGCCTCAGTAAGCGTCTTATAAGCACTGGTATAATCATCTTCTTTATTTGCCAAAAGAATTGTATTTACGCTCGCAATAACCGCCTCAAAACGATCCCTCTCTTCTGAACTTGCCCAGTACGAGCCATAAAGAACTTCACTGGCCTGCGATGCAACAAAAGTATTTTTATGCAAAGAAACGGCAGAAAGATACAGGCTTTGTAACTGTTCTTTTGTAATACTGGGGGCGGGAGTTGGACTTTCCGTTGACCCAAGATCCGCATTCTCCTCAAAAGAATTACTCGCATTTTCACACCCAATAAATACCGCCAGCCATACGATACTAAGTATCACTAATGATTTTAACTTCATTTTTTCTCCTTTTTACACAATCACTTATTTTATATACTTGAATAAAAATATGTTTTCATTCAAATCAAAGAAAATGCAAGAATAATCGCAGTGAGAATTCTTACATTTGTAAGAATCTTATAATGAGGTGGCGACAGATTACGTCGCAGAGAAAAAAAATATTAGATTTTTTCAACACGGCCTACCGCTTCAACAACTTTGAAGGCAATATGTTCTTTGCCTGCCCATGCTTGAATGTATGCCTTTGTGTTTTCTAAATCTATTGTTACTCCATAAAGAGAACCCAAAAATGCGGATGATA
>JBOFTD010000248.1:0-3634 GCA_051651885.1 Treponemataceae bacterium
AAAAAAGCAATATCTTCTTTTTCGAATTCTGCAAGTTTTTCACTCCATGCAAGGTCTGCAATCCGTATTCCATCTCGCTCACTTTTCATAGAATAGGTTGTGCCAATGCCACGCCCTGTGGTGCCGATTGGTTTTTTTCGCTTAGCATCTCGCTCTTTATCGATTGCACAGTACCGCGGTAAAACAAGATGGGCTCGATCAGAAATAAAAACACGCCCCTCCCAATTAATTCCACGATTTTTAAGCATGTCTAATTCTTCAAAGAGTGCTTTTGGATCGATAACCATACCAGAGCCAAGATACACGATTTTATTTTCGTATAAAATGCCTGAAGGAACAAGGTGAAGAGCATAACTTTCCTGTCCAATAACGATTGTGTGGCCAGCATTTGCTCCACCTGCAAAACGCACGATTAAATCTGCTTTTTCAGCAAGGAAATCAACGATTTTCCCCTTGCCCTCATCTCCCCACTGAGCTCCGATAATTACGACTTTCATAAAACCCTCGCAAATGACTAAAATTCTTTCTAAAAAAATGTATACCATAAAAAAATATTTAAATCAAGATTAAATGACAAAAAAAAGAATTTTGTCATGATTGAGTTTTTTATTTTTAAAATAATAGTGACTGTTCTCATTTAAGGAAAATGATATCGCAAACTTTTAATAAAAAAAATTAAATTAGTTGACAAAAAAAATGATTTCACTTATAATATTCTGATATAAAACGTTGATTCTATGTCAAAGTAAAATCCAAAAGTATGTAAGCTATTCTGTCTTTTAAAGAATAGTATTTTATTTCGAAGGAATCTTGGGGGCTTTGATGAAAAAAATGGGATTAATTTTAAATATTCTGTTTGTTTGTGTCTTACTAATTTCATGTGCAGATGTTGTTTCTGCGAATATTCATTATGTAACAATAGATAAAAATGTTGCAGGCGGTAAAATAATAATTAATTCATCAACTTTTAAAGTTGGAGAACGTGTCAATATTGAGATACAACCTGATACAGGATTAATTGTAGAGCCAGCGTCTTTGAAATATTTAATTGATCAAAAAGCTGTTCCTATTAAATATAATTATTTTTATATGCCTGCTACAAATGTAAGTATTACCGTAAATTTTATTGCAGAAAACAACACATATATGGAAATTAATCGAAATAATGCGGTGTTCCAAGGATCAATAAAACTAGATGCGGCAGTACAAAATTCAGATTCTTTAAGATCTAATACTAATAATTGGGTATCAAGCAATCCAACTATCGCTGCCGTTAATCAAGAAGGGTTCGTTACAAGCCTTTCTCCGGGGAAAGCTGTTATTACTGTTAGTAATGAATACTCAGGAGTTTCTGCAGCTTGTGTAGTTGAAGTACCTGAAATAATGTTTTCGGCAAGTCGTCATATTGTAACAGGAGTTGTTTTTGATGCTAATATTGTGGTGGAGTCGTTGACGATTCCAGAGGTTGTAAATAATATTGTTATAACTGAAATTGCTGCAAATGCATTTAAAAATAAAACCTCTGTTCGAGAAATTTTTATACCGAATACGATTAAAACTATTGGCGAATGTGCCTTTGAAAATATTGCGATTAATTCTGTTAGTATTCCAGCTTCTGTTGAATCAATAGGATCCAGTGCTTTTGCTAATAACAATAATCTCTCCAGTGTACTAATATCAAGTGAGAAGCCGCCAACTATTTCAAGCGATACTTTTAATAGCCGCTCTTTATCATCGATTATAGTTCCAGCAGGCAAATCGCCATCTTATAAAAAAAATTGGTTTTCTTATGGCGAAATTATAAAAGAATTTTAATAAATAATACTTGTTATTAATAAAATCACTTTTTTTAGGATTTCTAAAATTGAGTATACGGAATTATTTCATCAATTCGAATATAAAAATCAGCGGTTGCAACAAATTTGCCAGAGGATGCAGTAATTTGTGGAAAGTTTTGTAAGACGACAACGCCATTAATTTCCTTTGGTTTATTTTTTTGAATGGTGCGAGTAAACTCATGAACTGCATTTTTTACCGCACTAGAGCACGCATCTTTTATTCCTGCAACTCCGTTACTTAAAGCAGAATTCCCACGGCCTCGAATTTTCTTAAACAACACAGAAGTCCATGCATTGCGTTTAAGAGAAGCCTGCTCATCCTGCCTATATTCAATCCAACAAATAAGCTTATTATCTTCAAGGATAGCGTCGCTATAAATCAGATTTTTGTCATCTTTTGGCAAGGTATACAAGGGCTCAAATGAAAAAAATTCCTTTACATTTCGCAAGCGATCAGAAGGAGTATAAGAGAATTTCCAGCCATAAATAATTCCTTCAATAACAAAGGGAGCGAGCACTTTCATTTCATCAACGGCATATTGATAAAACTTCGCATCCAACGCCGATTTGTATTCGACTGAAGGCTCTGCATCAAGCATTGTCCAAAGAGGAAAGCGAATTCGCTCATTTGCGAAAAAAAAACTCGGAAACGATGAAAAAATGATGATTAAAAACGAGAGGCGAATATTAGCGATACGCATTTATCCAAACCTTAATTGGATTAATTCCCATTCTGACAAGAATATAAATCCATGAGAGAATAAATCCTGCAAAATGAGTAAAATGAGCAACGCCATCTTGAGCTTGCAAACTAAAAAGTGAAATTCCGCCATAAATTAGCACCATCAACGGAGAGGGAACGGGTAAAATTCCCCAAACATAGATATTTGAGCGAGGAAACAAAACGGCAAAGGCAAATAAAATGGCATATAAGGCACCAGAGGCTCCAAGTAAAAAAATGCTCCAGCTGCCAGTAAAATAGTAAACAACGAAGGTTAGAATGCCACAAAAAATCCCAGAAATCATATATAAAAGCAAAAATTCTTTTGAGCCAATAGAGCGCTCAACAGAGAGGCCAAAGAAAAAAAGTCCAAGCATATTAAAAAGTATGTGCGAGGGGCTTGCGTGCATAAACATATAGGTAAAAAATTGCCAGTACATTCCATTTTCAATGACGGATCGAACACGAAGGGAAAATAAAAACTTCAAAACAGGCATGAGTGTTGAAAGAAAATACACGCCAATATTTATTGCGATAATAATAATCGTTGCGTTTGAAAATGAATAGGTGAAAGGCTTTCTCAAAAAACTCATAACTATCCTTTTCCAAAAGAGATAGCTGTTTGATTTAAGGAATTAATTTGTGCATCGGATGTATACGCTGTTATTGTCTGCATAAAATTTTGCCACAAAGGAATACTTTTTTCAAGTTCTTCAGCACGGGCTTTATTACGCGTTGAAGAAAATAAAAGATTAATATTTAAGATTGTCGCAGGTCGCGGGAGTTTTGCATCGGCATATATTTTAATAATAAACTGCATCAGAGCATCCAAGTTCTGAATTTGCGTGTCCAGAAGATTTTTTGCATTTGTGTTAATGATGTTAATTTTATTTTTAATAGTTGCCATATCAGAGTCATTTTTGGCAGTATTCAAAAATTGAGCAATAAGAGAAAAATCACTTTCACCACCGAGTGCAAGAGTCTTTTCAAATTGAGCAATAGTTGATTCAATTTCTAAGCAATTATGTAAAATATGCGAAAACGTGTCTCTTTTGGTTGTGTCAGCAAAAAATCC
>JBOFTD010000249.1:0-2333 GCA_051651885.1 Treponemataceae bacterium
TGAGTGTTATTGCAACAAATGAATTGAGCACTGATGTTTTATGGGATCTTGCTGACGAAATTTTTCCTGGTATTCAGACAGTGACGCGTTTTGCGGATGTAAAGGCGATAAAAGAAGAACTCATCGTCGTCGCAACACAAGAAAATGCTGGGAATAACCCTCAAATCTCTGCACGAAATGTTGAATATCTGTCAAAAGATCAGTTTGGAAAAGATATAACACTTTCTGGCGTTATTTATACCAATAACACTGATTGGGAAAAAAATCAATTTAAAGGTATTGTTTTAGCAAATCATTATACTATTACAGCAAATAACGAAGCTCCATCGCAGACATTTCAGTATGATGCATGGTTTGCATTGAAGGGCTATGTAGTTGTTATGCCTGATTATATTGGTTTTGGGAAAACAAAAGACAAGCCACAAACGTATCTTCATAGCGAATCTACGGCAAGAGCTTCTCTTGATTTATTTAAGGCAACTCAAAAATATCTAGAAGCGAATGGGAAAAAAACAAGTGGGAGTAATTATAACCTTGGCTACTCACAAGGGGGGGCTGTTAGTATCGCCGTATTATCGAAAGCTTCTAAAGAAAGTATCTCTTTTACAAAGACATATGCTGGTGCAGGTCCTTACAGTCCAGAAAAAACATTTCATGAAATAATGGGAAAAAATACTATTGCGTTGCCAGCTGCAGTTCCTTTGATTGTTATAGGGATGGATGCCTCTTATGATCTTAATTTAGACTACACAAAGGTTTTTAAAGAACCGCTTGTGTCTAACTATCAAGGGTGGGTAAATTCAAAGGAATTTACAACAGCAGAAATAAATCAAAAAATAGGAACAACTACAATTAGTGAAATTCTTACTGCTAATATGTTTGATGAAAATAATGCACAACGAAAGATATTAGTTGAAAAATTGCGAGATAATGAACTCTCAGGGTCGTGGATCTCAAATCTTAAAGGTGAAAAAAAAATAAATGTTTTTCTTTTTCATAGTACAAGCGATGATGTTGTGCCGTATATAAATTCTGAGTTGATGAGTGGTTGGCTAGAAGATACATCGACTGTTGATCTAACTAAAAAGTTTGGAAATTTTGGCTCTCATCTTGCAGGGGGATCTGCTTTTTATTTAAATGTTTTTCTTGACTTAGGTCTTTAAAATGAAAAAAATAGGTCGTTCGTGTAAACGGATTTCTGTAGGCAGATGAATTAAACCTCCTGATTTTGTCATTCACTAAATCAGGAGGTTTTTTATTATCATTTTTAAAATAAATTTAAGAAACATATTATAAAAATCATCTTGACTTAAATATCAGGATTTTATACAGTAAATATATGAAACTCTTTCATTTAGGGGATCCTGTTTTACGAGAAAAAACCGTCCCTGTACAAGAAGTGAATAATGAAATTCGTTTGTTGATTGATCAAATGTTTACCGTGATGAAAAATGAAGATGGGGTAGGTCTTGCCGCACCGCAAGTTGGTTTTTCGCACCGTTTTTTTATTATTTTAATAAATGATGGCATAAAACGCGTTTTTATTAATCCGCAAATTATTGCAACATCGTATGAAATAGAATCTTTTGAAGAAGGTTGTTTAAGTATCCCAAAGATATATGCGGAAGTTACTCGGCCTTCAAAGATAACAATTCAAGCACTCGATGAAAAAGGTAAACCTTTTACGCTCGAGGCAGATGGACTTTTAGCACGTGTTATTCAGCATGAGTATGATCACCTTGAAGGTGTTATGTTTATTGATCGTGTTACTGATGAGGATTTTAAACAAAAGGTTGAAAAGAAATTTTTAAAGCTTAAAGAACAACAAAAAATAGGTAAAAAATAATGTTGCGCATTGTATACGCGGGCACCCCAGATGTTTCAACGCAGCCGCTTATTGATTTAGTCGAGAGCAAAAAAAATCATGTTGTTGGAGTGTTGACGAATCCTCCTCGCCCTCAAAAGAGAAGCTCGCAGCTTATCGAAAGCCCTGTGCATCAAGCAGCAAATGCTCTCAATCAAAATTTACTAGAATCGCAAAAAATGAAAATATTCACGCCTTTAAAACTTGATCAGAATGTGCAAAATGAAATTGCTCTTTTAAGACCTGATATTCTTGTTTGTTTTGCCTACGGAAAAATTTTTAGGCCAGCCTTTTTAGATTTATTTCCGCTTGGAGGGATTAATTTGCATCCATCTCTTTTGCCAAAATACCGTGGGGCGGCTCCTATTCCTTTTGTGATTTTGAATCAAGAAAAAGAAACAGGCATTACGGTGCAAAGACTTTTTAATGAAATGGACTCAGGCGATATTTTATTGCAAACGCGTTTTTC
>JBOFTD010000250.1:0-1930 GCA_051651885.1 Treponemataceae bacterium
CTGAGCAAGAACTTGTTCAAGATGAGGAAACGCCTTCGCCAGATTTTGGTTTTTCCGATTTAGCGGACGAGACAGAACAAGAAAAGACGATTGAGAGTGCTGATGTTGCTGCTGAAGAGCAAACTGTAGAAAATCCACAAGAAAAAAATCCTGACATTGATATAGAAAATGAAACCCCTGAGGAAAATATTACTGAGCAAGAACTTGTTCAAGATGAGGAAACGCCTTCGCCAGATTTTGGTTTTTCCGATTTAGCGGACGAGACAGAACAAGAAAAGACGATTGAGAGTGCTGATGTTGCTGCTGAAGAGCAAACTGTAGAAAAGCCACAAGAAGAAAATCTTGACACTGATATAGAAAATGAAAACCCCGAGCAATATTTTGCTGAGCAAGAACTTGAACAATCTGATACTGCTGAAGAAGAGAGCGAGAATGACGTTTCTCAAGAATTGATAGATACGTCGGTTGAAGATGATGATCAAAATAGTGATGTTTTTTTTGATAACACGCAAGCAGATCAAGAAGCTGATGAGGTTGACGACTCAGATATTGAAGATGAAGATAGTGATATTGAGCAAAAAGATAGATCTGTAGATGGATTTAATCTTGATGGGGAAAGTCTTGCAGATAAATTTAATTTTTCAGATGATGATTTATTCGTCGCCGATGAAGAAGAATATCCTCGTGCTGACTCCTCATTTAATGCCGATCATTCTAAAAATGATATCATTAGCAAGGAAGATTACGATTTATTCCTTAAAAATTTAAATGATTATCCGCTTAATTTACGCCTTGAAATTGAAAAAATAATTGTTGAAAATGAATTTACCGAAGAAGTTGTTTCTGATCTTTTTAAATTAGTGCTTAAAAAAACGCCTGCGGTAAATCTTGCTGATCACGTAGGAAATCTTCTAGGCACAAGTATTGAGGTTCCTCATAACTTTGAAAAGCGAAGTGCCGCAGAGTATGAAGCGTATAAAGCGTCCGCCGGCTATCAGTTAAAAAGTCGAATTCTTCCTGCTGCTCTTATACTTATTTTGCTTTCGATTGGCGGTTTTTTTGCAGCAAAACTTGCGAATCAATTTATTGTGCGCCCTTTTTTAGCAAACAAGGCGTATAAAGAAGGCTATGTTTTATTAGAAAATAAAATTTATCCACAATCAGAGTTAAAATTCCTTGATGGGCTTGCCTATAATCCAAGCAAAAAATGGATGTTTGCCTATGCAGATAAATATCGTGATGAAAAGCAATTTGATCGAGCTCGCAGAATGTATGATCGCGGTTTGCAATATTATCCGAAAGACAAAAATTTTGGTTTGCAATATTCAGAGATGGAGTTGTATGATTTAGTCAATTATGAAAAGGCGGAAGAAATTGTTCGCCGTAAAGTTCTTGATAATTTTGTGAATGATAAAGATGGCGTGTTGCTTTTGGGCGATATTTTTCTTGAATGGGCAAGCGATGTTGATCCGAGTAAATTTGTGGCAGCCCGTGCTCAATATGAATTTTTAATGGAAGAATATGGTGCAAATGATTTATATCAATCACGAATGATGAGATATTTTATTCGTACAGATAATTTACGTGAAGTTATTCAGCTAAAAGCTTACTTTTTGCCAAATGAAAAAGCTCTTGGGGCAAAAGATTTAGTCGAATTAAGCGAGTATTTGCTTGATAAACAATATGAAGAATTAAAACCTGCAGATGAATATTTGCGCTGGTACATTGAAGATGTTCGTAAATTGCTAGAGCGAGCAATCACAGCAGATCCGCGTTCTGCTGATGCACAGTATAATCTTTCTCGCCATTTTGTGGAAACAGGAAATCGCAATTTTATGGAGCGGCAATTACAATTCACGTTGCAGTCTTTTAAAAATATGAATCGGCGAACGCGCAAACAAATGCTTAAAAATATTGATACCTATCGGAT
>JBOFTD010000251.1:0-13483 GCA_051651885.1 Treponemataceae bacterium
AATAATTGATTCGCTCAAAAAGATTATCGATATACGTTAAATGCTCGTCGCTCTCCCATTTTATGCCTTTTTTTGCCAGCAAATGATGATAACCACTTGTGCCAAGGCCAATTGAGCGATATCGTTTATTAGTAATTTCCGCATATTGAATGGGATAAAAATTAAGATCGATCACATTATCTAAGGCACGCACCACCGTTTCAATGATGAATTCCAATTCTTTGTCGTTGTCAGTGTTGATATTTCCCAAAACAAGCGAGGCCAAATTACACACGACAAAATCACCCGGCTTAGTAACCTCCACCAGAACAGTTTCGCCATCAGGATTTTCTTCCGTTGCCTCCGTTGTTACAACTTTGCGAACCGTCTTAATGGCGCTCATATTCTGCATGATTTCTGTGCATAAATTTGAAGAATAAATAATTCCCTGATGCGGATTTGGATTTGCCTGATTGACAATGTCGCGATTAAAAGCAAACGGCGTTCCCGTTTCGACGGCGGATTTCAAAATTAATCGCACTAAATCCTTGAGGGGAATTTCACGCTTTGAAATACGATTATCGGCAATGCATTCATTATAACGATCCTCCCACTGATCCCCATAAAAATCCTCGAGAGCATAGCCTTTTACGGTTAAAATTTCATGTGGGCACATCAAATACCACGTAGAATCAATATTATCGCGGACATTTTTCCAAAATAAATCAGGATAGCAAACAGCGGGAAAAACATCATGAGCCTTCATGCGATCATCGCCATTGTTTGTGCGTAATTGCAAAAACTCAGGGATATCTTTGTGCCACACATCGAGGTAAACAGCGACCGATCCTTGACGAACGCCAAGCTGATCGACAGCTACCGCCGTGTCGTTAGCAAGTTTTATCCAACGAATCACTCCGCCTGCAGCTCCTTGAAAGCCACGAATTGGAGAGCCAATCGCTCGCACTTTGCCAAAATAAAGCCCCATTCCACCGCCAAACTTTGAAACTTGGGCAAAGTTATCAATTGAACGGTAAATTCCTTCAAGCGAATCAGGAACGGTATCAATAAAACACGACGAAAGTTGATGATACGGCTTGCGTGCATTTGAAAGCGTTGGCGTTGCAACTGTTACTTGTAGCTTGCTTAAAATTGTATAAATTCGCAAAACCCATGCAGTACGATCTTTTTTTTCATTGAGGGCAAGGTGCATAGCAATGCCCATAAACATTTCTTGCGGTGTTTCAAGCGGAATATGCTTACGCGTGCGAATCACGTAGCGGCGCAAAAGCAAATCCAAGCCGCTGTAATTAAACAAATTATTTCGAGAGTTATCGATGAGAGTTTCAAAATAATCAATTTCTGCCTTTGTATAATTTTGTCGAATGTACGCACCGTACAAACCTTGATCCTCTAAATACTGGATTTTATCATACAAACACGTAATGCCACGTTTTTTCATGTCGGCGGTCAACTGGAGTGAAAACTGAAACATTAAAAGCCGAGCCGCAATATTCTCCCATTTTGGTGCTTCTTGCGTGGTCAGCTCAACCGCAGATTTTATAAGAGCCGAAAGTTTTTCCGCTTCATTGAGATTTTCATTTGAAAGCGAAACAAATTTGTGAAAAAGCGTTTCGAATGAATAAACATCTGTATTGTACTCATTTTGAATGGCTTTTAGCACATCATCAATGCAAAAAGACGTAAATTGGTCGGCAATATGAGATCGACCAAAACGCATTTTTGCATGATTAACGCGATACAAAATAAAACTTTTTACTTCGGCATAGAAATTATGCTCAATCAGCGTTTTTTCAACAATATCTTGAATCGTCTCAACTTGGACGGTAATTCCTTTTTTGTGCATACTTTGCACTTCATTTTTAATCTCTTCTGCCATTTGAATAATGAGCGGGTTCGATTCATCAGAGCTCACACTTTTAAAAGCCCCCCGAATCGCACTCAAAATTTTTTCATTATCATATATTTCAACCGTGCCATTTCTTTTTGCAATTTGCATTGTATCCCACCCCTATAAAAGTATACTAATTATATACAATTTATTTTTTTTTGCAATTTGATTTTGTGATTTTTTAGAAAAATCCTCTATTTAAAACCGCTTTGCGCGTTTGTTTGGCACTTTGAAGCAAACAAGAAAGGAGGGCAAAAAATTGCATAATAAAACTGTATGTTTTTTTTATTACATTTTGATTTTTTGTAGACCGAGCACGAGCTGCACGATTGATTTTGTGCCACGTAATAAAAATTTGTGGAATAAAGTTGATCGTCAAACTGATAATTAAACTAAAATGTCTTTTTTTAAAAAACGGAAAAAATTTTTCAAGCCCTTCAAAAGCATTGAGCAACTGCCAAAACGACATTGTTTCAAAAAGTACCAACGAAAAAATCATGCTAATAAAAAATCTTGCGGTGTATACAATGCCCTCAATTGCTCCGTTAAAATCAAGGTAAAAAAACAAAAATTCAAAAAAAATTAAGTATGTTAAAATAAAAAAGCGTCTTGCTGCAAGAAGTTACTCTTACAACAAAACGCTTAATCAAGTTTGTAGTAAAAAAAGTATTTTTTTATTAGAAATCTCTTTCTGCTAAGTATTTTAACTCTTGATATTGTCGCTTAGCCTTTGTTTCTGCAAGTTTTAGCAAATTTTCAGCTCGGCTTGGGTCTGCAGCTTTTAATGTTTTGAAGCGAACTTCTTTATACATAAAATCGGCAAGCTTGTAGTCAGGCTCTTTGCTGTCAAGTTGGAAAGGATTTTTTCCTTGTTCAACCAAACGAGGGTCATAGCGATACAATGGCCAAAGTCCGCAAGAAACAATTTCTTTTTGGTTTGTCATTCCTTTTGTCATGTTAATTCCGTGATTAATACAAGTTGAGTACGCAATGATAATTGAAGGGCCGTCATAGCTTTCTGCTTCACGGAAGGCTTTGATTGTTTGAGCCATATTTGCACCCATTGAAATTTGTGCAACGTATACATAGCCATAGCTTCGAGCAATCGCACCTAAGTCTTTTTTTGCAATCGGTTTACCTGCCGCAGCAAATTTTGCAACAGCACCAATTGGTGTCGCTTTAGACATTTGTCCACCTGTATTTGAGTACACTTCAGTGTCCATTACCAAAAGATTGATGTTGCGTCCGCTTGCAATAACATGATCAAGGCCACCAAATCCAATATCGTAAGCCCATCCGTCACCACCAAGCACCCAAACAGAACGCTTGATAAAATGATCAGCAAGTGAGCAAAGTTGTTGTGCAAGATTGTCTTTTTCATTTTTAAGTGCTGCTTTCAAAGCTTCAACATTTGCTTTTTGCTCTTCAATTGCCGCATCATCAGCTTGCGTATTGCTTAAAAGCTTGTCAATAATTGCACTGGCAATTCCCTTTGTTTTTACTTCTTGCGCAACTTCGCGTGCGTGAACAGCAAGCTTATCGCTCGTTAAACGCATACCGTATCCAAACTCTGCAGCATCTTCAAATAAAGAATTTGACCATGCAGGCCCGTGTCCGTCAGCATTTTTAGCATACGGAGTTGAAGGAAGATTTCCTCCATAAATAGAAGAACATCCTGTTGCATTTGCAATAACTGCCCGATCACCAAACATTTGCGTAAGCATTTTGACATACGGAGTTTCGCCACAGCCAGCACAGGCACCAGAGAATTCAAATAATGGCCTCTTGTATGCTAAGCCTTTTGCCGTTGCAAGATTAAGCTCAGTTGACTTTGCATCTGGCAAGTTTTCAAAGAATTTCCAGTTTGCAACGCCAGCCTCTCTTTCTTCAAGATAGTTTTTCATTTGAATTGCGTGTTTTTCTTTTGCAGGACAAATTTCTACACAAACGCCACAGCCTGTACAATCTTCAACCGATACACAAAGCGTTGTTTTAACGCCATCGACTGGTTTTGGTTTAATTTCTGCAAGTTTAAATGATTTTGGAGCTTTTGCAGCCTCAGCAGCGCTTACATTTTTGAATCGAATTACCGCATGAGGACAAACAACAGTACAATTTCCACATTGAATACAAGTTTCTTGATTCCATGTTGGAACATGCTCTGCAATACCTCGTTTTTCCCACTTAGTTGTTGCTGTTGGGAATGTTCCGTCCACAGGCATTTCACTTACCTTAATGCTATCACCTTTGTTTACAGCAATTGCACCAAGAATATTTTTGATAAAAGGATCAGTCGCTTCAAGCATTGCAGGTTTCATGTTGGTTTTGCTTGAAACCGTTTTTGGATAATTTACTTGCTGAACGCCAGCGAGTGCCATATCAATCGTTTTGATATTTTTTTCAACGACGTCCGCACCTTTTTTGCCGTATGTTTTTTCGATTGCTTTTTTAATAAGCGTAATTGCTTCTGCTTCAGGAAGAACGCCTGATATTTTGAAGTATGCGGTTTGCATAACAACGTTAATTCGGCTGCCCATTCCAGCTTTCTCTGCAATAGCCATCGCATCAATCACATAAAATTTAATTTCTTTTTCAATAATGTGTTTTTGAACTTCCGCTGGTAGGTGATCCCATACTTTATCAGCAGAAAATGCACTGGTTAAAAGGAACGTTCCGCCTTTTTTGATATGCTCTAACATATCATACGTTTCAAGGAACGCAAATTTATGACACGCAATAAAGTTTGCCTGCGTAATCAAATAAGGCTTTCTGATTCGACTTTTTCCAAAACGCAAATGAGAAGCGGTCATTGTGCCTGATTTTTTTGAATCATACACAAAATATGCTTGTGCACTGCGAGAAGGATCATCGCCAATAATTTTGATTGAATTTTTGTTCGCTCCAACTGTTCCATCAGAACCAAGTCCGTAGAAAAGTGCCTCGCTCATTCCATCTTCTTCAACGTGGAAGGATTTATCGTATGAAAGGCTTAATCCTTGAACATCATCATCAATACCAATAACAAAGTGATTAATTGGTTTGTTTGCAGAAAGATTGTCAAAAACAGCTTTTACCATAGCAGGCGTAAACTCTTTTGAACCAAGACCATAACGTCCACCGAGTGTTAAAGGATAATCTTTAAACGGACATTTTCCTGTTCCTTGCATCTCGCCAATTGCCGTACGAATATCTTCATACAAAGGCTCGCCAAGTGATCCTGGCTCTTTTGTTCGATCAAGAACAGCAATCGCTTTAACGGTTGCAGGAAGTGCTTTAACAAAATGCTCAGCACTAAAGGGACGATACAATCGCACCTTCAAAAGTCCTGTTTTTTCGCCCTTTGCATTAAGAGTATCAACAGTTTCTTCTACGGTATCTGCAGCAGATCCCATAAGAATAATGACTTTGTCCGCATCTTTTGCACCGTAGTAATCAAACAAGTGATATTGGCGACCCGTTAATTTTGCATAATCATCCATATATCCTTGAACTATAGAAGGAACTGCTCCATAATATTTATTAACTGCCTCGCGTCCTTGGAAATATACGTCAGGATTTTGTGCAGTTCCGCGCAAAGAAGGACTTTGTGGAGTCAATCCGCGTGCTCTGTGCTCACGAACTAATTCATCGCTAATCATTTTACGCATGATTTCTGTTGAAACTTCTTCAATTTTTTGAACTTCATGAGATGTTCTAAAACCATCAAAGAAGTGAAGAAATGGAATGCGGCTTTTTAATGTTGCCGCATGAGAAATTACGGCTAAATCCATAACTTCTTGTACGCTGTTTGAAGAAAGCATTGCCCAACCAGTTTGTCGACATGCCATTACGTCTTGGTGATCGCCAAAAATTGACAAAGCACTTGCAGCAACAGCTCGAGCTGCAATGTGAAAGACCGTGCTTGTTAATTCACCTGCAATTTTGTACATGTTAGGAATCATCAACAAAAGGCCTTGGGATGCGGTAAATGTTGAACTTAAAGCACCCGTTGTTAAAGCACCATGAACGGCACCCGCTGCCCCTGCTTCTGACTGAAGCTCAACAACTTCTGGAACTGTTCCCCAAATATTTTTCTTACCCCGTGCAGATAACTCATCTGAAACCTCTCCCATAGGGCTTGAAGGGGTAATAGGATAAATCGCTATGACTTCACTCAAAGAGTGAGCAACTTGACCTGCGGCTGTGTTACCGTCGATCATTACAAGATTTTTTTCTGACATAATACCGTCCTTAAAATTATATAAATTAGGGTTATTAGACCCCAATAAATGCTTACAAACAGAATACCTTCTTGCTCATTTTTTTGCAAGGCGATAATAAAAAAAATTAATACTTTTATTACGATTCAATTTTATACATGAAAGAAATAAAAGCCGTGTCCATAAATAGCTTGCATAAAATTATTTTTTTTTATATGATTTTGTAAAAATACGTATGACCTGCTTAAACTGGGGAACAAAAAATTGTCCTGCAAGCAAAAAGTACTATTTTCAGAATTTTGTCACTAATTTTCTATAACAAAATCTATCCAAAATAGAAAAATTACCCATTATTCTAAACTTTAATTTGCGATTTTTATTAAATGAAAAAAATCACGAAAATCGCTGTTTTGCAAGGTTTTACCAAGCAAAATGAAGGAGCAAACATGAAAGAACAAAGAGAAACGCTTGGAAGCCGATTGGGCTTTCTTTTCTTGTCGGCAGGATGTGCAATTGGATTGGGGAATGTATGGCGATTTCCTTATATTACAGGCAAATTTGGTGGAGCAGCCTTTGTTGTTATGTATTTGATTTTTTTAGTCATTTTAGGTTTGCCAATTATGGTAATGGAATTTTCGGTTGGACGTGCTTCACGAAAAAGTGTTGCAGGATCTTTTAAGGCCTTACAGCCCAAAGGAACAAAATGGCATATCTTTAGTTTTTTTGCCGTAGCAGGAAATTACCTTTTGATGATGTTTTACACAACTGTTGCAGGATGGATGCTCTCGTATATTTATAAAAGCTCAGTGGGTCAGCTCGATGGATTAAATCCTGATCAAATTGGATCGGCCTTTACACAAATGCTTGGAAGTCCTGTTCAAATGGTTTTATGGATGATTATTGCAATCGTTATCGGCTTTGTCATTTGTAGTTTTGGCTTACGAAACGGTGTTGAAAAAACAACAAAATTTTTAATGTCAGGGTTACTTATAGTCATGCTGATTCTTGTTGTGCGCTCTGTAACACTCGAAGGAGCCTCTGCAGGGCTTGCATTTTACTTGAAGCCAAACTTTTCTGCAATGGTCGAAAATGGCTTAGGACAAGCAGTTTATGCGGCAATGGGACAAGCTTTTTTCACGCTCAGCTTGGGTATTGGATCAATGGCAATTTTTGGCAGCTACATCGAAAAAAATCACAGTCTCACAGGCGAATCTATTCACATTATGGGACTTGATACACTTGTCGCTTTTCTTTCTGGATTAATTATTTTTCCTGCAACAGCAGCCTTTGGCGTTGATGCGGGAGCAGGACCTGGTCTCATTTTTGTAACGCTTCCTAATATTTTTAATGCAATGGCTGGGGGACGCCTTTGGGGCAGTTTATTTTTTGTATTTATGGGTTGTGCAGCTATGACAACTGTTGTAGCCGTCTTTGAAAACATCGTTGCTTTTGCAATGGATCAACTTCACTGGAGTCGCAAAAAAGCTGTATGGATTAACCTTGTGCTTATTATTATTCTCTCCCTTCCGTGTGCCTTAGGATTTAATATTTTAAGTAACTGGCAGCCAATGGGATCAGGAACAAATGTTCTTGACCTCGAAGATTTTTTTGTTAGCAATAATCTTCTCCCACTAGGATCTATGGTTTATTTATTGTTTTGTTGCCACAATAAGGGCTGGGGATGGAATAATTTTATTACTGAAGCCGATACAGGAAATGGCATTAAATTTCCAAACAACAAAGCAATGAGATTTTATGTATCATACATTATACCGCTAATTGTTGCAGGTATTTTTGTCTATGGCTACTGGGAAAAATTTGCCCCACTATTCGCTAAATAAATTTTAATCAAAAGGAGTTCTTGCACAAAAGGGACTCCTTTTTTATAGCACCGAGATTTTTTTTGATCGGATAAACCTTAATTAAAAAAATATAGATGAAAAATTTGAAACTGCATTAAAAGAAGAAAAATATTAGTACAGATATCTCGTATATTTTTTGTGTGATGTGCGATACTTCTTAATCCATTAAAAAAGGTGGTACTACATGAAAAAATTATTCCTAACATCATCTTTTTGTGATAGTGCAAACTATCTCCATGATTTTTATGGCGATACACTTCACGGAAAAACAGTGTCTTTTATTCCTACAGCAAGCCTTGTAGAAGACTATACTGCATATATAGACGATGACAAAAAGGCCTTTCGTGATCTCGGTGTAATTGTGGAGGTTCTTAATATTGAGCAAAAAACTGAAAAAGAAATTACACACACCTTGCTACAAAATGAGATGATTTATGTTTCTGGAGGAAATACCTTTTATCTTATGCAAGAGTTAAGGAAAACTAAGGTGGATAAAGTTATTATCGAGCAAATTCAAAAGGGAAAGTTATATATTGGTGCTTCAGCAGGAAGCATTATCGTATCAAAAAATATTGACTACTTTGCTTCTGTTGATGACACGGATAAAGCTCCAGAATTAAAAAATTATGCAGGATTGGGAATTGTTGACTTCTATCCATTGCCACATTATGAAAGTGAACCTTTTACAAAGGCCATCGAGGATATTTACCAAAAATATCAAGGTAAAATCCCCTTAATTCCAATTAGCAATACGCAAGTAATCGAGGTTATTGGGGATGAAAAAACGATAAGGGGAAAACTCCGATAAGTAAACCGCTACTATCTAGAATTCTAAATCGTATTAAAGACCCTATACAAAAAAATTAAAAAATATCAAAATACTTATTCCGATCTCTTTCTTTTTTTAATAAAAGACTTTCCTTTATCATTAGAAAACTAACTATATAATTGATATAGTTCAAAAAAAATGCTATTATTATTACAATGAATTACATAAAGAAAAAAGATTTACAGTGTGGAACAAAGTTTTCGACACCTGTTTTTTTTGATGATAAAAAAAATATGTTTTTAGCAGAAAAAAAACCTATAACACAATTTCATTTAGATGCACTAAAAAACTGGAATATTTCAAATCTTGTAACATACGGAACGATCCTTCCCGCTGACTATGTTGAAGATCTAGATCAATTTTTAGAAGAACTTTCAGACTATGACGATTTAATTGATGAAGAACAAGAAAATATTTCACCAACGCTAAAACAATATATTTTTTCTGAATTTTCATTTGAGAAAAACCCTCTATACCTTGAATATGAACGTTTAATTAGCAAAATAAATATTTTATTTTCAAAAAAGCTAAACAGCGATGAAAATCTCTTACCAGAAGTTGAAAAACTCGTTGACGAAACTATTAATCTTGTAAAAGAACATCCGAATATGGTGTTAAGCTTCATTTTGCTTGGCGAAAACGTATTATCATACTTAGAAAAAAGTGCCATAAATACTGCAATTATCACGTATATTATTGCAAAAAAACTTTCGATAACAGAGCCTGAAATTAAAAATTATGTTGCAGGAGCACTTTTACATGATATTGGCATGTTGCAGTTGCCCGAAACGCTTATTAATAAAACAACAACGCTCTCTGAAGAAGAATTTTCAGAAATGAAATTTCACACGGTCAATGGATTTTTTGCTGTTTCAGAAAAATATCCGAAAGTTATTGCACAAATATTACTTTATCACCATGAACGATATGATGGAACTGGCTACCCGAGCGCAAAAAAAGGGGCTGAGATTCCGATGGGAGCTGCTATTGTTGCCGTCGCAGATGCTTTTGAAGCTATGGTTTCACATCGACCATACAGAAATTCAATGCTTGGGGCTGAGGCAATGAATTTTCTTATTTCAAATTCTGGGCGCTATTACAACCCTAATGCGGTCAATGCCTTTATTCAAAGCATGGGAATTTATCCGGTTGGATCCGTTGTTCTTTTAAACACCGGACAATTTGCACATGTTGTAGATATAAATCCAACATCGCCACTTCGACCAAAGTTAAAAATTATTCCCGAAGAAGCTTCCAGCAAAAAACTTGAAGGAATTCCGATTCCGCCAGATCAGCAAAAAATGATTTTTATTCTGCGTGTTGTTGATCCCAGAGAAATTACTGGTGAAAAAAAATAAATCAAAAGGTGATATTGGAGAAAATCGAGCTGCGCATTTTTTAACAAAGAACGGATATGAAATAATAGAACGAAATTGGAGAAAGCAAAGTGGAGAAATTGATATTATTGCGACAATTAATGATACCATCATTTTTTGTGAGGTAAAAACATGGCCAAATGGGTCGATCGATTCTATTGAAAAAGTAATAAATCAAAGAAAACAAAAAAGAATGATAGAAACTGCTAAATTATTTATCGATTCTTATCGACAATATAGCAACAGCTTTATTCGTTTTGACTTGCTGTTGATTGATATGCCCCAATTTCCAGAGCAAGTATATCAAATAGAAAATGCCTTTTCGGAGATTTTATGATTCCTTTAGTAAAAGACTCAACAAAACCAATACCACCTCAGATTTTAGCACTGCGAAGTAAAATTCATGATGAATATTATGTTGATGGTGCAATTCAAAGAATTGCACAAGTATTAAGTACACGGATAGTTGAAAATCATTTAAAAGCAAGGAAGTAATATGAGAGATAAAAATCAATCAAAAGACGTTCATCGATCTAAGAAAAGAAAAAATTTTAAAGATACTCAACAAAATAAAAAAAAGACCATCGATTACCCTGTTAAAAAAATTGATTTTCCAAAAGTTGCGTGTGCTAAATGCGATCAAATTATTCAAGATATTACAAGTGCCTTAACGGATAAAACGACTGGTACACCGGCACATTTTGATTGCATTTTACAATTTCTTAATGAGACAGAAAAACTTGGCGCAAATGAAAAAATCATGTACATTGGGCAAGGCCGTTTTGGGGTGCTTCATTTCGAAAATATGCATGATTTACGGCGTTTTACGATTAACCGTATTATTGAATGGGAATCTCGCGAAAACAAGCCTGCTTGGCGAAAAGAAATATCAGATCTTGCTATAAAATAATAGTTTTTTAATAATGAAAACCTACAAATTCGATTCACTATTTTATATCAAAAGCACAAAATACTTCTGATATAAAATTAAGAAACTAAATACCATGACGGCATCCATCGTAAATATTTTTTCACGTACGAGCTTTCTACGGGCTTTCCCGCAAGCACTGGATAAAATATTCCAAATAATAAAAGAGTTAGTGCAAGATAAGATACAATAATTGCAAAAGATACTTTTTTAAATCTGAATGTATAGACACTGTAAACAATCATAAAAATAAGAAATGGAACTGTGGGAAAAAAATGATAAATAAAAGTGATACGTTTAATAAAAATCCATGGAATATATTGACAAATAAAGGCAATGAGAAAAAAAAGTGCGAGTGAATCTTTTTTCTTAAAAACAAGAAAAATCATGTAAAAAAAGGCAGGAATTCCAAGCCACCAAATAAACGGATTACCAAAAGAACTAATGCCCTCACTATGCGTTGCTGAAAGTTTACTTGTGTAATACCAAATTGGTTTTATCATCAATGGCCATTCAAACCACCGTGATGCAAAGGGATGTTTCGCCGTAATACTCGTATGATAAGAAAGCATCGATCGCTGATTTGCAATCATTTTTTCAAAAACGTTTGAACCCTCTATTCCTTGCACTGGAATATAGCACAGCGTATAAATTATTGTAGGAATGATAATGAAAAAAACAAAACAAGCAAATAATGTTTTTAATAAATGAGAAAGAAAAAGGCGAGCAATTATTTGCTGCTCCGCGTTTTGTTTTGAAGGTTTTAAAGAAACCGCATGGCGATATACATTATAACATTGAGTAAGATGAATAAAAAAAAGTACTGCAAGGCCAAGTCCTGCATAAAGGCCAATAAATTTTACAGCTGTTGCAAGTGCAAACGTAATACCAGAAATTGCAAGCAATAAAAAAGATTTTTTTTGATTGATGTCAAAAAAATTACTCTTTGTATAACAAAACATTGCATAATACGTACATACAATAAAAAAGAAGGCAAAAATATCAATTGTTGCAATGCGAGATTGAACAAAATGCATAAAATCCGCTGAAAGTAAAATAGCTGCAAAGCTTGCAAAAAAAGTTGAATTAAATATTTTTTTCGCAAAGAAGAAAAAAATCGGAATAATTAAAACGCCAAAAAAAGCACTCATAAAGCGCCATCCAAAAGGATTAAATCCAAATAATTTTATTCCCATCATAATCAAAATTTTGCCAAGTGGCGGATGAGTATTTTCATAGGCAGGCAATCCTTGATCGTATTCATACGCTGTGCGCACATAATAAATTTCATCAAAATAAGTACCTGAGCGAAACGTTTCTTTTTGATCATAAAAAAATTGCTCATCAAAAAGTGCTTTGTAGTCTTGCCGATTACTCGGATTTAAAAACATTCCGCGATCATCCACGAAAACAAGTTCACCCAATTGAATTGAGTCGCTTTGTGCATATAATTTTATCGCAGAAACAGTTTTGTTAACAGAAAGATGCGCCCACTTAAAAACAGACACCAAAACGAAGGACTGATTATCCTCTCCAATATTAAACCAATTATCATCTCCCTTTATTTTATAACTAATAAACAATTTTCTATTTTCACGGTTTCCGAGGAAAAACCCAATATCACGTAAGTTGACAGGATTTTCAAAATCAAAAATAAGTTCTTCCGTTTGCTTGATTGTATATGTTGTTTGCGGTGCAAAACGATAGCCTAAATCATGAAAAATCAAAAAAGCATTGAATAATGTCAAAACACTAACAATAACCAAATCTCTGTGCATATATATTTTTTTTTGAATTCCTTGACGAATTAAAAAAGTATTTTTTACTGAAGAGATATTTTGCACATCGGAATGTAATACATTTTTCTCTTTGTTTTTATTCTCTCGTTTTATTTTATCTTGTTTTTTCTTTTTCGGAGCAAGATTAAAAAGAATTATGGCATAAAAAATAAAAACGCAGACCGTGAACAAAGAAAAAATGCGTGAAGTCATATCATTCCAATCAAAAGAGCCGGGATCGTAAAAAAAGAGTACATGTGCACTATTATAAAAAAGAGCCGTCGAAAATAAAAGATAGGAGAAAAAAAGTTCTCTTTTTGGATAGTAAATAAAGGCGATAAGCAATAAAACTATTGCAGGAAATAAATATCGCTCATGCATTCGAACTGAAAATAAAAATACACAAATAATAATTTGTGATGCCGTTAAAAAAATTTTTGCAGGATTTCTTCTATTATAAAAGTAGGTTATAAAGCTAAAAATTATAGACAGTAAAATAAAAAAATATCCCCAGTTTTCATACGTTATATTTAAAAAGGTATCAAGCTGAGAGATCCAATTTAGACCAAACAAAGTCCAAATATTATAGGCGTTTACACTTGCTTTTCCATAAGAAGAAA
>JBOFTD010000252.1:0-5224 GCA_051651885.1 Treponemataceae bacterium
TCACAATTTTTGCTGCAGCCGTTGCGGTAATATCCTCACTAAAACATAAAACTATTTTATTGACTTTATATGTACTTAATCTACTGAATTTCATCTACTTACACCTTATTTATTTTTTAGGTGCTAGTCAATAACCTAATTATAATGAAATTTTTGAACAACTAATGCAGCTTTCTCTAACAATTTATACTCCAACACTTTTTATTTTACCAAGCAAGCTAGGAAAGTATTCGGAACTTTATGATGATACGCAAGCAGGTTTTGGTTTAACACAAAGTGGACGAGAACAAGGTATTAAACGTTTAACAGCTATCAATCTTATGAAGAGAATGGAAAGCTCTGTATACTCCTTTAACCTTACAATACGAAGAATCAAAAAACTGCTTGATAATACAATTTCTATTATTGCTACTTATGATAAAACTTCTTCTCTTAAACTTGATCTTACCGATATTTCACTTGCTGATGAGCTTGATAGTGATGATCAAAATGGCGATGATATTTTTACCTTTGGAAAAAAAGTAAAAATTGACGTTGCTGACATGGATTATAAATCATGGAAAGATAGCCTTGTAAAAGATATGGATATACTTGAGTTACTCTCTGTAATGGTGAGCGATATTACTCCAGAGTATGACAGCAAATTACAAGCATTATTTACCGTTATAAAAAATAAACTCGAAAATCCGATTAACGAGGGCAACAATAAAATTATTATTTTCACGGCCTTTGCTGATACTGCAGGATATTTATATGATAATGTGAGTAAATACGTAAAAGACAACTTTGGACTTTATTCAGCGATGATTTCAGGCTCTGTTGAGGGGAGAACAAATATACCAAAACTCAAAAGCGATCTTAACACGGTATTAACCTATTTTTCTCCTTTGTCTAAAGATAAACACTTGCTTATGCCGAATGATACAACACAAATTGATTTTTTGATTGCAACTGACTGTATCTCTGAGGGGCAAAATTTACAAGATTGTGATTACCTTATTAATTATGATATTCACTGGAATCCCGTTCGTATTATTCAGCGATTTGGAAGAATAGATCGTATTGGTAGTCAAAATACCAGCATTCAACTTGTCAATTTTTGGCCAGATGTAACACTTGATGAATATATCGACCTCAAAGCAAAAGTAGAAACACGCATGAAAATTGTTGATATGACCGCTACAGGCGATGACAATATTTTAAGTAGTGAAGAAAAGATAGATCTTGAATACCGTAAATTACAACTGAAACGCTTACAAGAAGAAGTTGTTGACATTGAAGACATGACAACAGGAATATCTATTATGGATTTAGGGTTAAATGAGTTTAGACTTGATTTGCTTGAGTATATAAAAATACATCCGCACTTTGATAAAACTCCTTTTGGATTACATTCTGTTGTTCCCTCCTCCACAGATACGCCATCGGGTGTTGTATATGTTTTAAAAAATCGCTCTCAAAGTATAAATAGTAATAGCCAAAACCGATTGCATCCATTTTATATGGTTTATATTGATAATCAGGGTAACATTATTTGCAACCACCTTTCACCAAAACAAATGCTTGATACTATGCGGTTTTTATGCAAAGAAAAAAAAGATCCTATCCCCGAATTGTATCAGCAGTTTAATCAAGAAACACAAGATGGAAAAAAAATGACAGAATTTTCTAAACTATTAGGCCTTGCTATTTCTTCTATTATTGACGTTAAACAAGAAAGCGATATTGATAGCTTTTTAACAGGTACGCAGGGAAAATTACTTGCAAGTGAAATAAAAGGACTTGATGACTTTGAGCTTATTTGTTTTTTAGTGGTGAAATAAACATAATCAGTGGAGAAAATATGAAAGGGCTTCCAAAAACAAGTGAATTATCTAAACCTCTTCACAAAAAAGCGATATATACAAAATTACAATTGAATAATCAAGCAAAAGAAAAAATCGATGCAGATATTTCTCGTATTACCATTATTAATGAAATTACTGAAGACACTACTACGATCGCATCTGGCATTCATGTTACGGCATGGTATGTTTTACTTATTCACTTGAAAAAGAAAAATTTCAGCGAACGAAGTATAACAAGTATTTCAAAATTAATACCGCAAAATATGCTCATGGTACTTGAATATGACGGCGAGCAAAAGCTTGTCGTTTATCATACCAAGTTGTTACAAACTGAATGGCAAGAAAAAGACAGTTTGGCTATTGAATTAAAAGGACTTAACCTTGATACTGTTTGGGAAAATATCATTGTACAAGTAGGCGCAATTCACGTAGAACAGGGAAACACCCTAGAAAAACAAATTGAAATTAATGAAAAAAAAGCAAAACTCTTAAAAGAAATTGAACGACTAGAAAAAAATGCCTATAAAGAAAAACAGCCAGATAAAAACTTAAACTTTGTTGCACAAATAAATTTACTCAAAAAAGAATTGTACATATAGCTTTACTTGTGGTAAACTAATGAAAAGGATGTTATCAGGTTGAAAATTAATAGTTTTAAGGGCAATATGCCGTATATTATTAAAAACACAGAAAAAACACGTAAAAACTGCTCTGATTATGAAACCTTTTCTTCTTTGTATATGCTTGCAATGCATAGTGATAGGAAAAGTATAAAATATATATTAGTTGATTGCTTTAATGATGTAACTTGTTCAAATGAACAAGTTGATAAACTTTATGATATTCAATCAAAAGGGTGTAAAAAAAATTGTCCCAAAGAAATTGGCAGTTTTTTATATACACTTTTTAATAATTATCTATCAGATTTCCCTTTTGTAGATTACATTCTTTTTTTAAAAAAATTTAACGCTATTAATAAACTTAAAAAGAAAATTTTTTATGTTATATCAGATTTTGATGAAAAATGTATCGAAAGTATAAAACACGGGATCGAAACGGAAATATTTAGGAGAACTCAGCGTGTGCCCTCAGAAAAAGATGTATTATATTTTTTAGATAAAGTAAAATTTGCTATTTGCACATATACAAAACCTGATATTATTAAAAAGTTGATTCCTCTAAAACAAAAAAAATTTGGTGACGATAAATTTTATAACAGTGTTTTTGATGATATACGAGATAAGCAAAGTGAATTGAAAAATATAAACCTCGAAAACAAAGAACTCATTTATCCAAAAGAGGTATTGACGTATAATAAATATCTTAAGACGGAAGATATATCAACTCTTTTAATAAATCGAATTATAGGAGCTGAGTTATTTGCAACTAATCTACCAGTAGGACTAGTTGCATCCATGAAAGATTTTGATGAAGAAAAGATAAAAGATGAATTATTGAAGTGCCATGCTGAGCTAGCAATGCTTTTTTTTAACAAAAATGATAAGAAAAATATATGGAAATTATTAAGTATAATAATTAAAAGCACTAAAGAGAGTAAATATTTATCTACTGATGATATATATTCTCATATATATGAAAATATAAATTCTCGTATAAGTTTAGGGGAATTGTCTGTTAAATACTTGATCGCTCGAATTAAGGAAGGTCTCTATGATTAGGATATTAAAAGTTGCTTTTGGAAATTTTTCCGAAGCTTTTATTGAAAAATCTTTTTCAGAAGGTGTCAATATAATTCTAAGTAATGATAATAACAGGGGGAAAACGCTAGTATTCCAATCATTGATGTATGCACTTGGTAACGAAGCTATTTTCCCTTGTCAATTTGATGATTCGGAATATTATTACTATTGTCAGTTCACGGTTTCTAATGAAAGTTGTGAAGTCGTAAGAAAAAATAAAACATTTCTCGTTATTTTTAAAGAAAAATTAGAATTTTTTAATAGTGTTTCAGATTTTAAAGATATTTTTTTTACGAAAAATATTTTTGACCTACCAGTATATGAAAAAGACTCTCTAAAAATTAAGACCGATTTATTTGTTTTTTTTCAACTGTTTTTTTTAGCACAAGACAAAAGAGACACTTCAAATATTCAAAACCATTCTTATCGAACTAAAAAAGATTTTGAGTTGATGATTGAATCAATGATGTATCCTTCTAATAAATTGAATGAAGTAGAAAAAGAGATAAGGTTATTAAAAATAGAAGAAAAAAACCTTACAGCAATTATAGCAAAAGAAGAAAAAAAAAGTACTTTTTTAAGTAAAAATAAAGCAATAGCAAAAATGGTTTTTTCATCAACTTATGAAAGCGAAGTAATTGAATTAAAAAAAAAGCTAAAATCAGTACATGCTAAAGTCAGCAAATTGAAAACTGATATTCGACACGAGGAAACACGAATTAGTAAGCAAGAAAATTTGCTAAGTGATTTAAATTCAATAAATAGAATTATCGAGATGGGGAAAATTGTTTGTTTATCTTGTGGAAGTGAAGATATATCTTATAAAGTGGCAGATGATTTTTGTTTTGATTTAACAAATGAATATGTACGAAATCAGATTAGAAGCTCGATCAAATCTCAAATCGATGAAAGAAGAAATTTGCTAGTTGATTTAAACGAGCAACTTAAAAATAGACAAAAGGAATATGCTAATATCATAGATAGTAAAGATCAAGAAATGTATGATGTGATTCTCTATAGGCATGAAATAAAAAAGGCTGATACTATTTTAAATAAGCTGAAAACAAATAGGCAAAATTTACTAGAAATAAAAAATAAAATTAAATTGCAAAAAGAAACTGTTGAGAGAGTGAAGGATAACGTAAAAGGAAAAAATGAAAAGCTTTTGAAAATGATTAAGAATAGTTATACCGACATAGATCCCCTTCAGGACAATCCAATTGAATCACTTTTTACAAAGCAGAATGAAAATTTTTCGGGAAGTGATGCTCAACTGTATTATTATGCAAAACTAGTATCTTTCCATAATTTTTTTAACTTACCTTTTCCTATTATAATTGATTCTTTCAGAGATGGTGAAATCTCAACAGAAAAAGAAAGAAGAATTTTACAAAAACTATCTAAAATGAATACACAAGTTCTTTTGTCTGCAACTCTAAAAGAAAAAGAATATTCTTCCCCTTATTCTGATTTAGAAGGTATACATGTTATAGATTATTCTGAAAAAACTGAAAATCATATATTAAATAAAAGTGATCTGAATGATTTTTTGATAATTTTAAAAAAATTCAACATACATAAAGGAACAAACAATAATGGATAAACTAAAAATGTATACGGCGAATAAGGCTGATGAAAATTTTGCTAAACTTGCACAGCTTTTTCCGAATGCGGTAA
>JBOFTD010000253.1:0-11695 GCA_051651885.1 Treponemataceae bacterium
AAAAAAGCTTCTTTGAAGAATCTAGGTACACTACGGCACAAAAATAAAATTCCTACCGCTGCTTTCTTCCGAATCTGACGGAGTTAGGAAAATATTTTTTGCATAGGACCTAGACTCATCAAAAAAGCCTTTTCCAAAATACTCTTGATTGTATCGGAAAGAGGGGGATTCGAACCCCCGGTACCTTTCGGCACACAGCCTTTCCAAGACTGCACCATCGACCACTCGGACATCTTTCCTTGCACTAAGCAAATAATTTTGGAGATGGGGGGAGTTGAACCCCCGTCCTGAAAAGCGTGCCTAACGCGTCTACAGATTTATTGGTGCGAGGTGATTGTCGGGAAACGGTAGCAGCACCGCAAGCATCGTCTCCGTATTTCAGTAAATAGTCCCTTGTGCATACTGAACGCTACACAAAGCAAGTCCCGATTAGCGTCAGAAAGTCAATTCGTACGGAACAGAACAAATTGGTTTCCGTGCAGTGCTGTTTAAGCAGCTACTGCATAACTGTCAAAATTTTCGGCAGTTATAAGTTTTGCAGAATCAAGAGATCTGCACTCTACCTGCAACATTAGGCAAGAAACATCCCAGTCGAAGCCGGAACATCCCCAAAATAGTACTTTAAATAATATATCAAAAAAACAATTGCGTCAAGAAGTATTTATTTTTTCTCTGTTATTATTAATAATATCAGAGAAAAAATGCTTCATCCGAAGCCGAATTTTATAAAAAAATTGAAAAGTTAATGTTTTTATTTAAAATAATTAGTTTACATAAAATTCAATACTTTCATCGTATTTTTTGCCTTGATGAACATATTGAACTTTAAGTTCATATTCTCCAGATTGAAACTTTGAAGCATCAATTGTTACTGTGTAATTATTTTTTTCAATTAATGTGCCTTTCCAAACCATTTTGTCACGAGCATTCGGAATATCCATTGTAATCATAGCCGTAATTGATTTTGGATTTCCAAAAGGTTGTTCTACTTTGATCTCAAAAGAACCAGAAACCGTTTCGTTTTCTAGTGGTGAAGAAATAAAAATATCATCATCATCATTTTTTCGCATTTTTGTAGTCGGCACTTGAGAATTGTCATCAGTATAATAAGTTCCCTCTTCTTGTGCAAAGATAAATCCTGTAACCAACAATCCTGCAAGAATTAAAATAAAATGTTTTGACATAAAAACTCCTCTAATAAAATAAATATAATAAAAATTATCAAATAGTTAGCTAAAAGTCAATTAAAGAGAGAGCATATATTTTTTTATATGAAGAAGAAAATCAAAAAAGCTCGGCATTAAATTTTACATTATGCTTGACTGATTTTGCAAGTCGCATTACAATAGCCATACTTTAGGAGTTATGTGGAATCTTATACAATAGTTGTTTCTGACGCCGCTATTCTTTCGCAATTGTGCGGAACGAATGATAGTCATTTGAAACTCATTGAGCAACATTTGGGTGTTTGTATTTTTACTCGTGGAAATGAGCTTTACCTATCTGATGCAAATAATGAAACAAAGAAACAATTTAAAGAAATTATCACCTCAATTACTGATGAAATAAACGAAGGCATTGAACCTTGTGAAGATATGATTCACTCTATTCTTGTAGCATTTACTTCGCATCAGGAGGATGATTTTTTATCCATCCAAAAAGAATATTCCATTGCAGATAATTACATACAAATTCCTCAAGGCATAAAACGAATTTATCCAAAATCGCATAATCAATCAGACTTAATTACCAGTATTCGTAGTTCAGATCTTGTGTTTTGTACAGGGCCTGCCGGAAGCGGAAAAACTTTTATTGCCGTTGCTGAAGCACTGCGAATGCTTCTTGAAGGAAAAAAAAGAAAATTAGTGCTCACTCGTCCTGTTGTAGAGGCGGGAGAAAGTTTGGGTTTTTTGCCGGGCGATTTGGAGCAAAAAATTCATCCGTATCTTTTGCCTTTTTATGACGCAATGGAAGTGCTTTTGCCACGAGAACTTATTTGTCGACTTGAAGAGAGCAAGATGATTGAAATTGCTCCGCTTGCTTATATGAGAGGGCGAACGCTCTCTGATAGTATTATTTTACTCGACGAGGCACAAAATACAAGTTGCGAACAAATGAAAATGTTTTTAACTCGTATGGGAATCAATTCAAAAATTATCGTAACAGGCGACTTGACCCAAGTTGATTTGCCACGAAAAATACAATCGGGGTTTAATCATGCACTTGATGTGCTACAACACATTCCTGACATTGCTCATATAAAAATGAGTGCACAAGATGTTATGCGAAATCCTTTAGTAAAACAAATTGTACTTGCGTATGAAAGAGAGAGTGAAAATGGCCATTATTAAACATTCCAGCTTGGAAAACGATTTTTCATCAAAAAAAACATCAAAAAAAATACGATTCAAATTAATGCGTCAAAAAAATGCCCTTATTGTAACGGGATTAACTTTTTTTATTGCGATTATGATTAATTTTTTTGATTTGACATCGCAAAAAAATGCTTCCTTTTATAGCTTTTTGGACTATGAAGTGGGGCAAATTGCAGATAGAACAATTATTTCTGATGTTACTATTAATTCAGAAGAAAATGACACCATTCGCATTGATAAGGGTGAAAAAATCATTCGAAAAGGTTTTGTAATAACTGAAGAATCCTATCAAAAGTTTCAATTACTCGTGAATCATAAAGAAGGCGATTTTAACTTTGGCATTTTTATTAAATATATTGTCTATCTTTTGCTCTTAACTTTTTTCTCATTTTTGATTTTTTCTTCTGTTCTTCTCGACCATACGTTGCAATTAAAAGAACTTATTTTTCTTGCGATAAATTTTCTTTTTGTGTATACTCTTACTGCTATTACGATTAAAATTCCGTACTTTGCCTCAGCATATACGCTGACTTTTATTATTCCGTCTTCTATATGTATTTTGTTGACGGCAATTTTACTCGGGCAAAAAACGGCAAGTAATTTTTCTTTTTTACTGTCATTTGGCGTTTTTGCGGCCTCTGGTTTTTCTTTTGTCCCAGCCCTCTTTGTTGCATTTTCGTGCATCTTTACGACTCGATTGATTTTAAAAATCACTAAACGAATTGATTTAGTTTTTGTGTCAATTAAACTTGCGTTTATTCATTTTTTTACTATTATTGTTTTGCAAATTGTTTTCCCCCAAGATATCGTTCCGTTCCTTTCCGTTAGTGTAGGCTGTGCTCTTGGCGGTTTTTTATCAGGAATCCTTGCTATTGGATTTTTAACGCCCTTTGAAACGATCCTTAATACGGCCTCGGTTTTTCGTCTTATCGATTTATCGGACCTCAATAATCCTATTATGAAAAAAATGCTTCTTACTGCACCGGGAACGTATAGTCATTCTATGATGGTTGCAAGTCTTTCTGAAATAGCGTGTGCAGATATTGGGGCAAATCCGCTTCTTGCTCGCGTCGGCTCCTACTATCATGATTTAGGAAAAATGGAGCAACCAGAATATTTTGTTGAAAATCAAACGAGTGGCAATAAACATGACGATATAAATCCACGTCTGTCGGTTTCAGTTATTCGAAACCATATAAAAAAAGGAATAGAAAAAGCTCATCAATTGCGCCTTCCCCCTGAAGTTATCGATATTATTGCAGAACATCATGGTAACGGTTTAATTTCGTACTTTTATAACGAGGCAAAAAAAATAGATGAAAATGTAACGCCAGAGGAATTTTCTTATACGGGGAATCCTCCTTCGAGTAAGGAATCTGCTGTTGTCATGCTCGCTGATACAGTAGAGGCAGCGTGTCGAACGCTTGATAAACCCTCCGTTTCACGACTTGAAAAATTTATTCGCCAACTTGTAATGCAAAAAATTGAGCATGGGCAGTTGGATAAATCAAATCTCACTTTCAAGGAACTTGATATTATTCAATCTTCTTTTGTAAAAATTCTTGCAGGCTATTATCATTCGCGCATTGAATATCCTAATCAAAAAGACCCAGATAATGATAAAGAGCAAAAAGTTTAAAAATAATATTACGGTCACTGATGAGTATCCAAATAGTTCAATTGATAGTCAAAAAATTATTCTTTTTATTCAAGCGATTTTAGAGGAATTGCAAAAAAAAGATTGGGAAATTTCTATTGTTTTTTGCAATGATGATTTTATTTGTCAACTGAATAATGATTACCGTCAAAAAGATGAGCCAACCGATGTGCTTTCTTTTGTGCAAGGGGACTATTATACTGATGAAAATAATCAGCAATGGTTTTGTGCCGGTGATATTATTATTAGTCTTGATAGCCTCAAAAAAAATGCACAATATTTTGGTGTTCCCATTCAAGAAGAATTACAAAGGTTACTGATTCATGGTATTTTACATTTAGATGGATTAGACCACAGTGATAATAATCCGCTCCAACCGATGCTTATTTTACAAGAAGAAATTCTCTCAAAAATAAAAAATGACAACACTTTAATTAAGTAATAAACTCACACCTGTAACCGAAAAAAAGAGAGAATAACAGATCTCAGTATTACAAAATAGAATAATTTTCAGTATATACAGCTTTTTAACATATTTCTATTTTGTTTGATCTTGTTTCCAGTGAGCATAAAGTACAATATTTTCATCTTCAAGATCCCACTTAGCGAAAAAGGGCTTCAATGCGACGCTGTCACTATGATAAATTTGTCTTCCTCGTGCATTAGGGTCTGATCCTGTCCAATACCCATCAAAAATATAACCCGATCGAGTATGAGGAGGTGTATTAATTCTTGGAAAATCACCATCATACGTTGCCGTATATTCTCCCTTAGGCCCATTTTCTGCATCTGCAGCATTACCATTAAACGTTAGCTTTGTTGTTTTTGCTTCCCATCGTGCGTATAAGGTTATAGTATAATCATTTTTGTCCCATTCCTTGCCTTTCATGTCATGATCAAAATATTTATTTCCGATTAGCTTATCATCAAAGTAGCCTTGAAAATTGTATCCTTGCTTGCGAGGCTTTTGATTAAATGCCTCAACTGAAGTTCCATCATCTTTAGTAAAAGCGGAACCAATAACTTCGCCATATTTTGCCCAAACAGCATCTTTACCAATTCCATTTTGATGAAAGAGTAGGACTTCGGTTTCTGCTGTTTTTTCATCAACGAATATAGAAATATCAAAATCAGGCATTATAAAAGAAAAAGAAGCTACTTGTGAAAACACCTGAGACGTTTCTTTATTCATTAATGTTATAGGTAACTTTAATTGAACGCCTTGAGTTGAAAGTTTTTTTGGTTGCAAGGTTACTAATGTGTTTGGGATGACAAAGGCAGGATTTGCATCAGCCCCTGCAATCGTAAATTCCGCCGTGTATACCGCTTTTTCCATTCCGGTACGCATGGAGGAAGCGTACTCAGACCAACCTGTAATTGCCTTGTATAACTCCAATGACTCAAGTGGAACAAAAAATTCTGGTTTAAAAAATACTCTCGGCGATCGGGATGTTGTGTATCCCGTATTTTGAAAAACATTTGTAGGTAATGCTTCTACTGTATTAAAACCTCGTGGTGGTGTTAATGGAAAAACCATCACAAATTGTACATTTGGTAAATCTCTAAAAGCTGCTCCTCCAATTCCTTGTATGCCGCCAGAAATATGAATTTGTGTTATTGATTTTAGTTGCTCTTTTGCATTCGGGTGATTTTCATACCTATCTTTACCTGCACTGCCACTTGTATTACCAAAATACCAAAAAGCTCTCTCCGCTATTTTAATAACTTTGACATCATTTATTGCTTCTGGAATATACAATTTTTTATCTTCTGTAAGTTCTCCTTGCAACATAATGATAGTTCCACCGTTATCTGCTAGTTCAAACGTTGATTGTGGTACATGTGTTACTGAGATCACTTTGGAAATGGCAGATCCAAATACTGTTACGGTTATTTTAACATTTTCTATATATTCATTTAATAAGGAGGTTTCAATGACACCCTCTTGTGAAACTCTTACATTTTGGTTATTTGATTCCCATACTAAATTATATTGAGTAGACTCAAAACCTTCCACGTATACTCGGGGAGTTTCGAGTGAAATTTTCTGTGTAAAAATAACATTGGTTTGCTTTACTCGTAGTTCAACGTTAGAATCAAGTAAAACAAAATCAGCTGATAATGTAATATTTGCCGCAGGCATATAAAATGATGATTTAGTTAAGCTGTATTTTATATCACCGATATAATATGAAAGGCTGTTATCAACAAGTGCAAAACCGATCTTTGGTTCAACAGAAAGCATCACTGGTTGCCCTACACGAAAAGTATTTTGAGTAGACGCAATGCTAACTGTGCCACCAATAATATTACTGTCAACAGAAACAGTATAGCTATCATTATAATTTATATCCTTGCATGACAGCAGGATTAGAGAAAAAACGAGAATGAGAAAAGTACACCTTTTCAACATAATAACCTCCATGTTAAATTACGATAGAAATATCCTATAAAATATACTAAAATTTTATTTTTGTCAATATATAGACTTTTCGTGCTTTCTTATCGGCATATAATTGAAAATACTTGATTCTTAGTGAAAATATACTTTTTCAGTTTGAGTTTTTAATTGCTTTGTTCGACATTTTAGGCTAACCTGTTTTACAAGCATGAACTTTTTGCAATTCTAAAAGCTTTATATAAATCACTTTGCAATAAAATAATCATTTACAGGTATTTTATTAGCCTAGCCGTACACGAGGATCTACAACCGCATAAAGCACATCAGAAAGTAGGGTGCCAAATAACGTGAGAACTGCTAAAAACATATTGAATCCCATTATAAAAGGAATATCGCCAGCTTTGAGTGCTTGAAATGCAGTGTAGCCAAGTCCATCTATAGCAAAGATTTGTTCGGTAATAATTGCCCCAGAAAAAAGTGATGGAATGAGGCCTCCGATCATAGTAACTAGGGGAATGAGGGTGTTTCTGAATGCGTGGCGATACATAACTGTTTTTTCACTTAATCCTTTTGCTCGTGCTGTTCGAATAAAATCTGCATTAAGCACTTCGAGCATGTTCGTTCGCGAATAACGCATTAATCCACCTATGCTGGTAATTACAAAAACTAAAATAGGCAGGCAAAAATGATAGCCAATATCAATAATATTCATTAAGCCTGTGTAGTCAGCTCTTGCATTAATCATTCCTTGCAGGGGAAAAATTTTAAACTCGAGAGCAAGTATTTTTTGTAAAACGGCTGCAAAAAAAAATGATGGCATCGAAATTCCGAGGAGGGCAAAAAAAGTGATAAAATAGTCAGTTTTAGAATATTGTTTGATTGCGGCAAAAATTCCGAGTGGAATCGCAATAAAAATTTGTAAGATAAATGCAATGATTGCAAGAAAAAATGAAATCCACATTTTGCTTGCAATTACTTGGGTGACAGGGCGTTTGTATATAAAAGATTCACCAAAATTGCCACGTATTGCTTTTGAAAACCAAGAAAGATATCCTGTAAAAATATTTGTATCCAAGCCATAAAGAGATTTAAGGTTTTGAATCATTTCAGCTGTGGTATTTGGATTATTTGCCGCCATAATTTCTACATAATCACCGGGCATTAATCGAATAAGCGTATACACCACAATAGAAACTCCTATCAAAATCAGCATACAAAGCAACAATCGTCGAATAATAAAACTTTTCATGTGATAATTTTAACATATTTTGTAAAAAAGAAACAGTAAGTATATCGTGTCAAATTCTCTCCTTTCTTCGTTATTTTTTTTTGGTGGCGGTTACAAACGGTACTCAATTTCTTTGAGGTGTTTATAAAAATGAGCCTTTTTAAAGCCTTTAAATTGAGCCATTCTATACTTAGCATGCGACTACAATCGTTACCAAAAAAAATTATTTCATTGATGTGGGATCTGCCTAACTAACGTTATGATTGTTACAAAAACGTCATCGCTCTGTTTTACAAGATACAGATTTAACAATTTCGATTGTATTATCATACATCAACAAGGCCATCATGCGGTTTGAAAATCTTTATAGCTGTTGATTTATGCTTTACAGGGCAGGGGAAAAAAGTTATACTTTTATTAAGAAGTATTTCTATCAAAGTACTTCTACCCAAGTAACTTCTATAGAAGTATAAGTAAACGAACGCAAGGAGATGCTATGTATAACATTATAGAGAAAAAGCAAATGTCGGCAGATGTTTTTTACATGCGTGTAAATGCACCTGATATTGCCCGTAATAGAAAGGCTGGGCAGTTTGTGCTTGTTCAGCTTGATCAGGAGTTTGGCGAGCGTATTCCCTTGACTATCGCGGATGCAAACGCTGAAGAGGGCTGGATTGCTCTTGTTTTTCAAGCAGTTGGGGCAACAACGATGAAGATGACAAAGAAAAATGAGGGAGATTGTATTGCCGTGATTCTAGGTCCTCTGGGAAAGCCAACGCATATTGAAAAGGTTGGCACGGTTGTCTGTGTTGGTGGCGGTATTGGCGTCGCTCCTATGCATCCGATTGCGCAGGCGTACAAGAATGCAGGAAATAAGGTGATTGTCATCATTGGGGCAAGAAATAAGGAATTGGTTATCTTTGAAGATCAGATGGCAAAGATTGCAGACCAGCTTATCATCATGACCGATGATGGTTCGTATGGCACAAAAGGATTGGTAACGCAACCACTTAAAGAGCTTTGCGAGAAAAAGATGGTCGATGAGGTGGTAGCCATTGGCCCTCCGATTATGATGAAGTTTTGTGCAGAAACGACGCGCCCCTTTAATGTGCATACCGTTGTTTCTCTTAACACGATTATGATTGATGGTACAGGAATGTGCGGTGGCTGTCGTGTTACTGTTGGTGGGGATACAAAGTTTGTCTGTGTTGATGGGCCTGAGTTTGACGGACACAAGGTTGACTTTGATAATATGATGATGAGAATGAAGGCGTTTAAGCCACAAGAAGAAGAACATAAATGCAAGGTTGGGATGAGGTAAGATATGACAGAACATGGTTTTGAATCAAAAGAAATGTTGGCACAGAGTGCGTGTGCTCTTTTAAGCGACATACATAAAAAGGACGCTCTTTCTCCAAAAGATCGCATGAGTATTCCTGTACAACAGATGCCCGTGCGAGAGCCAAAACAACGAGCGACACAAATGGATGAAGTTGCACTCGGATACACAAAAGAGCAAGCGATTGTTGAGGCTCACCGTTGTTTGCAGTGCAAAAACAAGCCCTGTGTTGCAGGCTGTCCTGTTCAAGTGCCTATTCCTGAGTTTATTGATCATATTGCACGAGGGGACTTTAAGAAGGCTGTTGATACGATAAAGACGACAAATCTGTTACCTGCTATTTGTGGGCGTGTTTGTCCGCAAGAGACGCAGTGTCAAGAAAAATGTACGGTGGGACTTGCCCTTAAGGATGTTGAAAAGGCGGTTGCTATTGGGCGTCTTGAGCGCTTTGTTGCTGACTGGGAACGGGAGAATAAACAGCAGAGCATTCCTAGTGTTGCAAAGGATACGGGCAAAAAGGTTGCCGTTATTGGTTCAGGGCCTGCAGGGTTGACGGTGGCAGCTGATGTTAGACGGGCGGGGCATTCGGTAACGGTGTTTGAAGCCTTCCATAAGACGGGCGGCGTTTTGGTGTATGGAATCCCTGAGTTTCGCTTGCCTAAAACGATTGTTTCTGATGAGGCTGACATGCTCAAAAAGATGGGCGTTGAGTTTAGAACAAACTTCTTAGTAGGGCGAACCTCGACACTGCCACAATTGCTGGAAGAACGGGGCTTTGATGCAGCGTTTATTGGAACGGGGGCGGGGCTTCCTAAGTTTATGGGCATTGAGGGGGAAAACCTCATGGGTGTTTTTAGTGCTAATGAATATTTGACACGGGCAAACTTGATGAAGGCCTACCAAGTAGGAAAGTCTGATACTCCCTTGTATGACGCAAAACACGTTGCCGTTATTGGGGCAGGAAATGTTGCCATGGATGCTGCTCGAATGGCGTATCGCTTGGGTGCTGAGGAAGTTACGGTTGTATATCGCAGAACACGTGCACAAATGCCTGCTCGGCGTGAAGAGATTGCTCATGCTGAAGAGGAAGGAGTCTTTTTTCGGTTTTTAGAGAACCCTGTTCGCTTGCTGGGAACGCCTGAGGGTAAGGTGTGTGGCATGGAAGTTTTGTCCTATGATTTGGGTGAGCCTGATGAGTCGGGGCGGCAAAGTCCTGTTCCAATTAAGGGCAGCGAGCATCTTGTTGAGTGTGATGCGGTGATTGTTGCTCTGGGAAATGGCAGTAACCCTTTGATGGCGCAAACAACTCCCGGCTTGGATGTAAATAAGAGGGGCAACATTGTTGTTCAAGAGGGCTGTAAGACAAGCTATCCTGCTGTGTGGGCTGGTGGCGATATTGTGCTGGGGGCGGCAACGGTTATTCTTGCAATGGGCGAGGGTAGGCATGCAGCTGAAAGTATTAATAAGTATCTAAGCGCAAATAATTTAAGGAGAGGGGAATGACAAAGGTGAAAATAACGGTGTTGAAAGCAACATTTGATAAAGAGCTCTCCGATGAGTATGCCCTTTTCATAAAAAAGATGATGTGTATTATGCTGACTATGCAAAGCCTGAGGGGTTTTGTGATGAGGCATGGAAGGCTATTTATCAATATGTATTCGCACTCGCTCATGGCAGTGCCGATAGTGGTTTGTTTTACTACGGGGACTGGATTAGAAAACCTGGGGTAGCGATTTGTAGTTGCAATGATGGATTACGGCCCGTTATTTTTAAGCTTGAAGCCACCGATGAAGTTTCTACGCTACCCTAGCGTTTACTAAGAGTGCTCTTGGTGTCCTAAAGTTCCTTTGAATACGGTTAAGAAATGAATGACATGAAAAACTACCTCTTTACAACAGAAAGACTCGGCTTTAGAAACTGGACTTTAGCGGACATTGATACACTGCATGCAATAAATTCAGATAAAGAAGTCATGGCGTTTTTTCCAGATGTTTTGACAAGGGAGCAAACCCTTGCCTTTGTTACGCGAATGAAAAAGCAGTGTGAAGATACAGGGTTTTGCTATTTTGCTATTGATAAACTGGTAGATAATGACTTTATTGGTTTTATTGGACTTTCACAGCAAACGTACAAGGCGGAGTTTACCCCTTGTATTGACATTGGCTGGAGGATAAAAAGGAGTGAGTGGAATAAGGGCTTTGCGTCAGAGGGCGCAAAAAAATGCCTTGAGTATGCATTGAATGACTTAAAGCTTGAAAGTATTTACTCAATTACACCTAAAATCAATACAAAGTCAGAGCACATCATGAGAAAAATAGGGATGAAAAAGCAATACGAATTTGAGCATTCTTTGCTGACAAACAATGAGCGATTGAGAACTTGTGTGCTGTATAAAACCGATTCACAGTAAAAGTCAGCGATACTTTCATGTTTAACAAGAGAGTGCATTCGTGCGTGAATAAAAAAGGAGACTAGATATATTCTAGCCTCCTTTTTTTGTGTTTATTTTGAAGTCGTTATCAGTTACCATGATATTGACAGGTGCAGTATTTTTTGCTAAAATAGGTATATTTATATCTAGTTGAGGTGTTTATATGAACGGTATAAAACGCATGAAAAATCATTTGTTATTAATTGCTCTTTTTATAGTTATACTGCTTAGTCAAGCTTGTGAGCAACCAGCTCCCTTGCCTGA
>JBOFTD010000254.1:0-4234 GCA_051651885.1 Treponemataceae bacterium
AATAGAAGAAATAAAGCAACTGCTTACACAAAATATTTTTGAAATCAATTTAATCGGTCAAGATTTAGCAGCATTTGGCTTTGAAAAATCTTTTTCAGATCCCTTTGTAACTGAAAATAAAGCACCTCTGTACTTTTTATTACATGAAATCTCAAAGTTGAGCGGTGATTTTTGGATTCGCCTACTCTACATTCATCCAGATCATTTTCCCCATGAAATTTTAGAAATTTTACAAGCAGACAACCGAATTCTACCTTATTTCGATATTCCATTTCAACATGCAAATGAAATTATCCTGAAAAAAATGAACAGAAAGGGGAATTTTGAAAAATACCATCAGTTGATTCTTGATATAAAAGAGGCTTTACCAAACACTATCTTAAGAACAACTTTTTTAGTTGGTTTTCCCGGCGAGACAGATGAAAATTTTCATGATTGCATCAATTTTCTCCATGCGGTGCAACCACATTACTCAGGATCTTTCACTTATAGCAAAGAAGAAGACACGCCTGCTTACTCTTTTAAACCTTTGGTACCAAAAAAAATTGCACAGAAGAGAAAAACTATTTTAGAGGATTTACAAGATTCAATTAGCGAAACACACCTTCAAAATAGAAAGGGGAAAATTTATACTGTTCTTGTAGAAGAAATTCTTCCTCCCAATGATGAAACTGATTCTAATATTATTTATGCACTGGGGCGATGTTGGTTTCAAGCTCCTGATGTTGATGGAGTTACCGTAGTTCGCTATGCACAATCAAATAAAAATGCACCACATATTATACCCGGTGCAAGAATCAAGGCAGAAATTACTCAAATTAATGGTAGCGTTTTACAGGCTCTTTTAGTAAATCCTGACGAAAAAGAATAAAAATACCATAATCGCTTATGTCTTTGCCCTAAATGCGGGATATTCGCCTAATAATTTTCGATCATTATCTGAAAGTTTTTCTTCATCATCAGAATAAAGCTCAAGCGTATCATTTTTTATTCTATAATTATATTTAGTTCCTGAAAGAATATCTGTCTTAGTGTCATAATAAAAAAGACGCAAATATCTATTTGTTAAATTAAAATAACCATGAATAACATCTTCATTAAAAATTCCACCATCTTTCATTGGAGGAGCAAGAGAAAAATAACCTTCTTTACTAAAACTCAAGGTATATCCATCCAATCCCTGATCCCATATTGATTTTATTAGTTCTACACCTGCAAGAGATCCATTTTCACGCATATAAAAACTATTTCCTGTTTGGGCAGTATATAGCTGCAAAACATAATTATCAAAAAGAAAAGCATAAGCATAGGTTAAAGATGAAGTAACAATTTTATTATCTTGAACAACTATTTTTTCGGGGGGATTTATTATAGTGGATTCCCCATCTGGTGAAAAAGAAATATCAACAAAGCTATCTGTCATGTCAGAGCCAAGCATAACCCACGAACTCACAAGTTCTGCGTCAATAACAGGCTTACTTTTCATCAGGTTATCACATGAAAAAAAGAAAAAGCTCATTGCGATAAGAATAATTTTAAACATTCTAACCCCCTCCGTCACTATGAAATATTAAGACCTTGACCTTCCAAGCAGTCAGTCTCTTTTAGTATGACAAAACACACCATAAATAGTCATTAAAAGAGTATAATATAAAAGAATAAAAACTGCAAGTTTTTTTTAATTTATTGATAAAATTTATTGCACAAAAATATTTTATCATCTATACTTTTGCAATATATTTACAACGAGGGTATTTTATGAACAAGACTTTAACACCAGTAATTGCTGTAAACAAAGAAACATGCGTAAGTTGCCATCGCTGTATTGCTGTCTGCCCAGCAAAATTTTGCAATGATGCTTCAGGCGATTATGTTTCTGTTAATAGCGATCTCTGCCTTGGTTGTGGAGCCTGTATTGATGAATGTCATAACAAATCTCGTACAGGAATTGATGATGCTGAAGCTTTTTTTGAAGCGATGCATGACAGAAAACCCTTTATTGCGATTGTAGCTCCTGCTATTGCGGCAAGTTTTGACGGAAAAATGCTTGAGTTTAATGATTGGCTTCATCAAAATGGGGCAAAAGCTATTTTTGACGTAAGTTTTGGTGCCGAGTTGACCGTAAAAAGTTACATGGAGTACATGAAAGACAAATCTCCTGACTTGGTAATTGCCCAGCCATGCCCTGCAATCGTTACCTATTTTGAAATATACCAACCAAACATGCTGGAGCATTTATCTCCAGCCGATAGCCCCATGCAGCATACAATGAAAATGATTCGCAACTTTTTTCCTGAATATGATGAGTACAAAATTCTCGTTGTGTCTCCTTGTTATGCAAAGCGTCGTGAATTCGATGAAACGGGCTATGGCGATTATAATGTAACGATAAACTCTTTTTTGAGCTACTTTGAAAAGCATTCGATTTCTCTTGATAATTATCAGCCTCGTCCGTATGATGGGCCCCAAGCTGAACGAGCCGTATTATTCTCCTCTCCAGGGGGACTTATGAGAACAGCTGAGCGATTTTCTCCAGGGATTAGCTCAAAAATCCGTAAAATTGAAGGGCCGAGCGAAGTCTACCATTATTTTCAAGGGCTTGAACGTCCCGATGGCGATTACTCTCGATCTCGTTATAAATTAATTGACTGCCTCAATTGTACCGCAGGATGTAATGGCGGAACAGGAACCATGAATCATCGAAAGTACCTTGATGACTTAGAAAGTCCTGTTGAAGATCGCTGTGATGAGGCGTGCAAACTGCATAATACAACTCCAGGGCGTAAAGAAAAAGCAGGCAAGAAGAAGCTTGATGCCTTGATTAACTCGTATTGGAAGCCTCGTTTGTATGACAGAAAATATCACGATCGATCAGATGTTTATAAAAACAGTATAAAAATACCCACGCAGGCAGAACTTAATGAGCTGTATGTAAAAATGCAAAAATTCGACAAGCAAGATTTTTTAGAGTGCCAAGCATGCGGTTATGCATCATGCGAAGAAATGACTATCGCTATTTTTAATGGAACAAATAAATTTGACAATTGTCGCCACTATTCTGAAAAAGTTTTACGCGAAAAAAGTAAGCGAGAGCTTGCAGACAAAATGAATGAAGTTGTCAACTCGGTTATACAAAAACTTGAAACAACCGTGAACAAAATTGGCAACCTTGCAGAAAAATCGATTGATATGTCGTCTTGTGTTGTTGAATCCTCTTCTTCTATTGAAGAAATGGTTTCAAATATTTATTCAATAAAATCCGTTTTGGATAAAAATGCCGAAACCGTTGTTGAACTTGGCAAAATCTCTGCTGAGGGAAAAGAAGGCTTAAGTGCTGTAACAACGCAAATTTCACAAATCGCCGAAGAATCTCAAGGCCTTGTTGAAGCAAGTTCGATTATACAAAGCATTGCCGCTCAAACGAATCTTTTAGCCATGAACGCTGCAATTGAAGCGGCTCATGCCGGTGACTTTGGGCGCGGGTTTGCCGTCGTCGCTGATGAAATCAGAAAGCTTGCAGAAAATTCTGGCAAGCAAGCAAAGACAATTTCTTCTGTATTAAAACAAACAAAAATGAGAATCGAGCAAACATCCGAGCTTTCTACAGAAGAGAGAAAACGCTTTGATCAACTTGCAGAACTTGCAAACAAAGTTCGCGATCAAGAGCAACTCATTCACGGAGCAATTCAAGAGCAAAGTGCTGGAGGGAAAATAGTTTTAGAGTCTTTATCTCGTATGAATGACTTGACAACGGAAGTCAAAGATAGCTCGAATGATTTAAATTCTGCAAGTACGAATATTATTAATGAAATTAAACAATTGTCGGATGAAGCTGTTTAATATTTTCTAACTTGAATAATTTCAAAAGAAGATATTCTACAACGCGGAGAAAAGATATAAAAAAGCAGTGAACTTCATTCACTGCTTTTTATTGAAAAATCAAGCTGTCTATTTTTCCAAGTGCGCAATCCGTAAAAAATATTTTTTGCGTCACATTTTGACTAATTATTTCACTTTTATCAGGTTCACGTCTATCGATTATTTCTACAATATAATTCGACAAAAAAAACTCTTTGGCAATCACATCATACGAAAATTGCAACTGCATATTAATAAACTTCCATCCACTCGCTAACCCATCTTCAATAATAAAAGAATCCTCCAAAACACGCACTCCAATAAAACCATTTGATGGAGCATCATGATTTTCATCACTCGTTACAAAAGATCCTTT
>JBOFTD010000255.1:0-14242 GCA_051651885.1 Treponemataceae bacterium
GTTTAGCTTTTCAAGAATTTTTTATCGATAATACCAAAGAAAAACAAACGGCAGCCGTTACTTTTTTAGCAAATAAATATACGGCAACCATTATTACCTTGCTTATGGCGTATGGCCTTGCAAAGGTTGGATATTTAAATATTTGGCCATTATTTGGCTCTGCTAATCAGCTATTAAGTGCCCTTACTTTAATTGCTTGTGCTGTCTTTTTAAAAAAAACAAACAGAGAAAATTGGATGATATGGATTCCCATGTGTAGCATGCTGTGTGTAACACTTACCGCCCTATCAATTACGATTTTTAATAAAACGCATGCAATTTTTAGCCTTTCAACAAAAAATATGAGTGGCGATATTTTACAATTAAGTTTTGCACTAGCTCTTATGGGACTTGGCATTTCTGTTGCTATACAAGGAATTCAAAAATTAATGAATACACAAAAGTTGACAAAAAGTTCGTCCAATGAAAAATAGAAAAAAATACTGTGTTAGAGATACTTTTTGCCTTGCTTGAACAAGATAAAAAGATATAAATAAAAAACCCGCCGAAAAAAGGATTATATGAATGTGGTAAAAAAATTATTCTTTAAAAAACGACATCATGTGGCAAAAGAAGAAGCGGAAGAGCAAACTCAGGAAGAAATTTTGCTGGAAGAAAAACAGGGAATGATTCGTGGGATTGAGGATTTATCAGAAACATCAATTAAAGAAGTGATGGTTCCACGCATTGATGTTGTCTTTGTTTCTCTCGAAATGAAAAAAGATGAACTTTTGAAAGCCATTGCAGAGAGTGGGAATTCCCGTTTTCCTGTCAACAGTGGCTCGATTGATAATGTGGTAGGCGTGTTGCATGTAAAAGATTTAATTGTCGCATTTGCAAACCAGCAAGAAATTGATATTGAAAAAGTAATGCGAAAGCCCTTTTTTGTTCCCGAATCAAAAAAAATTGATAGTCTTTTACGCGAATTTCGTCGTCGCCATGTGCATATTGCGATTGTTGTTGATGAATATGGGGGAATTTCGGGGATTATTTGTTTAGAGGACATTATTGAAGAAATTGTTGGCGATATTCAAGATGAATTTGATAATGAAAGAGAAGACATTATAGCATTGGAAAATTATACGTGGCTGTGTGATGCTCGCGTCGACTTAGATGATTTAAATGAAGCGATGGAATCTGAATTGCCGCAAGAAGAATTTGATACATTAGGAGGCTTTGTTTTTGATCTGTTTGGAAAAATTCCTGTAAAGTATGAAAAAGTCACGTGGAAAGATTTTGAATTTATTATTCAAGAAATGGAAGGGCATCGTATTAATCAAATAAAAATTATCAAGCTTGATCAAAATAAAATAACGAAGGAATAATTCTTTTTGCTAGAATAAATTCCTTCTTAAACATGACTATAAAATCAAAAGTGCCGTTCCATCCCCTCGCAGTTTTAAAACCACTGAGCATTAGCGTCTTTCCAACTAACAATTTCATGAGGAGCAAAAAAATATGCTATTTCACGCTTAGCACTATCAAGGCTATCTGAAGCATGCATAATATTTATAGGAGTGTGCAATGCAAAGTCCCCGCGAATAGTGCCGGGAAGAGAATCTTTAATCTCAGTTGCACCAGAAGTTTTTCTCATGTGCATGATACACTCAAAACCTTCCCATACCATTGCCACAACAGGCCCGCTGACGGTGTAATTAATAAGAATATCATAAAAGCTTTTACCTTTATGCTCGGCATAATGTGTTTCAGCCATTTCTTTGGTTAATGCAAGAATCTTTATTCCCACAAGATTTAGCCCGCGTCTTTCCAATCGAGTAATCACTTCTCCAACAATTCGTCGATTAAGTACGCCCGGTTTTAACATTACAAAACATTGTTCCATAATCATATTTCCTTTTCTTTAGCTTGCGGCGTGTTAGCCGTGCTCATAAAATAGTATTTTTTATCATCATTGAGTTATAAACAATATCAATAAAAATTTGATTTTTAAAATTATACGAAAATATATTTTTAATAAATATCGCAATAAAAAGCAAAAACGATTTATCAAACCTAATATAATCAAAAAGGTTTTAACATTTTAATATTCTGCACCATACAACAAAATAGTTTTGAGCTTATTTAAACTTCAAAATTAACCGCAGTGCGTGCGGTGCGAATTTCTTTGCAATACGAAGAAACTTTTTTATGTTCAGGATGATCAATATAAATTTGAAGGTCGTCAAAAGAATCAAAATCGCTAATCAAAACAGCATCACTACTTGCATTAGCACAATTTACTTGAAGTCCAAACTCTATACGTTTAATTTGTGGAATGATCCCCTGCAACGCAAGCAACCTTTCCTTAAAAACATTAATTTTTTCTGCCTTTTCCGCAGGAGAAGAAAAATCTTTAAACTTCCACATTACAACATGCCGAATCATGCTGATGAGTGTAGCAATTAAAAAAAGATTTTACAAGTAGTTTTAAATCAAAGATATTCATAAAAATTCATTACAAACTTTGATTTTCTTTTGTACTAACAATATTAAAAACGATAGAAAAACAAATCCAATGATTTTCTTCGCTCTCAATCGTGATATTTAAATTATGTGACTGAGCAATTTCTTGCGCAATACTTAATCCTAATCCAAAGCCTGCAATTTCATTATGACTGCGCGAAGAATCCGTACGATAAAATCGCTCAAAAACATGAGTTTTTTCTTCTTCAGAAATGCCCTTTCCGGTATTATACAAAGAAAACAATGCTTTTGAGCCGTTTCGTTTAAGACTTAATTCAATTATTGCTTTATCAGAAGAATATTTAACGGCGTTATCCAAAAAAATTAAAAAAAGTTGCTCTAATTGCGATTGATTTCCCATTACGTAAATATGCGGATCGATATTTGAGCGAAAGTTTTTTTTCTCTTCAAAACATCGTGGTTCAAAAGAAAGAGCGAGCGAATTCAAAATATCAGAAAGAGGAATTTTTTCGACATCATAATTTTTTTCATACTGTTCAAGTTTTGTTAAAGTCAATAAATCATTGGTAAGTCGTGCTAATCGATTTATTTCTGTTTTGATATTGCTAATCCACTGATTTTCACCGAGCTCCAACTCAAGAACCGAAACATTTGCACCAATAATTGCAAGTGGCGTTTTAATTTCATGCCCTGCATCCGATATAAATATTTTTTGTTTTGTAATCGTATTTTGTGCAATGCGAACCGCCTTGCCAGAAAGCAGAATACTCACCCCAAAAAGAATTAACCAAACGATTATCATCGTTATTCCAGCAATTTTTATGAGACTATAAATCGCTGATCGAAACGGAAGCGTGTCAAGAATAGCATAAGAATACAATCGTCCAGAAACAATTTTATAAAATCGATAATTTTTGACTCGCCCTTGAGAGAGCTGCAATTTTTCAATTTCCAAAAGAATAGCGTGAATTTCGTCCGCATCTAACTCAGAAAAATTTTCTGGCTTAACTTTTAGCAATGCGCCATTTGCATCTGTTTCAACATAAAAAAATACGCCACTTCGCAAGTGCAAAGGAATCAAATTAATTATTTGATCGGTAACTCCTCGATTAAACTGCATGTGCTCCAAAAGTTTTTTTTGCCCATTGGTAATTTCAACAGAAAACGAGCCAATAATCGCAATAAATGAAATATAAAAGAGAACAGAAAAAAGGCTCATAATAATAATAACAAATTGACGTCGTAATTCTTTAATCATTATACATCCAATATATAGCCAATGCCACGAATTGTTTTTATATCTGCTTTTGAATTAATAAAAATAAGTTTTTTTCGTAAAAATGAAATATAAACCTCAGTATTATTATATTCAGCCTCAGAATCAAAGCCCCAAACACGTTGATTAATTTGTTCCTTTGTTAACACGTGCTTCGGATTTTCCATAAAAAGACGAAATAAATTAAATTCCTTTTTGCTTAATTTAATTTGTAAGCCATCTTCGCTAAAAATTGCAACCTGCGCAAGACTCAAGCTAATATTTGCAAAGTGAAGTTCATTTTCGACAAAGGCTTTTTCGCCACGACGGACAAGGGCTCGAACACGTGCAAGCAATTCCTTCGTGTCAAACGGTTTTGCAAGATAGTCATCAGCACCATAATCAAGTCCCAAAATTTTACTCTCGGTGTCAGATTTTGCCGTTAGCATAATCACCGGAGTAAGATTTTTTCTTTCACGCAATTCTTTTACCACCGAAAAACCATTTTTTTGCGGAAGCATTACATCCAGAATAATTGCCTTAAATGCATTTGTCAAAGCAAAAGTCAAACCTTCAACGCCATCAAAAGCCAATGTTGAGGAGAAACCATTTTTATCAAAAATTTGCTTTAATGCTGTTGCCAAAGATTTTTCATCCTCAATTATAAGAATTTGCATAAAAGGTATTATATAAAAAAAAATTAAAAGAGTCAAAAGCCATAAAGAGAGAACGTTTATTTGTTTTGACATACACAGAAAAATACGATATACTACCAAAATGAGTCAACCTTCTTATTTAGATATTCTGAATTCTGAGCAGCTTGAGGCGGTTAAACATGCAAACTCTCCGCTTTTAATTTTAGCAGGAGCGGGATCAGGCAAAACTCGCGTTATTACAACAAAAATTGCCTACCTTATTAATAGAGGCGTGGATCCTCGCTCAATTCTTGCGGTAACTTTTACAAAAAAAGCAGCAAATGAGATGCAAGAACGATCCTATCGCCTTGATGAGCGAACGCAGCACGTGCAAATTCGCACCTTTCATTCCTTTGGGGCATGGTTTTTGCGCATCCATGCAAATGATGCTGCAGATTTTGCGGGTGTGTCATCTAATTTTACGGTTTATGACGATGAAGATTCTGTTTCGATTATAACAAAGGCGGCAAAACATCTTACTCGTGTGGAAGCCGCTCAAATTGCCCATAAAATTGCCCGTGCAAAAGACTATGCACTTACTCCTAATGATGATCTTTCTTTTATTGATATAGATCCTCATTTTAAGGAGCTTTATGCACTCTATCAATCTCGGCTAAAAGAAACGGGGAATGTAGATTTTGGTGATTTAATTCTTTTACCGCTACAAATTTTACAAAATAATGCAGAGCTTAGAGAGCGAGTGCAAAGTCGATTTAGCGTCATTATGGTAGATGAATATCAAGATTCGAATGTGGCACAATTTTCCTTATTGCAAGCATTAACGGGCAAAAATACGTATATTTGCGTTGTAGGCGATGATGATCAATCCATCTATCGTTTTCGTGGGGCTGAAGTTAAAAATATTTTAACCTTTCAAAATCATTTTGAAGGAACAAAAATAATTCGCCTTGAGCAAAACTATCGCTCTGTAGAACCAATACTTAATACCGCAAGCCAAGTGGTCGCATGCAATACAGGGCGACTAGGCAAAACCTTGCACGCAGTTCGCGGAAAAGGAAAATTACCAACGCTTGTTTTTCTTGCTCACCAAGATGAAGAAAGTGCTTTTTGTGCAAACTTGATTAAATCAGCACAAAAAAAAGGATGTCCTTTAAGCGACTGGGCAATTTTATACAGAACGAATGCACAGTCACTTAGTTTTGAAAGTGAATTTTTACAACGAAAAATACCGTACAAAGTAGTTGGCTCGCTCAAATTTTACAATCGAGAAGAGATAAAAGATGCTCTCGCCTATCTTGCCGTTCTGGTCAATCATCGAGATGAAGTAAATTTTTCTCGCATCATTAATAAGCCGACGCGTGGAATTGGTGCAGTCAGCCAAGAAAAAATACTTGATTACAATCGAAAGCACTACAAAGAAACGTCAAATAATCAAAATAGCCATTTATTTACAGAAAATCAGCCTTTAGATCCAGAAAAAGAAGAGGGACTGCTCTTTGCATGCAAGCAAGTGATTTCAAAACTGAGCAAAAAAACGCAAGAGGGCATGAAGGATTTTATCTCTATTTTTGAAACACTCTTAAACGATTTTACCGATCCTGCACAGACGAGCGAAGGTTTGAGCCTTGAAAATATTGCAAACGATGCTCTTAATCAAACGGAAAAATCCAATCACGCCCCTGAAAAATCTCTTACGTCCTTTATAGAAAACATGATAAAAAAAACAGGGCTTTCCGAATATCATCAAGTGCAAGATGAAATTGCAGGAACGCAGCGAGTAAATAATTTACAAGAGCTTGCAAATAGTGCAGCCCTTTACCCAAAAACGATGGCAGGCCTTTTGCAATTTTTAGATCACATAGAACTTGATCGGGCAGCAGCGGATCAAGATGATGATGTTGATGCAGTTACGCTTATAACTATCCACAACACAAAGGGATTAGAGTTTCCTCGTGTTATTATTACGGGGATTGAAAAAGGAATTTTTCCACGTCAAGACAAAACACAAGAAGAGTTGGAAGAAGAGCGTCGTCTTTTTTATGTAGGCATTACACGAGCAAAGGATGAGCTTTATTTGACAACCTGCGGTATGCGCCGTCTGTATGGGAAAACCGCTTTTATGGAACCGAGTCCATTTTTATCAGAAATTGAAGTTTCAACCCTTGATTTGCTCGGCAAAAAACCAGCTTCGTTTAATCGCAATTCGCTTGCCACTCCCCTTCCCCAAAATAAAGACGATCCGATCGCACAACGATGGAAAATTGGTACACAAGTTTTTCATGATGAGCTCGGCTATGGCGTAATTTCAAAATCATTTTATGACGAACAGGATCTTACCATTACCGTTGCGTTTGAGGGCGGAATGCAAAAGCAGTTTATGCCACAATACCATGCAAAAAGTTTAATGATTGTAAAAGAATAAGCTTTTAAATAATGTGACTAAAAATTCATATAAGTGTAATTTTAAATTGATTTTTGATTATGTAAAAATTCTGCAACCTTCGTAATATCAGTATTAATATCAAGTTCACTTAACTGACGAATGACATTCGCATAGTAAGTTTCATTCGTAAAAAGTTCTTTAATTTTTTTATAAATTGGCTTCGGTTTACGAATAAACCATCCCACCTTATTTTGTACTGCAAAACGCACATTGCCTAACTCTTGACCATGAATATATTTACAAATGATGACAGGCTTTTTACATTTAAGCACCTCAAGCAAAGTTGCAGGACCCGCCTTAATAACAGCACAGTCACACAGCTTTACAAGCTCATCCATAAAATCAACAAAGCCAAAAACATGTAAATCTAATTTTTTATTTGCCTTTGCAAGCATATCAAGTGTAGTTTTAGTAACAATATCTCTTCCGCATACAACAATTAATCCAAATTCAGAACGATGCTTCAAACATTCTTGCACGATATAAAGAGCACCCGGCAAACCTTCGCCACCGCCTGCTAAAAGCACAAGTTTTTTATCTAAAGGCAAATGATGTTTTTCTCGTAAATCTTGAATAGTTGTTTTTTCTAATGGAAGTAAAAACTTTTTATTCATTAAAAAAGGCATAATATGAACATTCGCCTCTGGCACATGCCGCATGTTCACCGCAAAATCTTTTATTTCTCGAGAAAAAACAATATATTTCACCGTTTTATCATAAAACCACGATGTATGAGCGGTAAAAGGATCAGTTACAATACTCGTAATAGGAATATTTTTTTTTAGCATTTTAACTGCTTTAATGGCACACGGTGTCAAAATAAAGTGAAAAGAAATTATATCGGTAATTTGGTGAGTGCGGATTTTTTTTCGCAAATGACGAACTGTTTTCAAATAAATAAAATTAAAAGCAATTTTTTGTACAAAATTAAAGTTCACATAATCATAAATAAGAGAATAACTTCCCGGAATTGCATTACATGATGCCTGATAACTCTTTTCTAAAAGGGTTTTTGCAATAACTTGCTTATTTGAAAAGCCATTTGTCAAGATAACTTGTGAGTCAGGGTACTGTTCTTCAAGAGCTGCCTTTACCACACGAGCTGATGAAATATGACCTGCTCCTGTGTCTAAGTATAAAAAAAGATAGTTTCGTGACACTAATTTCCTCAAAAAATATTCTGAAATCTTGTGCAAGTAATTTCTTAGCTTTGCAATAATATATTAAATAGCATAAAAAGCGAGTAAAATCAAGCCCTTAGCAAAATAAAAATGTATTGGCAAATATGACAGAAAGATACAACTTTATAAAAAAGCAAAAAAAATCATTGAGAAACTTCTATTAATAGAGGAATCAAAAGAAAAAAGCATAGACAAAATCAAAAAAAAAAACTATATTAGAGTAATGAAAATAGAGCATAGTACACTTTTAGCGTGCGAAAAAGAAAATAAAGAAGAAAAAGAGACTGTTTCTGATTCTCTTGGAGAAAAGTTTTTAAAAACACGACAAATTATTTTATCAGGTGAAGTTGACAAGGCTCTTGCAGAAAAAGTTATTAAGCAACTTTTAATTCTTGAAGCCGATAGTTCTGATCCCATTTATGTATTTATCGATTCACCCGGTGGTGATGCTGATGCAGGCTTTGCTATTTTTGATATGATCCGCTTTATCAATGCTCCCGTATATACCATTGGAATGGGTTTAGTTGCTAGTGCAGGAGCTTTAATTTTACTTGCATCGCCTAAACAAAGACGTCTTAGCTTACCAAATAGCCATTATTTAATTCATCAACCTTTAAGTGGTATTAAAGGCGTTGCAACTGAAATTGAAATTCATGCACAAGAAGTTGAAAAACTGCGCATAAAAATAAATGAACTCATTTCCAAAGAAACAGGAAAGCCTCTTTCACAAGTTGAACAAGATACCGACAGGGATTATTGGTTAAATGCTGATGAATCAAAAAATTACGGATTGATAGAAAAAATAATTACTCATCGTTCAGAGTTAGAATAAAAGTAATTGAACCAAATTTAATTAACATACAAAACTATAGATAGCAAGGTTATTATTAATAGAACAACGTTGATTTTTGTTGCAAACTATGGCTATAAAACATTTTAGGAGAAATATTGTGAGTTTTAAGAATGATGATAATTTTGAAGCAGATTATGCTGCAATGTTACAAGAAATTGTTGCAGAGGTAAAATTAATCGACGACCCAGTCAGACTCGATAATTTAAAAAAAATATATAAAAAAAATGTTCCTTTTACTCTTCGTAATTATGTTGCAACCTTTGTTACACAAAAAGGCCTTTACTCTTTTAGAAAAGAATCTTATCGCAAAAATAATAATCAAGGAAATAATTATCAAAATAAATGGAATCGATCTCGAACACAAGAAAATGGAGAGCAACGTCCTCCTGCACAAAAGGTGTATATCGATGAAGAGCATGCAGCAACTATTTTTATCGGAATCGGAAAAAGTCGGCATGTTTTTCCTCGTGATTTACTCGGTTTAGTTATGAATGTTGCTGACTTAGGACGAGATCGTGTTGGTTTTATCCGTGTGCTTGAAAATTTTTCTTTCGTGCAACTTTTTAAAGAAGACGCCGATGCTGCTATTGAAAAACTCAATGGGTATGAATACCGCGGAAGAAAACTACCAGTAAGTTATTCAAAAAAAAGAGAAGAGTCTAGCAGCAATAATTTACCGCCAGAAGATTCTGAATTTGATAATGATAATATCGATTTTCCATCAAATGATGATGCTAATGATTCTTCAGATTTGAATTAAAATGTATTGGTTTTATTAGATTTTATGAGCATTAAACGATTTATTACAGGATCTTTAGACGTTAATACCTATTGTTTTTCTTTATCAGAAAATACCTTATGCGTTATCGATCCCGGTGGGAATGTTGAGACTTTGATGAACTATGCAAAAAATCTTAACAAAATAATTTCAACTATCATTCTTACACATGGACATTTGGATCATGTTGCAGGAACATCATTATTAAAAAAATTAATTCCACCAGTGCATATTTATATTCATTCAGGTGACAAACACTATCTTGGCAAAGAAGGACTTGCGACGCATAGTCAGCATTTTGCAAGAATTGGAATGGATTCACTTATTAATCAACATGAACTTGCTTTACCAGAGGCAGATTTTTTTCTCGAAAACGAAGAAATTCTTTTTACGAATAGTGATTTTTTCCCCAGTGGTTTACAAGTACTTTATACGCCGGGACATACAATCGGATCTGTCAGTTTTTATTCAAAAGAGCGCAACTGTCTTTTTTCTGGCGATACGCTTTTTAAGGGGACACACGGGAGAACGGATTTACCCACAGGAAGCCATCGTACAATGAGAAAAACATTACACACCCTTTTTGCACTTCCCGAACAAACTCTCGTTTATCCTGGTCATGGCGAATATACGATAATCGCTGATGAAAAAAATATGAGAATTTAATTTTTAGATTATCAGGATTTTACCCTACTTTTCACTACATTCATCCCTTTACTTTATTCTTATAAACTGCTACAATAGATTGTATTAATTTTCAAAATGATTATATGTATAAGGAAAAATAATGAGTGCAACATATTCAGCAAATAATATTCAAGTTTTAAAAGGCTTAGAAGCGGTTCGTAAACGTCCTGGTATGTATATTGGCTCAACAGGTCCTGATGGGCTTCATCACCTTGTATATGAAGTTGTTGATAACTCTGTAGATGAGGCACTTGCAGGCTTTTGTACGAACATCGTTGTAACGCTTGAAAAAAATGACTGGGTAACCGTTGAGGATAATGGACGGGGAATTCCTGTTGATATTCATCCTGTAGAAAACGTTAGCGGCTTGGAGCTTGCGCTTACAAATTTGCATGCAGGCGGAAAGTTTGATAAGTCGTCGTATAAGGTTTCAGGCGGATTGCATGGCGTTGGCGTCTCTTGTGTGAATGCGCTTTCAGTCAAGTGTGAGGCCTTTGTCTACCAAAAAGGCAAAACCTTTGTTCAAAAATATAATATTGGTATAGCAGAAGAGCCTGTAAAAGAAATTGGCACAACGGACAAGCAAGGCACAACCATTCGCTGGCAGGCTGACCCAACAATTTTTACCGAAACAACAACGTATCATTTTGATGTGCTTGCAAATCGCTTGCGTGAGTTGGCGTTTTTAAATAGTGGCATTACCATTACGCTTAAAGATGAGCGACTCAGTCATCCAAAAGAGCAGGTTTTTTTCTTTGACGGCGGGATTAAGCATTTTGTTGCCTACCTAAACGAAAATAAAAATCCTGTACATCCTGAACCATTGCTGATTACAGGCGAAAAAGACAGCATTATTGTTGAAGTTGCCCTGCAGTATAATGATTCATACAGTGAAATTATGCTTTCTTTTGTAAACAATATTAATACTCGTGATGGCGGAACTCACTTAGTTGGATTTAAGTCTTCACTGACAAGAGTTTTAAACGATTTTTTGAAAAAATCAAAGCTCGCAAAAAAAATGGAAGAAACACTTTCAGGCGATGACGTTCGAGAGGGCTTAACTGCCGTTTTGTCCGTTAAAATACCCGAGCCACAATTTGAAGGGCAAACAAAATCAAAGCTTGGCAACAGCGAAGTTAAAGGGATTGTAGATTCTTTTGTAACGGAGCAGTTGACTATTTTCTTTGAACAAAATCCCTCCGTGATTGAAAAGATTTTGGAAAAAAGCGTCCTTGCAGCAAAGGCTCGCCTTGCAGCTCGAAATGCACGAGAAGCAGCTCGCCGTAAAAATGCCCTCGATAGTGCAGGGCTTCCGGGAAAGCTTGCCGATTGCTCAGAAAAAGATCCGTCAAAGTGCGAAGTGTATATTGTTGAGGGCGACTCAGCGGGGGGATCTGCAAAAGGCGGACGAGACAGGCGTTTTCAAGCAATTCTTCCACTTTGGGGAAAAATGCTCAACGTTGAAAAAACTCGCATTGACAAGGTTATTTCAAACGAAAAACTGCAGCCAATAATTGCATCCCTTGGGGCAGGACTTGGCACCGACATGAATATGGAAAAATTGCGCTACCATAAAATTATTATTATGGCTGATGCGGACGTTGACGGCTCGCATATTCGCACGCTCTTGCTCACCTTTTTTTATCGCTATATGACGCAAATTATTGAAGGTGGCTATGTGTATCTTGCTATGCCTCCGTTATATAAGGTTTCTTGGGATAAAACTGAAGAATATGCGTATGATGACGAAGAGCGAGACCTTATTTTGTCAAAAATTACAAAAAGCCTAGATAAAGTAAAAATTCAGCGCTACAAAGGTTTGGGTGAAATGCAACCTGAGCAGCTTTGGGAAACAACAATGGATCCTGCGCGGCGAAAAATGAAAAAAGTGTATCTTGATGATGCAATTGAGGCAGATCGTGTTTTTACCACGCTTATGGGTGAGCATGTTGAGCCACGTCGTAAATTCATCGAAGAAAATGCTGTCTATGCAACGTTGGATGTTTAGTGAAACGTGGACGCAAAAACCCTTGATTTACTAGACTATACACGCATTCAAAGTGAAATTGCTTTTTTTTGTGTTAGTGAGCTGGGAAAGCGTCGTGTTCTTACGCGCCAGCCGTTCACTGATGCAAAAAAAATTATTCAAAAAAAAGCTCTTTGTCGTGAAATTATGCACTGCTCAAATTCACGGCAAGGATTTACCTTAAAATCCTTTCAAGATTGCACTGATATTTTTAACATTCTTCGAGTTGAGGGGGCAAGTCTTTCAATAGAAGAGATGTGTGACCTTGCCGATTTTTGCCTTGCTACACAACACTTTGTCTCTCAAGTCTCTGTATTACAAAAAGATTTTGACATTCAGCAATTACAAGCGATTGCTAAAAACATTCCTTCTAGCTCCGATGCCCTTACCCTGATTACGGAGGTTGTGGATTTAAAAGCACGGGATATAAAAGATTTGCCTGAAATAAAGGCAATAAAAAAAAGTATTCGCTCGATTCAAAGCGACATTCAAAAAATTATAAAAAAATATACCACAGATGCATCCCTTGCTCATATTTTACAATCTGATGTGCCAACGATTAGCGGAGATCGTCAAGTCATTGCGGTTAAGGCAAATTTTCAAGGCAGAATTAAAGGCATTGTGCATAAGGTTTCCCAAAGTGGGCAAACGCTCTACCTTGAGCCTGAACTCGTGGTGCAAAAAAATAATGAGCTACTGCAAGAGGAAAATCGATTACACAGCACAATCCGCCGAATTTTGCGTGATTTGACCTCGTCATTGTTGCCCTTTTACGACAATTTTTGTGACGCTTATGAAATTATGGTAGACCTTGATACCGTTTTTTGTGGCGTTCGCTGGGGCATTGAGCATAATGCAACGCTCATTCTTAATCCTACCCCAAAAGATAAAAATAAAATTATTCTTTTGCAAGCGTGCCATCCTCTTTTAAAATCAAAGGCAATTCCCATTGATATTAAATTTTTTGATTCTAAAAAAGTGCTTATTATTACAGGCCCTAATGCAGGTGGCAAAACGGTTTCCCTTAAAACGCTTGCTCTTTTTGCAGCCCTTAATCAAACTGCCATTCCGCTTCCCTGCTCTGATGAAAGTGTGCTTCCTTTTTTTGATGCAATTTTTGCCGACATTGGCGACGATCAATCCCTTGACAATTCTCTTTCAACGTTTAGTGCACATGTAAAGCACCTTGCAACAATTACGAGCGAAGCTACAGAAAATTCCCTCGTCTTACTTGATGAGCTGGGTAGTGGCACCGATCCACAAGAAGGGGGTGCTCTTGCAATGGCCTTACTGGATTTCTTTTTGGAAAAAAAATCTACGGTCATGCTTACAACTCACCAAGGCTGTCTTAAAAATTATGGGTATACCCATGACGCATGCATGAATGCCTCTGTTGATTTTGATAATTCATCCCTTTTGCCCACGTATCGCATAATTATGGGCGTCCCCGGTGAAAGCCATGCCTTTGATATTGCTATGCAAAACAATTTGCCGCAAACTATCATTGAAAAAGCACGATCGTATATTGTAAATGAGCAAGTTGATATTTCTACCTTGATAACAGGACTTACAAATAAATATAAGGAAATTACTCAGCTTGAAGAATTGTTGCGTGAGCGTGAGCGAAGCCTTTTGCAAAAAGATGATCGGCTTAATCAAAAGGAGCTAAAATTACAAGAGCTTGATTTGAGTTTGCATGGTTCGAGCGTCAATCAGTATAATCGCTTGTTACATGAAAGCAGAAGCAAGCTTGAAAATCTTGTGCGTGAATTACGTGAAGGTGAAATTACTCGAGAGAAAACGCAGAAAGTAAAGGCGTTTATAAAAGCTGAGCAAGAAATTTTTGAAAATGAAGGCATTATAATAGAAGAAAAAACGCAAAATGTCTTAGAGAAAAAAA
>JBOFTD010000256.1:0-36357 GCA_051651885.1 Treponemataceae bacterium
TCTTCATGGTAGCGGTATTTCTGCAAGAAGTAGTGCCGATTATTTTTATGTTTTGGTTAATACTGACAAAAATCATGATTTTATAAACGCATTAGAGAATACATTTGTAGAAATTATTAATAAAAAGCTTTCTGTTGAAAATTTTGAAAAACGTATTAAATTTGTTGCTGGTGCGTATGAGGTGCTTGATGAGCCACGAGAAATTGATGCAATTCTTGAACGGGTGAATTACGTACATAGTGAAGCTCGTGCACAAAAAAAGGAAAATATTTTCTTTTATAATGAAGAAATTCGTTTGCGTGCATTAAAAATATCTCGTATTGAAAGTAAAATGTTTGCGGCTATGAAAAATAAAGACTTCAAAGTTTTCTTGCAGCCCAAATATCATCTAACAGATAATAATCTTATTGGAGCCGAATCCTTAGTTCGTTGGCAGTTTACTGAAACAGAATTTTTGATGCCGGGCGAATTTATACCGATTTTTGAAAGTAATGGATTTATCTGTGAAATGGACTTTTACATGTTTGAAGAAGTTTGTGCCTTAATACGATCGTGGATAGATAGCTCTATTTCTCCTGTACCTATTTCTGTAAACCAATCAAAAAATGTTTTAATGGGTGAAGACTATTTTAAGCGTATTTGCAGTATTATTGAAAAATATAATATTCCTCCAAAGTTGATTGATATTGAAGTAACAGAAACGTTTATTTATGAAAATGGAAATATTTTTACTGATCTTATAAAAAAAATGCGTGAGTACGGATTTACTATTTCAATTGGTGATTTTGGATCTGCGTATTCTTCTTTGGGACTCGTCAAAGATATTCCTGCTGATATCATCAAAGTAACAAGAGATTTTCTTTATAGTGCTGAACGCGATAATCGTGCTAAGGTTATTCTTGAGACGATTATTACTATGGCAGAAAATCTTAATATGCAGGTTATTTGCGAAGGTATTGAAACAGAACAGCAAGCGGATATGTTGGTAGCACTTTCTTGTTATGGCGGACAAGGAATGAAGTATGGAAAGCCTGTTTCTTCAACAGAATTTTTTGCAATCTATCTTCAAGCTAAAACTCGATCAACTATTAATTAAAGGATGATGTATGGCTTTTACTCTCGAAATGTATCCTATTTCATATGTGGCTGAATATGATGATAAATCAAAAAAATGGAACGAAACGTGGATTGAATCAGATAATATTGAATTTTCAAAGCTTAAAATATTATCTGAGGATGATCAAAATAAAATTTTTATAAAACGAAATACGTATAATTTGCCTTTAGTAAATTATACAACGCAGTATGGATTGAGTTGTTTTGAAGGCATGAAGGCTTTTCCACACAAAGATAATCGAGTTTCAATTTTTCGTCCAGACTGCAATGCCAGTCGTTTTGCAAATTCGATGAAGGGTTTGTGTGCCCCCATATTTCCTGAAAATATGTTTGTAGAAGCCTCTATTGAGTGTGTGCGAAAAAATGCAAAACTCGGCTATGTTCCTTCTTATGATACAAAATGGGAAGATGATAATTTTGCTACGGCTAAAGCTGTTTATCTTCGTCCTTTTATGTATAGTGAGTCTGCAATTGGAGTTTCTGTATCGAAAAAACCGTATGTTATTATTTGTGCCACAACGGTGTCTTCATATTTTACTAAGCAAAGTTCAAAGGCTGTTACAACGAATAAAATTCGAGCGACTCCAAATGGAACGGGTGCAATTAAGTGTGCTGCTAATTATGTTATTTCAGCCTTGGCAAAAAAAGAAGCTGAGGAACAAGGTTTTATGGAAGTCATTTTTTTAGATGCAACTGAGCGAAAATATATTGAAGAAGGATCATCTTGTAATATATTTTTTCAGCTAAAGGATGGATCTCTTGTAACGCCTGAGCTTGGCGATACTATTTTGCCGGGAATTACACGCAGAAGTGTTATTGAACTTGCTCGGAACATGGGTGTGTCAGTTACAGAGCGAAAAATTTCTATTGATGAAGTTTTTACAGATGTGCATTCTACTTTTGTAACGGGAACTGCGGCAGGTATAACCTATTTAGAAAGCATTACGCATAATGATGCTGAAGTTGTTTTTAATAAAAGAAAACAAAGTGATTTAAGTCTTACGTTGCAAAAAGCTATTAAGGGTATTCAGTACGGTATGAATGAAGATATTTTTAATTGGAATATTTTTATTTAAATTTTGAGAAAAACTATAAAGTTTTAAACTTTTTTTGCCGATAGTGTTATTATGGATGTCTCGAACGATTTTTTAGACCAATTATCACTCTCAATTGAAAAAAAATTATCATGGTTTGAATTATATGGCATGCCAGCACTACTTAAAAATTATAAAATTTATTTTGAAGCTTTAGAAAAATTATATAGGGTCTTGCATGGAAAGGGGCTTGTTCAAGAAGATTTATATAAAAATGAAAAAAAAGTTTTCGATATTGCTTTAATCAATAATACCATCTTTCCTGATACTGATAAAGGCGTTGAAATGGGTATTCGTCTTTCTGAATATTTACAGATGATGGAATATATTTCAACTTATTTTCGATTTTCAATCGCATCCTTAACGATCGAACGAATTCATATACTTCTTGAGTTAAATGAAACTTTTATGTGGGCTAGCTTGGGAAATGCTTCTTCAAATCCTAATACAAAGGCTTTAGCTGATCTTCTGGGAATTTTTCGCCAGCGCGGTGATACTATTACAATTTCTACTATTAATGAGATTAATGCACAATTATTAGGTCTTTCAAATCAACTTCATTCTCAACTCACCGATATTCTTATTTTTCAAGAAGAACTTTATAAGGAAGAAATGAGAAATATTATTTTTTTTCATGCCAATTTTTCTTATGAAGAAGGAGAAAGCGTTTCAGAGATTTATGAAAAGGCTTTTACACTGTTTAAAACTTTGCAGCTCAATAAACGATGGGAGAGTGATTTAATAATGGCTTTAGTCGCCGAGAATTTTGGCGATGAAAGAAAAATATTGCAAGAACAAGTTTTACACCGCCTTGAAGTGAAAGCTGATGAAAAAACTGGTGACGATGATGGTATAAATAGCAAAGAGATGATTATTGATGGAATTGCTACTATTGCCACAATTTATCCGCAACTTGCGGTTGTGCTAGAAAAAATAGAAACAAATAGAAAAATTCTTGAACAGCAAAATATCAATTTTTTGACAAAATTCTTAATTTTTTTACGAAGAATGTTTAATGTTCCTGAAAAAGATACGCAGTATAAACTTAAAATTTTTGACCATCTTTCTCATAATATGAAAACAGAAGTAGTTGAATTGCAAAAATTTCTTAGCACGCTTAAAAAAAGGGCAGAATTTTACTCTGATATTTCGAGCAAGTCATCAAAGCGCTATAACGCTATTTGTAAACTCTCTGAGTCTGCATTATTTGATTTTTTGGCACAACAATTGCGTGAATGCAACCGAGAATTAACTTTTTTAACGGCATTAGATGTGTTTTTTAAATCGAATGTTATTAATGCTAATAAAACAAAAATTCGTGGCTTAAAAATCGAATTGTCTGCGATACAAGGTATTCTGCTAAAAACAAATAGAGCAAAATCTGAATATACTTTATATACTGAACAACAAAAACAACTAGAAAAATTAGGATTTCCCAATGTGTAAAAAAAAAATCTTTTCAAGCCTGCTTTTTATTCTTGTAGTATGTGCCTTTTCTTTTAGCAGTATTGCACGAGAACGCGATTTTGTCATTATCGACTCACCGCATGAGTATAATCTAAATCCTCATACAGCAAGCTATTCATCAGAGGCTCAAATTTTAACAAGCATTTATGAAGGGCTTTTTTCATACGATCCCTTTTCTTTGGAACCTCGTCCTGCTCTTGCAGAGTCTTTTCGTATTTCACGCGATCAGCTTACTTGGACATTTTCATTGCGAAAAGATGCCGCTTTTAGTAATGGTGATAAAATTACGGCAAACGACGTGTATAATTCGTGGAAAAAATTGCTTTCTCCTACTTTAAATGCCCCCTTTTCTTCTTTGCTTGATATGGTTGTTGGAGCAAAAGATTATCGCACAGGAAAACTCAAAGATTTTAGTAGCGTTGGAATTACTGTTCGTAGCGAATATTCTTTAGTGGTAAAGTTGCTTTCTCCTACCGAGCATTTTGCGAAAATATTGTGTCATCATGCTTTCTCTGTTTTAAAAGAGAATTTAAATATTTATAGTGGTGCATTCGCTATGGAAACGAATAATAGCAAAAAAATGTATCTTAAAAAAAATCCATCCTATTGGGACGCCGCATCCGTTGCAGTTAAGGGCGTGCAAATTATTTTTTCCGATGACTTTGATAATAATGCTCTTATGTTTAACGCTGGGGAGGTTGACTGGGTTTTAGGAAATGCGAATACTTCGCAAATACTGAACAAAAAAGCAATTTCACTTTCACCGCAGTTTGGGACAGAATATTTGTTTTTCAAAACTGATGCACTTCCTGTTGATGATTTGAATCTCAGAAAGGCCTTAGTTCATGCGGTGCCGTGGGAGGAAGTGCGAAAAGATTCTATTATTAAGGCAACTACCTTAGTGCTTCCTTTGCAAGGCTACCCCGCTGCATTGGGTTTTGAAGAAGAAGATATGGAGCTTGCTGAAGAATATTTGAGGGCTTCATCATACGATCAAAAAACGGCTGAAACTATCATATTTGCTGTTCCTGATGAAAAAGTTAGTATCGAACGTGCCTCAATTTTTGTTACTGCGTGGAAAAAAATTGGCGTGAATGTCGAGTTACAGATTATTCCTATTTCAAACTATCTTGCACATATTGCAACATCGAAGGCTCATATTTTTTCATATATTTGGATTGGCGATTTTGCAGATCCTCTTGCATTTTTAGAACTTTTTCGAGGCGATTCAACTTTAAATGAGTCAAAGTGGAAAAATGCTGAATTCGATACATTGCTTGACGAAGCTGCAAAAATAACCGATATGCGTCTTCGCTATGAAAAACTTTCTGAGGCAGAGCAAGTATTGATAGATTCAAGTGTTATCATGCCTTTGTCTCATACGGTTTCTCTCAATATTGTTGATTTTGATAATATCAGTGGCTGGTATGATAATGTACTTGATATTCACCTTTTTAAATATATTAAATTTAACGAACCGCTTCCTATTTCTGATTTAGTTTTTGAAAGTAAATTCTAAGAAAAGATCTTTGTTATAAAATTAAAATGATATGTGCAGAATTATTTTTGCACTTATCATTTTAAGCGATCTTTCTTTGCTTACTTTTTACGAAAAGTTTTGCGGGGAGTGGATTTTCCCTTTGATTTTCTGAGTGCCGTACTATTTCGACTTTCCTGTTTTGCTTTTGCTCGTTCGTTATATTTTGCTTTTTTGTAGGCTTCGGCTTTTTCTCGATACGCCTCAATTTTTTCTGCATCATAAAAGCCATCTTTCCAATTAAATCGACTTGTGTCGCTTAAAACTTGTGCTTTATACGCAGCTTGCATAATTTGCTTAAAATGATTTTTTTTCACATCAGTTTTTGATAAATCTATTAAATAATGAGTGAAACCTTTATCATTCAGTTGTTTAACTTTATCGACAATTGAAAAAGGATTATCTGGTAAGACAAAAGAGCCATCGGGTGTTGAAAGAGATTTAAATGTCGTTCCTTCTTTGTCCTTAAAATAAGTGAAATCATAATTTTTAGGCATTTTAATTCGCATTCTAAAAAGTGCAGGGTATAAAAAAAGTGTGATAATTACACGAGAACGATGTTTTTTATCATAAATCGACTGCAACGCTTCAAATGATATTTCGTGGGGCGAAATGGATGCCATTATATTTTGATTTTCGATCCACGAAGCTGCCCAACGATTGAGTGCATATAAATATGGCCCTGCAATCATTGTCACATTATGTTTTTTTAATATGCCGATATGGGCTGCACAATTAACAACCCACTGGCGAAATCCATCAGCTACGAGAAAATCAATGGTATCTTCAAGTTCATCCTCTAAATCTTGTGGACAAAATGGATCGAGTGAAATAAATACTTGCTTTTTAGAAAAGGGTAAAATTTCTGTTTTTTCTAAAAGCGTTTTTTTAGCCTCAGTTGTTAATTCTAAAATAACGCGAATGGGATTTTCACTTTGCACAGCAAATAAATCTTTTACCGTGGAAACTTGTACATAAATTCCCTCTGGTAAAAAAGCCAAACTTTTTTTTTCGGTTGGTGTTAATTCCATTAAAGGCAGTTTTCCGTCACGTGGCTGGTTGCGATATTTTGATAAATCTTTGGGAATTACACGAGGATATCGCTTTGACATAGTTTTTGTTTGCAAAAGATATATCGAGTCGCCTTGTGAAAAAAGTGGCGGTATGTCAATCCACTGATGTTTTCCTTCCGTAAAAATAGATCTAATTTTATGACTTTCTCGCCCAGAATCATCTTTTTTATGGAGGCGGATGGAATCACCAACATCTGGTGTATAATTGCCATCTTGCACGAGTGCATACTTTAAAGTGATCCGCCCATCGTCCGTTCGAATTGATTCATTTTTGACTTGTGTAATTTTGCCTAGAAAAATTCCCGTTCCGCCTGCTTGATCTGGGTTGAGAAGATTTTCGGCTTGTTCGCTTGAAAACCAGTATGCTGTTTTTTGACGGGCAAAATCGGTTGATAAAAGTCGCTTTGCGGTAATAATAGCTTCTTTTTTGTCTTTTTCCCAATTATCCATGACATAGCGATAAGCTGCTGTAACGCTTCCAACGTATTCAGCACTTTTCATACGCCCTTCAATTTTGAATGAGTCAACTCCTGCGCTCACTAAATCAGGGACGAATTCAATTAATTGTAAATCGTGAGGGGAAAAAAAATAGCCTTGCTTTTCTCCTTCCTCATTTTGTGCGGTGTAAAGTCGCCGACATGCTTGTGTGCACATTCCACGATTTGCAGATTTTCCGCCTAAAAAGCTTGAGAAAAGACAAAGTCCTGATTCACTGATACATAATGCACCATGAACAAAAACTTCAAGTTCAATATTGGAGCGAGATTTGATTTCTTTAATTTCGTTCAATCCTAATTCTCGTGAAAGTACAACTCTTTGAAAACCTTCTTTGCTTAAAAGATTTGCGGCTCTGCTTGATGAAATATTCATTTGGGTTGAAGCGTGCAATTTGAGGTTGGGGAAAAATTCCTGCACCATGCGAATAACGCCTAAGTCTTGAACAATAATTCCATCTGGGCCAATATTGTTTAGATAGCCTAAAAGTCGATACATTCTTTCAAGTTCGCTTTCTTCAATGAGGGTGTTGAGCGTAACGAATATTTTTCGATTTGCTTTGTGAACAGCGTTTACGGCCGCTTCAAATTGATTCCATGCAAAATTTGAGCTTCGCATACGGGCATTAAAGGTTTTTAACCCCATGTAAACTGCGTCTGCTCCTTCATTTATTGCCGCATCGAGTGCTTCAATATTTCCTGCTGGTGCTAATAATTCTGACATAATAATTCTTCTTTATAAATAATTTTTCCAAAATGCAAAAAGCATAAAAAGGCTTGCAAGTCCTTGTGTAATGAATAAAAGTCCAAGTAAAAAACTGACTGCAACCGCAATAATAATTGGATTTATAAGCAAAAAAATTCCTGTAAGGGACATAAAAATTCCACTTAAAAAAATTGAGTTCCAACGGCCAATTCCAAAATCACTCAGATGGCGAGCATTTACCATTCGCAAAATTCCTGAAAACAAAATCCAAAATCCCAATATATAGGGAATAAAATTAACCGAGAGCGTTTTATTTGTGGCTAAAATAACGCTTATAATAATACTCATAATTCCGTCGGCTAAAATCCATGTTGAGTAGTATTCTTCTTTTTGCCAACGAATAAATGATAAAATGCTATTTATTCCAGAAAAACAGACCGCAATCGCAATTAAAAAGGTAAGTGTTGCAATTATTTCTACTGGCGAGAGAATAATGAAAATACCACATCCGATAAAAAACAAGCCTCCGACAAGCCATAAAAATTTATAAAATGTAAAATTCATAGCACCTCACCACTGTTTACATAAAGTCATTTTTCTTACAAAACTTTTTATGCAAATGATTAAAAACACTGTTTTGATCTACATCGAATTCTAAGTGGATAAAATTCATAAACTTTCCATTGGAAGAATACTTTTTGTCAAGCTCATTGTCAATAAGAAAGGCTAGATTTAATCAAGTTTCAGTAAAAAGATTATTCGTTTGAAAACCAATGCATTAAATATATGTTTTAAATTTTGCAAAAGATAGGATTTTGCCTTAAAATTAGCTAAAATTTTTTCTGAGCCCTTGCATTGGACTATGCTCTATCCTTTATAATAAAATTTATGTATCATTATAAGGAACAAAGAGAAAATTGTTTTGTAAACCACAGGAGTCAGCATGACATTACAAGAATTTTTTGTAAAGCATAATCGCATCGCACTCGGATTTTCTGGTGGCGTTGACTCAACGTACCTTTTATATGAGGGAATAGAAAATAAGGCAAATATAAAGCCGTATTTTATAAAAACGCAATTTCAGCCAAACTTTGAATTAAAAGAAGCAAAGGAATTTTGTAAAAAACTTGGCATCGAGTTGACTATTATTGAGCATAATATTTTTCAGCATAATGATGTTATCGTAAATCCAGAAAATCGCTGTTATTTTTGCAAGCGACATTTATTCTCCCTCATACAGGAAAAAGCACTCTCAGACGGATATTCTGTTATCATTGATGGCACAAATGCTTCTGATGATAGCGAGGATCGACCCGGAATGAAAGTCCTTGAAGAAATGAAAGTGCTTTCTCCGCTTCGTTTATGTGGGCTCGGCAAAGATAAAATTCGCGAAGAATCAAAAAAAGCAAATTTGCCCACGTGGAATAAACCTTCGTATGCTTGCCTTGCAACACGAATTCCTTCTGGAACAATGATAAGGCAAGAGGACTTAGCTAGTGTGGAAAAGGCAGAAGATACGCTTTTTGAGCTGGGATTTAGTGATTTTCGTGTTCGCTATTTTCATGGAGCTGCACGCATTCAAATGCCTCAAAGTCAATTTGAAAAAGCTTGTAGCGAAAAAGAAATAATTCGTAAAAAATTATCTTCTTTTTTTGATATAATTTTGCTCGACTTAAAATGTCGATAAATATTGCAATCGATTCAGAATGATAAAAGGGAAATTATGGAACAAAAAGAATTAAAACATATTTTGCAACAAGTTGCAGAGAATAAAATCACTGTAGAGCAAGCTCTTTTGAATATAAAAAATGAACCATTTAAAAATCTCGACTTTGCAAAGCTTGATATGCAACGTTCCATACGACAAGGTATTTCAGAGGTTATTTATGGGCAAGGAAAAACAAAGGAGCAAATTGCAACGATAGTGCAAACGCTTTATGAGGCTGGGCAAAAAACAATTTTAATAACGAGAATGAGTCAAGAAGCAAGTGATTTTTTTACTGCAACGGTACCGAATATTTCTTTTAGCTATGATCAGCAGTCAAAAATTGGAGTTGCAGGAATTATTCCTGAGCCAGATGGTAAGGGGACTATTGTGGTGGCAACGGGTGGCACTAGTGATATTCCTGTTGCACAAGAGGCTGCACTGACTGCCGAATCACTTGGAAATAACGTTGTTCGGTTATATGATGTTGGTGTTGCAGGGATACATCGTCTTTTAGCCCATAGCCAAGACATTATGAGCGCAAAAGTCATTATCGCTATAGCAGGAATGGAAGGAGCTTTAGCGAGTGTCATCGGCGGTATCGCGGATTGTCCTGTAATTGCTGTTCCCACAAGCATTGGATACGGAGCATCTTTTGGTGGCCTTGCAGCTCTTCTTTCAATGCTCAATTCCTGCTCGAGTGGTGTAAGCGTTGTAAATATAGATAACGGCTTTGGTGCAGGATATCTTGCAAGTATGATAAATCATCAGTAAAAGATTTTATAAATTGAAATAAAGAAAAATTACTTTTAAGAAAAGAAGTGGGAAATTATTATCTTCGGGCTAACTTTCTGTTTGTATTTTTAATAATTCTCTTGCTCGTTTTTTCTTGTCATAAAAAAAGTAGGGAATAGCAACGGTGTTTCCTACAATCCAGCCAACTAAATAACAATGAAAAATCGCGTATTTTCCCCAAAAGAAATCTAAAATATAGGCTGCAGGAATGCGGATGATAAACATTGAAACCATTGAGATAAAAAGTGGTGCAATAGAATTTCCGAGTCCTCTAATTGAAAAATTGATTATAAAAAGGCTTGGGAGTAAAATATATGCAGGCATTAAGCGGTGAATAAAGGCAAGTCCAACTTGGATAACCGATTCATCTTTGGTGAAGCTCATCAAAAAAGGCCTGCCAAAAATAAAAACGAAAATGCTCATAAGTGCTGTTACTGACAGTGTTATAAATAGTGACGATTTAACTCCTTCGTATACTCGATCTAATCGTTTTGCTCCGACATTTTGTCCCACATAGGTTGTCAAAGCCATTGAAAAGCTTAAAATCGGCATGAAAACAAAGGGATCAATTTTATTAACGGCACTGTAGCCTGCCATAAAATCTGGTCCGTAGCCATTAATTAATCGCTGTAACGCCATTGCTCCTAATGAAAAAAGCATATTTTGCATACCAATCGGGAGGCCTATCTTAATCGTTTTTGAAAGCTCGGTTTGATTAAATTTCATTGAAAGAAAATTAACTTTTAGCAAGGGGATTTTTTTGTTGATGTATAAAAGTCCAAAAACAAAGGATATGCTTTGTGCAATAATTGTTGCAAGTGCAACACCAAAAACGCCCATATCAAAGACAATGACAAAAAGTAAGTCAAGGGCAATATTGATAGCCGTTGCGATTGCTAAAAATAAAAGCGATGTTTTGCTGTCGCCAAGACCTTGCAAGAAACCTGCATTAATATTGTAGCCAAAGTTTGCAATGGTTCCTAAAAAGAGTGTTTGCAAATAAATTTTTGACATTTCAAATGTTTTGCCCTCAGGCGTATTTAAAAGTCGTAAAATAAAATCGCTTGAAAAAAATCCAATAATTGTTACAAAAAGTGCAATAAAAGACATGGCGATGTAAACGGTGTCTATAACGGCTTTTATTTTTTTGTGTTCTTTGGCACCAAAATATTGTGAAATTAAAATTGTTGTTCCTAATGCGATTCCGCCAAAAAGCGAAATGAGAAAAAACATAATTAAAAATGAGTTACCAACGGCGGCAAGAGCTTCTTTTCCAACAAAACTGCCAACAATTATACTGTCAACAAGGTTGTACATTTGCTGCAAAATATTTCCAGCCAAAAGGGGGAGTGCAAAGCGAATTATTAATTTTGAAGGCTTGCCTTCAGTCATATCGATCATACGTAAGGGTAGAAGAGTGTTAAAAAAAAATCAAGCTATTTTAATTCTTTTTATGAAAGAACATGAGAGTGTCGAAATAGCAGAATGCAATATAATGATTAAATTTTGATACTTTATTCATAAAATGTAGAATAAATTTTATAAAAAACTATACACAATTTATTTTTTTTAGTATACTGGAGTCAGAGTGTGACTCTATACTATTATATTTCTTAGGAGAAATTTATGAAAAAAGCTTTATTGTTAGCTTTAGTAACTTTAGTAACTTTTGCAGTTTTCGCAGTAGATGGTGAATTTACTGGTTCTGGAAAAGGTGGAAAGAATGGTTCTGTGACAGTAAAAATTACAGTTTTAGACAGTAAAATTACTGACATCGTTGTTGTAGAAAGCAAAGAAGACAGAGCTTATGCTTTTGATCAAATTAAAGAAGCTATTCTTGCAGAAAACAATACAAATGTTGATGTTGTTTCTGGTGCAACAATGTCAAGCAAAGCATACGTAGCTGCAGTTGAAAGTGCAACAAAAGCTGCAAAACTTAAACTTAAAGGAAAGAAAATTCCACCAGCTCCAAAAAAAGACGGAGAGGAAGCAACAGCTGAAGCTGCTGAATAAGACTTTTTTTTGTTTTATTAACGACCTTCTATAACGATGGTCGTTTTTTTTATTTAAAAATACGAATTACGTGTACTTATTTTAAATATGATTTTTGTGGCAAGAATCTTACAAGAGATTTTTTTGAGAGACTTTAATCTAAAATCCTTTTTTGCAGTTTTTATTATTTATGCAAAGAGAATGTTAATTTTATAAAAATATTTATTTTAATGAGTTTAGAAGCCATTCCTTCAAGTCGGCGTAGTTTGCCTTCATTGATATTGAATTATCAGGCTTACTCATCACCTGTCTCAGTCTGTCAGGAATAACAGGGTCTCGGCCAATTGCTTCTTTGACCGTTTCTCCAAATTTTGCAGGATGTGCTGTTTCTAAAATAATATTAACCGCTTTTTTTTCTTGAATACATTGTGCCCAAATAGGAATATTTGGTGTCAAGCCGGGTTTTTTATAATTTGATTTAGTGCCTGAAAGTAAATCTTCCATAGCATTTTTTCTAATATCTGTCCATGCTTGCCATGCAGTAGCGGCATGCGGATCGATAATATATCCGGTGCGTGTGTTGCAATTTCTAATTGCATCAATCGTCATTTCATCAGTTGCCCAATATGAAGCTAAAATTTTACGAATTTTTTCAATATCATACATATATAAAAGACGTTCAAAATTGCTTGGATTGCCAACATCCATGGCATTCGAAATGGTTGATACAGAAGGGCGGGGCTTAAAATTTCCTGTTGCAAGCCAATCAGGAATAGTGCGATTAGAATTTGTTGCAGCGATAAAACCAGAGACAGGAGCTCCCATTTCATACGCCATAAATCCTGATGTAAGGTTGCCGAAATTTCCAGATGGTACGGTAATAAGGATGAGGGGATTTTCAATTTTATTATCAAGTGCTGATCGATGAAAAACGACAAGAGATGCATACATGTGGTAAAAACTTTGCGGGATAAGCCTTGCAATATTGATAGAATTGGCAGAAGAAAGATTTAGATTTTTTCGCAACGATTTATCCGTAAATGCTCGCTTTACCATTTTTTGGCAGTCATCAAAAGTGCCGTCAATTGCTAAAGCATGAACATTATTCGTAAAAGTCGACAACTGCTTTTCTTGCAAAGCACTAATTTTTCCTTTTGGATATAAAATAGTAACGCTAATACCACTCATATTATGGAAGGCACTACCTACTGCACTCCCTGTATCTCCTGATGTTGCAACTAAAATATGTAGTTCTCTATTTTCTTCCTTATTAAAATAAGCCATGCAACGAGCCATAAATCGAGCTCCAAAATCTTTAAATGCACATGTCGGCCCATGAAAAAGCTCAAGGACATAGGTGGTCGGATCAAGTGGGACAATTTGTGCATTAAAAGGAAAAGATTCAATAATAATAGATTGTAAATCTTGTTTTGGAATCTCATCGCCAATAAACAAACTCGACATTTCAAGAGCGATTTCTCTAAAAGAGTGCGAAGGATATTTTGTTAAAAAATGTGGTGTCAGCTTTGGTATGAATTCAGGAACATAGAGCCCTCCCGTTTTTTGATTCATTCCCTCTAATACTGCTGTTTTGAATGACACCTTGACAGAATCATCTCTTGTATCTTTATAAATCATTTTTCTCTCATAGATATTTTTATTTATAGATTAGCGTAAATAAAAGAAAAAAACAAGAGGTTATTTAACTATCGAGTATAAAAATATTGTAAACGATGCAATATGCGTATTTGCATCTAAAATGATTAATGATAGGACTTAACGGGATCATGAAAACTGGAGTCAACCTCTTGCTACTTTTAGAATTTCTAAGTAGAATAGGAGAATGAGTGTCGCAGATAAGATTATAACCTTTCTATTTGGTTCAAAACATGAGCGGGATGTAAAAAACATGCTTCCTGTTGTAAAAAAAATAAATGAGATGGAAGAATGGGCTAAAGGATTGTCAAAAGAAGATTTTCCTCGTCAATCAGCAGTTTTAAAAGAACGACTTGCTAAAGGGGAGTCGCTTGAAAATCTTATCCCAGAGGGATTTGCACTTGCTCGCGAGGCAGCGTTTCGGGTACTTGGCGAGCGCTCATACGACGTACAGTTGATGGGCTCTTTGACGTTAAATAGTGGGCGAATTGTTGAAATGAAAACGGGCGAAGGCAAAACGCTTATGTGTGTTGCAGCTGCGTATTTAAATAGCTTGATGGGCAAGGGCGTCCATATTGTTACGGTTAATGATTATCTTGCGGAACGGGATGCCCAGTGGATGCGACCCGTTTATGAATACTTGGGGCAAACCGTAGGAATTATTCTTTCGAATATGAATAACGATGCACGAAAAGTTGCTTATTCTTGTGATATTACGTATGCAACGAACAATGAACTCGGCTTTGATTTTTTACGCGATAATATGCAAGTGACGATGGATCAAAAGGTTCAAAGAGGATTTGCGTTTTGTATTGTTGACGAAATTGACTCTATTTTAATTGATGAAGCTCGTACTCCTCTGATTATTTCGGGGCAAGGCGAGGACGATACATTCAAGTTTTATGAGGTTGATAAACTGATCGGCGTACTCACGGAAGTAGAGAAGAAAAAAGGAACAAATGATTATCCTGATGAGGTGCAAGGCGAAGAAATTAAGGGTGATTACAAAATAGATGAAAAAAACAAGCGAATTTCGTTTACTGATGACGGAATGCTTCATATAGAAAAAATTCTGCAAAGTAAAAATATGATAAGTGGTAGTTTGTTTAGCGAAGAAAATTTTGAATACATTCATTATTTTACACAAGCGATCCGTGCCCACGTGTTATACCATCCTGATGTTGATTATGTCGTGAGGGATCGAGCTGTCCAGATTGTTGATGAGTTTACTGGGCGGATTTTAGAGGGTCGTCGATACGGTGATGGACTTCATCAAGCGATAGAAGCTAAGGAAAATATTAAAATAGCACAGCGTAATCGCACTCTTGCAACGATTACGTTTCAAAACTTTTTTCGATCGTATCAGAAACTGTCTGGTATGACGGGAACTGCAGATACCGAAGCAATCGAGTTTAATAAAATTTACGGTCTTGATGTTGTTGTAATTCCAACTAATAAACCAGTTGCTCGTATTGATGAGCATGATGAAGTGTATTTAAATGAGCAAGATAAATGGAATGCCATTTGTGCAGAAATAAAAACGTGTCATGCGAAAGGGCAGCCTGTTTTAGTAGGTACTGTTTCAATTGAAAAATCAGAGCATTTATCAAAGCTTTTAACAAAAAATGGTATTCGTCATGAGGTTTTAAATGCAAAAAATCATGCACGAGAGGCTCTTATTATTGCAGAAGCAGGAGCGAAAGGTTCTGTAACCATTGCAACGAATATGGCAGGTCGTGGTACCGATATTAAATTGGGCGGAAATCCTGAATTTCGTGCAAGAAAAAAAATTGGAACTAATGCGACCTCTGATCAATATGAGGCAGCTTTATTAAAAGAAAAAGTAAAGTGGCAGATTGAATATGATGAGGTAAAAAAAGCGGGCGGTTTGTATGTTATTGGTACTGAAAGACATGAAAGTCGTCGTGTAGATAATCAGTTGCGTGGTCGTTCAGGGCGACAAGGCGATCCGGGAAAGAGCAAATTTTATCTTTCTATGGATGATGATTTAATGCGACTTTTTGGTGGCGAGCGCATGAAAAGTATGATGAGCCGTATTGGTATGGAGCCGGGCGAGCCTATTTTTCATCCGTGGCTTAATCGTGGTATTGAAAAAGCGCAAAGCAAGGTTGAGGCACGTAACTTTGAGATTCGAAAACATTTGCTTGATTACGATACCGTTCTTAATGAACAACGTACGTTTATTTATGAGCAGCGAGATGCTATTCTTGCTGATGAGAACTTAAAAGAGCGCATTATCAGTACCGCACAAGAGACGATTGAATCGTTTGCGGTTGACTACAAAAATGACTATCGACGGAATAATACTCTTGCTTCTTCATTATTTGAAGATAAAGTTAAAAAAGTTTTTGGCTTGACTTTATCTGGAGATTCTTCTGATAATGATGATACCACAGAGATTAAAGCCGACTCAAAAGAATTTTCTCTTATAGATACGACAATAAATGCCTTAAAAACTGATCTTGAGCAAAAAGAAAATTTGATTGGTAGCGAAAATTTAAATATGTTTATTCGTTATCAATACATTCAAGACATTGATCGAAAATGGCTTGATCATCTTGAGACGCTAGAAGGCTTACGCGAGGCTGTATATTTGCGCTCGTATGGCTCAAAAAATCCGCTTACTGAATATAAAATTGACGGCTTCAATATTTTTTATTCCATGATTGACAGCATAAAACTTGATATTGCAAGCAGAGTTTTTCGAGTGCAAGTGCAAGCGTCCGCTGGTGGATCTGCACACAGAACGACTCGACAAATTAGTATGAATGCACAACATGGCAACTTGCAAAATTTTGGTAGCCACCAAATACCGCAACAACGCAGCTCAGCTATGCAAAATAAAAATCAGCCTGAAAACGTACCCGTGGTAAGAAACATGCCAAAAGTTGGCAGAAATGATCTGTGCCCTTGTGGATCTGGCAAAAAATATAAACAATGTCACGGCAGATAATTCTTCAAACAGCGTATTGTTATTTTTATGATCGTGGGAATTTATAAGATCTTTATGAAAATGAGAAACTTAGTGGTTGGTTTTAGCTAATTTAAGGAAATAACATGAAATTTTTAGTTGCATTTATTCGATTTATTCTCTATTTAAGCTCTGTAAAAGGAGAATTGCGTAAAGCTCAAGCGTGTGAAAAAGCAGGCGATATTGAAAAACGAAAAGAAATTGTGCTGGACGTTGTGCAAAATTGGGCACGTTTTGTGGTATTATTAAGCAACAAAAAAACGCGGGTTATCGTTGAAGGAGAGGAAAATCTTATACAAGATAGAGCTGTCGTTTTTGTAGCAAATCATCAAAGTTATTTTGATATTCCTTGTATGCTCGGTTATATTCGTAAACCTTTCGCGTTTATTGCAAAAAAAGAAGTTAAGAAAATTCCGCTTATTCCTGCATGGATGGAACTTATGCAATGTGTTTTTATTGATCGAAATAATCCTCGTCAATCGGTGCAAGCGATGAAACAAGCTGTTGAAAATGTCAAAAATGGATATTCACTCGTGATTTTTCCTGAAGGGACTCGCAGTAAAAATGGGGAAGTAAATGAATTTAAGGCAGGAAGTTTTAAGCTCGCGTTGAAGTCAAAGGCACCGATTATTCCGGTAACAATTTTAGGGACGCGTGCGATGTATGAGGAAAGTGGCCTGAAGGCGGGGTTGGTAACAATTAAATTGCATAAACCGATTTTTATTGATGATCTTACAAAAGAAGACTCTGATGCACTTCCAGAAAAAGTGCGCCAAGTTGTTATTCAAGGAATTCCATAATGAAAATTAAGATTTTTTTTATTCTCTTTATAAATTTGATTTTTCTTTTTTCTTGTAGCAAGTCAGAAAAAAAAGTTACGGATTCTACAGCAAAAATACAAGTGGTGACAACACTTTTTCCCGTCTATGATTTTGTCCAAAATATTGCAGGAAAAAAAGTTCACGTTACATTGCTTAGTCATATTGGTGGGCAAACACATTCTTTTGAGCCGAGCCCTAAGGATATTAAGCGGATTGAGGATGCAACGCTTTTTATTTTTACGGGAGGCGAAAGTGATGCATGGGTTTATCGCACTTTGGAGGCTATAAAAAAAAATGAAAACCGAACAGTTATTCGGCTTTTTGATTTTGTCGATTTATTGTCGCTTTCTCATGAATCTGATGATAAATATTCTAGTGACTACCATTTATATGATGAGCATGTTTGGACATCTTTGTTGAATGTGCAAAAAATTGTTTCAATTATTGCACAAAATCTTGAAAAAATTGATCCGTCTAATTCCTTTTTTTATGAGCAGGCTGCTCGTCAGTATAAAAGTAAAATTCTTGAACTTCACAATGATTTTAGGCTTTTGATCGAAAACGCCCCACAAAAAATTTTAGCAATTGCGGATCGTTTTCCTTTGCGATATTTTGCTCATGATTATGGATTGGAATACATTGCTTTTTTTGATAGTTGTTCAACTCAAACAGAGCCGAGTGCTGCGCTGATTACCGATTTTATAAAAAAAATACAAAATGAACGAATTCCTGTTATATTTCACATGGAATTTTCTGATGATAGCATTGCACAACTAATTGTAAGAGAAACAGATGCTAAAGTAATGACTTTAAATGCTTGTCATACAGTTTCAAAAGCAGATTTTAACGATGGCGTTTCTTATCTTGATTTAATGCAGCAAAATTATAAAAATTTAAAGGATGCGTTGTATTAATGCCTCTTTTTACCTGCACAAATCTGAGCATGGCCTACGATCACAATATTATTTTACAGAATATTAATTTTTCTGTAAATGAAGGTTCTTTTATTTCAATTATTGGCAACAACGGAACAGGAAAAACAACACTTTTGCATACTGTTTTGCAATTGAAAAACCCTATATCTGGGACGATTGTTTTTGACAAATCTTGTCGAAAAAATGAAATTGGCTATGTCCCACAAACAACAACGATGCAAAATAATTTTCCAGCAAGTGTTTGGGAAGTTGTGCTTTCTGGGCGAATTAATCAGCACCGATTCTCGCCTTTTTTTTCAAAAGCAGATAAAGAAATTGCACAGGAAAATCTTGAGCGACTTAATATACAAGATCTTAAAAATAAATCTTATCAAGAACTTTCTGTTGGACATCAGCAAAAAGTTCTTTTGGCACGGGCTTTATGTGTAACAAAAAAGTTGCTTTTTTTAGATGAACCTGCTTCAAGTCTTGATCCTGTGGCAAAATACGAGTTGTATGAACTTATTCACATGCTTCATCAAACTCAGAAAATAACGATAATTATGATATCCCATGATATTGAGGCGGTCAAAAAATACTCGACTCATCTTTTAGAGCTTGTTAAAAATACTGCTGTCTTTTCGGTGGTAAATGCGAACGCACAGGAGGCAGAATGATTTTTTCTGTAATTATGGAAATGTTCGCGTTTTCTTTTTTGATGAGAGCTTTTATTGTGGGAGTTCTTATTTCGCTGTGTGCAGGTCTTTTGGGCGTCACACTCGTGCTTAAACGATTTGCGATGATTGGCGATGGCTTATCTCATGTTGGCTTTGGAACAATGTCGATTGCGGTTGCTTTCAACTTTGCACCGCTTGCTGTTTCAATCCCCGTTGTCATTTTTTCTGCTTTTTTTTTACTTCGCCTAAAAGAAAGCAGTAAAATCAAAGGAGACTCTGCTATTGCTTTGGTGTCAAGCACTGCTCTTGCCGTTGGTATTACGGTGATGTCAGTTTTTGCAGGATCGAGTGTCGATGCTTGTAATTTTATGTTTGGAAGTATTCTTTCGGTAACAAAAATTGAAAGTATTTTGAGCATTGTCCTCGCTTCGATTATTATATTATTATATTTTTTATTTTATAATCATATTTTTACGATCTCCTTTGATGAGTCTTTTGCAAAAGCAACGGGAGTCAATACAAACTTTTTTAATACAATTTTGGCCTGTTTAACAGCTTTTATGATTGTGCTGGGCATGAAAATGATGGGAACGCTTTTAATCTCTAGTCTGATTGTTTTTCCATGCTCAACATCAATGCATGTGTGCAAAACATTTAAAGCACTGATTATTAGTTCTGGAATTATTGCGGTGTTGTGTTTTCTTTGCGGAATGATCGCTTCATATATTTTTGAAATACCGACGGGGGCTGCAATTGTGTGCCTTAATGCAATCGTTTTTATCATTTTTTATATTATTGCAAGTCTAAAAAAACGGATTTTTTATTTTTCGTAAAAGAATTTTATCATGAACATTTTTTTTATAATTTTAATTTCTTTTCTCCCTTGTGTGCTTAGTTCTATCGTAAAATCAAAAATCGCCCCAAATGTTTCGTTTATGCATGTTTGCATTGCCCTATTTTTGGGTTTTTTTGCACTCATTCCACTGGTGGGAACTCTTTCGTTTATCACTTTGTTTTTTACTCCAACTTTTTTACAGAGTTTTTTTGGCGTTGTATTTCAATCGTTTTTTCTCAACGCTGTAATTGAAGAAAGTTTTAAGCTCCTTTTTTTAATAACTCTTTTTAAACAGGATTATGCAAAGAAAGACTTTTTGTATCTTGTTGCCATTTTTGGTTTTGCTCTTGGAGGATTTGAAACTATTGCGTATGCCCTTAAAACACCGAGTATTCTTTTTTTACGAGTGGTAACTGCGGTGATATTACATGGGATTACTTGTGGTCTATCGGGCTGTTTTTATTATTACCATAAAAATAAGTTAAAAAAAAATGCCAGTACTTTTTTTTTGTTCGCAATTTTTATACATGGACTGTATAATTTTTTTAGTAGTTTTGGCTCCTTTTTTCTTTTTTTTGCCTTTATAACTCTTTTATTGGGGCTTTGTATTTTTATACATGAATTTAATGCTCCAGATATTTAGTTGAAGAATTTTTGCACAAAGTATATTTTTTGCTTATTTTCATCTTGAATAAATTTTTGATAGTTGTGCTAGAGCGTTTGACAATTTGACATTATTTTTTTATACTGACGTATGAATGCTAAAAATAGTCACAGCCCACTTTGGAAAGGGCGATTTGAAAAAAGTCCAAGTGAAAAAGCGGTAGCGTTTGAAACGTCAATTCATATTGATTCGCGCATGGTTTTTGATGATATCGCTGGTAGTATCGCACATGTAACGATGCTCGGAAAACAGGGAATTCTTTCTGCTGATGAGTCGACTTTACTTTGCACTGAGTTAAAAAATATTCAATCTGATTTGCAATCAGGCCATTTAGTTATTGATCAGACGGCGGAGGATATTCACTCATTCATTGAAGGCACTCTCACAGATCGTCTTGGTGATATTGGCAAAAAAGTCCATGCGGGGCGAAGTCGAAACGATCAAATTGCACTTGATGAACGTCTTTATTTATACCATGCTATTCCTGCGTTGCAAAATGCTCTTCAAAATTTGCTTCGTGTACTTATTGATCTTGCACAGATTCATACTGAAACGCTAATGCCCGGCTATACGCATTTGCAGCGTGCCCAACCTGTAACGCTTGCTCATCATCTTTGTGCATGGGCTCAAATGTTGCTGCGAGATAAAAAAAGACTCGAGGATGCGATGAAGCGTGTTGATGAATGTCCGCTCGGAGCAGGTGCTCTTGCTGGAAGTGGTCTTCCTCTTGACAGAGAATTTGTTGCTCAGCTGCTCGGATTTTCTAAAGTTACGCAAAATTCGCTTGACACCGTATGTGATCGTGATTATTTTTTAGAAATTGGATCTGCTTGTGCGATTTTAATGACGCATCTTTCACGTTTTTGCGAGGAAATTATTATTTGGGCAACGGAGGAGTTTAAATTTATTGAACTTTCTGAACAATGGTCAACAGGATCAAGTATTATGCCGCAAAAGAAAAATCCTGATTTTGCAGAACTTATTCGGGGGCGAACGGGGGGAGTTTATGGTAACTTGATTGCCCTTTTTACGATGATGAAAGGCTTGCCTCTTTCGTATAATCGTGATATGCAAGAAGATAAAACAAGTTTTTTTGCTTGCTACGATACGACGCTATCGTGCGTTGAAATATTTAGCGAAATGATTGCAACTATTACATGGAACACCTCGCGTATGGAAGCTGCTTGCACGGGAGGGTATTTAAATGCTACTGATCTTGCCGATTATTTGGTAAAAAAAGGGCTTCCTTTTAGAACAGCCCATGAGGTTTCTGCTTCTACTGTTCGATATGCCATCGAAAAAAAATGTAATATTGAAGATTTAAGTCTTAAAGATATGCAAAGCTTTTCACCTTTAATTGAAAATGATATTTATGAAAAGTTAACTCCGAAAGCATGTATTATGGCTCGGAATTTTACGGGCGGGCCGAATCCAAATCAAGTAAAAAAACAAATTCAATGGTTACAGAATCAAATAGTAGAAGATAAAGATTCGTAACGCACTGCTAAAAAAAGAGATAGAGCAAAAGCGTCCATCTCTTTTTTATTAAAAATTAATCACGCGCAGATAAGCCTGCAGGAACAACTCCTGCTTGTAAGGCTGCTTCATATGTTGAAAAGATTTTAATGTTGCCAAGTAAAATATCTTTTTTAACTTCTTCAACTTTCTCGATAATATTTGCATTTAATTCTGGATTTGCAGTTGAATAACCAACCCCATCAGATTGTAGGTCGAGGCGAATAACTTTCCCTCCCATGCTCCCGCGGTCAGCATTTCTGAGCATAAATTCAGTTGCGGATTCAACTTTTTTTACCATCGATGTAAGAACAGCAGACTGATTCCCTGCATAAATTCCATCTTCATATTGATCAGAATCAACTCCAATTGCCCAAATATTTTTCCCTTGTGAACGATATTCTTTTGCCTGAGCAATTGTTCCACCACCTGTTCCTCCCGCTGCTGAAAAAATCGCATATACGTCAGAGTCATACCAATTTTTTGCTTGGGTCTTTGCAAGTTCTGGTTTTCCCCAGTCATTTGCGTAGTAATCAACAAATAATGCGTTGGGCAAAATAGATTGTACACCTTGAATATAGCCAATTTGGAATCTTGTAATGATAGGGCCTGGAATTCCCCCAATGAAACCAAATCGAGGATTTTCGATATTGTCTTCGATTGATTGTAATGCGGCAACAACGCCTGCAAGAAAAGAACCTTCTTCCTCTGCAAAAACAAATTCCGTAACATTTGGCAGTCCAACCCAATCAACATCGATTATCATATATTTTTGGTCAGGATAAAGAACGGCAACTTCGGTAATTGCATCAGCAAAAGTAAATCCAGTTGCACAAATTATATCATATCCCTCATCAGAAACTTGCTTTAAAATCGGAACATATAAATCTTGAGTTTGACAAGTTACGACATCGTAAAGCTCGCCACGATTTTTTTGATTATTCCATGTATCGCCGTAATAGGAAAGAATTCCCCTCCACGCTGCAGCATTATAGGATTTATCGTCAATTCCTGTAACATCAGTAATGAGGCGAATTGTTGGTTTGTTGCTGCTTTTGACGGTTTTAGTACAACCCATCGCAATAAAACTGACACATATAACAAGGATGATAAAACTTGTTAAACTCTTTTTCATAATTCCTCCAAAGAATAATATAATTAGCACTTTGCCTTGTAATGATTATATAAGGAGTTTTTAATAATGGCAAGGCGTTTTTAAAAACTCCCTATTTTTGATAAAAAATGGTTTTTAACAACTAAGATTCAATTCTCGCTGCAAAAGAAAATAGTTCGCTTTGTTTTTTTTCTAATCGATGAATAGCCTTTTTATTTTCAATTTTTCCATCGGCATCCTGAATATCGCAAATACCTGACCATGGTTCAATACATACAAACGGTGCGTCTGGCATACTCCATACAGCAAGAATGTTTAAGTTTTTGCTCCACGATGCTTTAATTGAATTATTATGGTGTACGCTTTGAATTGTCAAGCCACGACTTTGCAAATTTTCACAAATGACAGCATCCGCATCGAAAATTGTTTTTGTCAAATTAAGTTTTTTTTGTCCGTGATTTTGAAGAAATGGATAATGAGTTGCATTTGCGTTAACTCCTGCAGTAGAAATCCAATCTTCATCTTTTTCTAGGACAAGTGACATTGTTTCAATTCCTTGATTTTCATCAAAGCACAAGGTAAACGCTGGGTGAAAACCAAACGAAAAAAACATTTCTTTGTTACCAAGATTTTTTACCGTATATTCGCTTTTTAAGGTTTTTTCCGTTAAAATCCAACGAGCAAAAAGCTCAAACTTAAAGGGATATTTTTTCTGTGTTTCTTTATTTGATCGCAAGGTAAAAGTTGCCTCGGTTGATGAAATTTGTTGTGTTTCAAATACTTGATTGCAAGCAAAGCCATGTTTTTCAAGCATATATGTTTTTTCATTATAAATGAAAGAATTATTTTTTAACACTCCGATAATCGGAAAAAGAATGGGGGCACTTTTTTTCCATGGGTTTTTTGCTTGCCAAATATATTCAAGCTTTGATGTTTTATCATAAAACGAACAAAGCTCTGAGCCAAGAGGATTTATTTTCGCTTGTGTTAATTTATTTTCCAAAACAATCATTTTCCCAACCTTATCACTTCTTTGGCAATTGTTGTGGCTTTCGCTTTGTTTGACGCTATTTTAACGCTTGTTTCTTGAATCCAGCCATCTTTAATTTTATACCAAAGTAATCGATTTTTATTTGTATCATATTTAATATGACGACCCTCAACTTTATAAATTTCGCCTAAACGCACAAAAGATGCAACAGAGGCTTCAAGAAACGTGTCCGCAAATACCTTTGTGTAGGGATCGGTAATAATAATCCATTCATTTTGAAGGCTATTTTCAAAATAATGAGGCAAAGTTAACTCAATATTTCTATATCGATCACATGAAAAAAAAATAAATCCCACGAGATATAGAAAAATTAACCGGTACATTTTTCTAAATCCTGTAAAAGTTTAAAATCAGATTCAACAAACGAAAGTGTTTTTATTTCTGCAAGGGATGCCCATTTAAATTCTGAATGTTCATTCAAGACGAATGTATTGTCTTCATTGCTTATAAAAATTTCAAAAGCATGCAAAAAATAATTTTTGTTGTTATGGATAAATTGTGTTTGTGCAAGCTCCGTGCCGACTTTTATCGTAATATTAAATTCTTCTTGAAATTCGCGAATCAAGGCTTGAGGTAAATTTTCACCTTCTTCTACCTTGCCACCGGGGAATTCCCATTTTCCACCTGAGTCACCTTCAGGATTTCGTTTTGCAATGAGAAACAGAGAATTTTTTATGGCAATGCCAGCAACAGAACAATTCATGTTTATAAAAAAAGAATTTGAGGAAAAAGAAAATGCAAGGTTGCAATTACTAAACAGAAAAAGCCTAAATATTTTTTATGATCTAAAAAAATAGAGGCAAGATTTTTATTTAAATTAACACCCGTTGTTGAGGTGCTTATAAAATATTCTAAAAGTAAGCTAAATCCGCAGCAAAGGCCAGTAATAGCAGGTAGAATATCGCCAAAAATAGCAACACTTTCTTTGACTGGAGTAATAAATTTAAAAACGCCAACGCAAAACGCTAAAACTCCAATAATTAAACGAAATTTTTGACTTGAAAAAAGATTTGACTGGTGTATATCATTTTCGATACTTTCATCTTGCGTTATTGCATTTTGTGATAAAATTAATATAAATCCACCTATTAAATTTAATGAAACAGATAACATATAAAACTGCAACATAAATCCTCCATTTTTTTTGTAAAAACATACGTTAGGGTATATTATTTACAGAGAGAACCCCATACACCTCTCCAATGCTAACCTTGCTTATTATAGTCGAAGCTTCGTCATTTGTAAAGGTTATTCGCAATAATTGTTTCTCTCCGGTGTAAATTTTTTGAATTTTTTTTGAATCGAGGACGTTTTTTTCTTTGTCATAAATGCCAATTATGGCTTCAATCTTTTTTTCCCTTTCAAAAGAGGGATTTTCTAAAAGAGTAATTGTTGTGTAAATAGTATCGTTAAAACGAAAAGCTTCTATTTTAATAGAAATGCCATCAAGAATTATTGATTTTGTATCGTTTCCGGTGACCATAAAAATAATAAGCACTGCGGATAGAAAAAGCATTGCGATAAATAAAAATTTTGATCCGGGAGTTGCCGTTAAAACTTGAAATAATCCTCGCTTGGGAACGATTTCGCCATTATATAATTTTCGATGCTCAGGATATTTTTTAAGACGCTCCTCTCTATTATAATAAAAAGTCATTTTTTGTGGAGATTTTTTTTCATCATGATCAATATTTATATCATTATTTTGATTAAAATCATTCATACTTGATTACCGAATTACTGCATCAAGCAAAGTATCTGTTCGCCACCAAACGACGGAGGCTTCAAAATTGCTTGCTAAAAGTGCTGAAATAATTCCTTCTTGGGAAAGAGAAAGCGTGTTATAAAGCATTTCATCGCGTGAAATTTGTAAATGCTTTTTGATAATTCGCGTATTATCAGATTTTATAATTTGCACGGTATATCCAGTATCATCTGGTGTGACAAAGAAAAACCAGCCTGTATCACTTACGCCCAAAAATTCATACGGATTCGTATATACTGTTTCGCTAAAATTATCTTTTATTACCGTTTCATTCGGTGGAATTAAAATTGGCTTTCCGTATTCGGCTGTTTTAATATCAAATGGATACAAAAAACTTTCAAGATACGTGATTCCAGATTGAACATTTGTCGTTGAATCAATTTTTCTACTATGATAGTCAATTTTTAGGTAGATTTTTTCTGCGTCATAATCAGGCACAACGCTATCAAGCGTGATATAAACTTCTTTGCCCTTGTGAGGATTCGGAAGATTTTCAGTGTTAAGAGGAATGCTATATTTAAGCATATTATCTTCGCTAAACCAGTTTACGAGTAATCCTTTGTTTGTAACCGAAACGACTATTAACTCATTTGATTTTGTTGTAAAAATATCACGAATAAAGGGAAATGGCCTGCCGCCAAGTCCGCCTTGCCCAATATAATCCATATAAGTGCCATCATTTGAAAAGCGTAATACGACCTCTCGAAGCAAAAGTCGCTCTTGTGCATCATGTTCTTGTCGTTCATCAGGCAGTTGATCAACAACATAAATATTTTTATTTGAGTCAACGGCAATTTTTCCCAAAGTATAAAACGGATGCATAATTGCCTGCTGTGTTGTAATTTTTCGTGCAAGCGAGTTTTCTTGATTGATAAAAGATGGTATAAGATTCGTATCAGGATTGTAATAGACGGCAAGTAAATCACCATACGATGTTAAATGCATGAGTTTTTTACTGCGTCCATTAACAATGAAGAAAAATCCATCTCGCATTTTTAGATAGGTGTTTACAATCCCTCCCGAAGATAAGTTAAATAAGTCAAGTTCATCCTCGAAGCTCCCATAATTTAAAACAAATAATTGCTCTCTTTGAAGAGATGTAACATCATTTTGTTTATTGCAGGAGGCGAGAAGAAGAATAAAAAAAATTGTGATAAAAAAAAATTTTTGCATATACGTGGTTCCAAAAATCATCACTAAGAAATTGTTGTGCCAAAAAATGGCTCGTCATTAAGAATATTTTTTATGTTTTCAATATTTTTTCCATCTGCACAAATAACTTTCAATTTAGATTTTTCTGCAAATTGACTTGCAATTGGATCAAATGGAACATTTTTGCCGGGTATCCATTCATTGCCAACCATTTTACGAAAATCTTGCCACGAAATTGCCTCAAGAGGCTTTGCATCTTTATTTTTTTTCGGATCGTCTGTATAAACTTGAGCTATGTTTGATAAATTGATAACCGTTTTTGCTCCAAACCTGTCTGCAAGCAAAACAGCGTCTTTATCCGTAGAAAATCCCGGCTTCCATCCTGCGGCAATTAAAATTTGCCCTGAAAAAACATTTATTTGCGTAGGATCATACACAACATCTTGTTGGCATAAATCATCAAAAATAGCTTTAAGTAACTGTGCGTTAAGGCGTGTTGCCATGATGCCAATCCAGTCTGCTTCGTGATGAATATTGTTTTCATTTTTTAAATCCGTTTGTTCGGTTACAATTTCGTTATAAGCTTGTTGATAGATACGAGCAGGACCGCCACCCCCAATCACTAAAATCAATTTTCGATGATCATCTTCTGCAAGCCAATTTTTTACCAAGTTTACAAATTGTTTTAAAAAATCTACATCAGGTGTATTTGGTGCTACAATTGAGCCGCCGACAGAAAGTACTTTTATCATTGTTTTACCTCGTAATTATAAAATATTTTTCTCTAATAAATTCCTGCAACGCGTGGATTTATCCAAAACGATGTGTAATTAAGATTTTTTTTATTACTTTCTTCCCAAATTGTTTGCAGTGCAAAGTTTTTGGGTTTATAAACCGTATCACTTTCTGCTAAAGTTTTCCGCACATTATTAATATCGTAGGAAAAAATAATATGCTGTGCGTCAATATTTCCAAAATAATAGTTACGATTCGGAATTGTTTTTGCATGAAAAGCATCATACTCCATTCCTGCTCCTAATGCAATATCTACTGGAATCCACCCAAAATCCTCTATATAAAATGATGCCCACCAATGATTTTGAGTGGTAAGTGTTTTATCGACTAAAATACCACTCAGCGGAATAGCAGGAATTCCGATTGCACGTAAAAGACTTACATAGAAAATTGTAAAATCATACGCATCTCCTGCTGGAAAGGTAAGCAAATCGAGAGGATTGGTGTCACTATCTCGATTGTCTTGCAAAAAAGTAAAATTGTCAATCACATATTCATATAAAAGTTTTGCCTGTTTATAGGGATTTTTTTCATCCTGAATAATATGATCTGCTATGGCAATAAGATGTGCATTGTCATTGAAAATAATATCATTTGCCTCTGTATATTGTAAATACAACAGTCGAGATGTATCTGTGTACGGCTTTACCAAATTCGAATTAATTTGTGTTTCAATACTATTTGTTGAGACAATAAAGGTAAGTCCTGTTTGTATTTTTCGTTCGTTTAATTTGTCCAGTTCATATTGAAAAACAACTGTATCGGCTAAATTTTTATTGAGAGGATTTCCCCGTGCATCTGAAATTTCAACCGTTTTTTGATTATCTGTAATAGGTGGACGCGGCATACGAATTACTAAAATCGAGTCTGTATCTGCTGTAATGTTAGTTACTTCAGTCGACATTTCTATGACATACGTTTTTTTATCTACATATTTTTTTGTGCCCAATCCCATATTTTTAATTTCAAAAGGCATATAATTGCTTTGCCCTTTTTCGGTGTGAATAAAAATATTTCCAGAAGAGGCTCCATTCGGCACTCGCACAGAAATTTGTGTATCTGTCCATTCTTCATAATCAAAATCTTTGTCTTGTGCAGGCACTGCGTGCGCGATAGTATTTGCATGGTTATTTTTCTCCGCATTCCATGAGAAATAAACCGCTGAATTTCCGCGAATGTGCCCAAAATTAATTCCCTCTAATGTAATTAACGAACCAATGGAGGCATTTTTTTGCTGGATATTTTGAATAACAGGTAAAGCTGATTGTAGCCCTGATCGAACAATTACAGGAAGGGCTGCTTTATTGGTAAAAATTTTTGGATTGCTTTTTCCTTGCTTTGTAAAAACATAGACAAGCCCATCTTGAATATTTACCGGCAAGATAACAATTATTTGATTATTTTGCCATGAAGGATAAGATTGTTCTGTTAGCCGTAACCCCCCAATTTCAACATAGCTATCATGCTTTTCATCCCCGAAAAAATCGCCTGAAATGGTTAAAGCTTCTCCCGGTAAAGCAGATTGTGGGGCAATTTCAAAAATAACGGGAGATTTAAGTGAATACGATAAAAAAAAGATTCCTAAAGAAAAAATTAAAGTAAAAAAAATAATTGCAATAGACAGTCGTAGTAAAAAAAATTTGCGAATCCAATAAAAAATTTTTTCAGATGATTTCATTACTTATATGATCCTGAAGGAGTGTAATATACATCCTTTTTATCTAAGTGAATATCCGTAATTTTTGGCAAACTGATTGATAAAAAATCATCATCAAAGTTTAGTGAAAACGGGTTTGTGTTGTCAATAGAAATGACCCCGTAGTTTTCAATACTATACTGATCAATAAAAGCTTGAAAATCTTTTTTTCCCAAAAAGACAATGCCAACACTCTTAATTAAGTCAATTTTCTGCACTGAATTTTCAGAGGTCAAATAAAGATCGTTGGAATTTTGAGGTAAATTGTGCTTTTCTTTTGCGACCCATCCGAAAAGGACTGGTGTGAGCACTGTACAGACAAATAGTGCTGCAACAAACGTATGCATTATCGTAAATTGCATCCTTTTTTTTTCTTGCAGCGAAGTATTTTGCTGGTAACGAAGGTGTAATTGTAAGTTTTCAAAAGAAGTTTCCAATTCGTTTGCTGAAAAATTATTCTTATGAGAATATTCTCGGATATTTTTTTGCAAGATCATCAGTTTTTGTACCGTTGCATTACAACGGTTGCATGTTTTAATATGCTCCGTTATTTTTTCCTTCCATACAACAGGAACTTCTTCATCACAATATGCAGAAAGTAGTTCCTTATTAGGACATATAGACATCTTCTTCTCCTATAAATTTCAAAAGGTGCTCCCTTGCTCTAAAAATTCGTACTTTCACATTTCCTTCAGAAATTCCTAAAATTCTTCCTATTTCTTTATAATTTAATTCGGTATATTCTTTTAAAATCAAAACCACCCGTAAATTATTTGGCAGTTTATCCAATGCCTGATGCACATATTTTTTTGATTCGTTTTTTAATAAACTTATTTCTCCAGAATCAATTTTTCGAGTATCTTCGCGAAATGCTTTTTCGTATGCTTTATATTCTCTTCCTTTACGTCTTGCATAATTTAATGAAGCATTTTTAACTACTCGTATTAACCAATACTTAGCCTCATCAATGGATGGAAAAGTCATTTTTTTTTCATGCATTTTAATCAACGAATCATGAGCTAAATCCTCCGCAACTTCTCTGTTATTAACAATGCGATAGGCGATTTTAAAAAGTAATATCATAGCTGCGTCATATATTTTTTTGAAGTCAGAGGCTTCATTCGCTTGAATAATTTTCTGACTCTTTTGTAAATTTAGAAACAACAAAGCCTCCATTATGTTACACTTTTGTTATATTTTTTTCCATGTTGTGCCTGAGGGACTGTCTTCCAATACAATATCCATGTTTTGCAGCTTTGTTCTAATTTCATCTGCAAGGGCATAATTTTTAGTTTTTTTCGCTTCATTTCGCTGTTCAATCAAAAGAGTAATTTCAGTCATCTGCTCGTCAGACAGTTCGTTTTTTGGTTTTGCTGTTATTTTTAAAAGCGACAAACCCAAAACGCTATCCATTTGATTGATAATTGCAATTTTTTCTTCAACGCTACACATTGTATCCTTGATGGCCATTTGCAGCTCAGAAAGTGCCCGCGGAAGGGATAAATCATCTTCAAGGGCTTCTTTAAATTGATCAATAAAGCCTTGAGAGTGCTCTGTGGGCATCGTTTTTTCTAAAAGCGAATGTAACTCGGCCTCATTTTTTATTCCTGCCTGATCAATAATTTTTGCAATGCGGTTCATTAAAGCAGCACGACTATTTTTTGCACTATCCATTGCATTCCACGAAAAAGCCAGCTGCGTACGGTAATGCCCGCAGAGCAAGAAAAAACGATAATCGAGAGGATCGTATCCTGCTTCAACAAGTGATTGCAACGTTAAAAAATTCCCCTCGGATTTTGACATTTTTTGACTGGCATTTTCTGAATCATTTTGTTTGGCAATGACTAAAAACTCATTATGAAGCCAATAATTAACCCATTTTTTTCCTGTAGCTCCCTCTGATTGAGCAATTTCATTCGTGTGATGAATCGGAATGTGATCAATTCCACCTGTATGAATGTCAATAGTTTCGCCTAAGTACTTTATGCTCATAGCCGAGCATTCAATGTGCCAACCGGGATAGCCTTTGCCCCAAGGAGAATCCCACACAAGGGCATGATTTTCAAATTTGCTTTTGGTAAACCACAGCACAAAATCGTAGGGATTACGTTTGTTTGCATCAACGCTAATGCGTGCTCCAGACTTTAAGTCGTCAAGGTTTAGCATGGCGAGTTTTCCGTAATCAGCAAAGGTGGATACGTCAAAATAAAGATTTCCGCCTGCCATGTACGTATGCCCCTTTTCCTCGAGGCGGCTGATAAGGGCAATCATGTCAGCAATGTGGTCGGTTGCCTTGCAGACAATTGAGGGGCGTAAAATATTGAGGCGGTCTGTGTCGGCATAGAAAGCGTCGGTGTAAAACTGTGCAATATCCAAAACGGATTGTCCTCGCTCTTTTGCGGTTTTGAGCATTTTGTCTTCGCCGTCGTCGGTATCGCCACTTAAATGCCCAATGTCGGTAATATTCATCACGTGAGTAACATCGTAATTTAAAAACTTAAAAGTGCGGTGAAGCGTGTCTAAAAAAACATACGCACGTAAATTCCCAATATGAGCGTAGTTGTAAACAGTTGGGCCACATCCGTAAAAACCAACACAGCCTTTTTTGACAGGAACAAAATCTTGTAGCTTTCTTCCCATTGTATTATAAAATCGTAATGACATATTATTCCTTTTTTGAAATACCTCTGCAATGCATAAAATACGTTAAATTATATAGAAGAGAGTATATAAAAAAAATTGGATTTTGTCAAAGGTGAGTTTTCCCCCGAGAAAAGTATTTTCAGTACGATTGATACATACTTTGTATTTGGGGTAGAAGCTTGTCATGCAAGACTTTATCGCCCTGCATGACTGCATAAATTTTTGTGCTGTCAGCTAAATACGAGGAGTTTTACTTTTTTCCTGCTTGAACAAGCGTTACTGCCGCTGTTGTTACAATGTCTTCAACAGAGCAACCGCGTGAAAGGTCGCTAATTGGTTTTGCAAAGCCTTGTAAAAAAGGGCCAAAAGCTTGAGCGTTTGCAAGCCTTTGAACTAATTTATAGCCAATATTCCCCGCACCTAAGTCAGGAAAAACAATTGTATTTACCTTGCCTGTGATAGGACTATTGGGGGCTTTTTTTTGTGTAACAGAGGGAATGAGTGCCGCATCTGCTTGCAACTCGCCATCAATTAATAAACTGGGGCTTTTCTCTTTTGCAAGTCTTGTTGCCTCTTGTACCTTTAAAACATCATCGGCTTTACCCCCAGATCCCTTTGTGGAAAACGAAAGCATTGCAACAGCAGGATCTGCACCAATCATATTTTTGCATGATTGAGCGGCACTGATAGCAATATCTGAAAGTTGCTCTGCCGTTGGAGAGGGGATAACGGCACAGTCAGCAAAAATCATCATGCCTTCATGCCCCCATTTTTTATCAGCCATTTGCATAACAAAGCATGACGAAGCCGTTTTTGAGCCTGCCGCTGTTCCAATAATAGCAAGTCCTGCTCGTAAAACATCGCCCGTTGTATTTTCTGCACCAGCAACCATTGAGTCTGCAATCCCAGTTTTTACCATCATAGAGCCGTAGCGTAATGGATTTTGCATATCGACGAGTGCCTGCTCTTGTGTCATACCTTTGTGTTTTCGCAAATCATAGTAGATGTTCGCAAATTCAGTAAGATTACTCGCCGATTTTGGGTTTACAATAGTAATGCCGTCTAAGTCAATATTGTTTTTCTTTGCAATTGCTTTGATTTCTTGTTCATCGCCTAAAAGAGTGAGTGTTTTTGCAATTTTCTGCTTGCAAATCTCTTGGGCTGCTGCGATTGTCCGTTCCTCTGTGCCTTCAGGTAAAACCAAATTGTTTTGATACTCAACTGCCTTTGCTTTCATTTCTTTTACAAAATCCATGTTATGCCACCTTTGTCTATGATATGTTTTTGCCAAATAATTGACGGTATATTTTTGTATTATTTTTTAGTGTGAATTAAGAGAAGTGATTACTTTATCGGTAATATCTATACTTGGGCTATACCACAAAACTGAATTTGCTTGTTGAAGGCTCATAACCATGCTATAGCCTTCAAACTCTGCAACTCGCCCAATAACGTCGTATAAAGCTTTGTAAAAATCATCAGAGGACGAAAGGCGTTTTTTTAGTGCCTCAAGCTCCGTGTTTTTCGATTTTGTATACTCGGTGAGATAGTTTGTCTTTGTCGTTATCTCTGTTTGAATTTTTACCGCTTCAAATGAGTTACCAGCATTTTGAAACTCAAGCTTTTTTGTTTGCAAGTTTTTAAGATCGGTGGTTAGTCGATCAACTTCCGCTTGAAATTCTTGTTTTCGCTTTTCATAATTTCTAACTGCTGTTGAATCACGGTAATACGCAGTATAAATGCGAGCCGTATCAACGACAGCAAATCGTGTCATTTGTTGCCCATGAACAAAAAAGCTCATTGAAAGAATTAAAGCTGTAAGAAAAAATAATTTCTTCATAATAATATTCCTATTTATTAATTAGATTAAAAGAAAGTACGAATTGCCAATCAGGACCAGTTCCATTTCGCCATCGAATACTGTTATTTTTAACTTGGAATGTATTTGCAAGCAATAATCGTAAGGGGAATTGAGGCATTGAAAATCGTACGCCAGGTCCAAAGCTAAAATAAAAATCATCAAGTTTAAGTGTTGTAATAAGCGATTGTATTGTTGGTTTTATTGCAACGGCATCGACAAAAAAATCGAGGGCAACAATTCCCGGTATAACGGGCCAACGGAACTCAATAAAACTACTAAACATTCCCATTCCTCGATGAGTGTTGTAAATAGAATTCCAGCCACGCCCGTTAAACATTCCATCGATGTAAAGTTGGTTGCTTGAGCTAACAAAAGAATTTTGTAATGGCACTTGAAAAGAAAGCCCTGCATATCCTGCAAGAACAAATTTTAAATTCCAGTTTTCGCTTACTTTTACGTCTAGCAATTTTGCATATAGCTCAAGTTTTGTGTCAGATCGAAAGTAAAATTGATTTTCAATTTGAGGAATAAATCCTGTCCATGCAACACGTTGACTTATAAACCAGCCATTAGAAGGATCATAGTTTATATCGCGGCCATCTAACGAAGCAGACATCCAAAGTGTGTTAGTAACGCCCCAGCTACGAACGTAGTCTGCAATAGTTGAATCACTTGGAGCGTAAATTTCATCATCATACACATTGCGTATAAAACTGACGCTAACACCTGTTTGCCAGCTCAGAATTGCAAAATGTGGAAACCAGCGTCGACCAATCGCTCCATTTAAAGTAATATCCCATTGTTGATAAGTCATGAAATAATCATCAGTTATAACGCCATTTGGGAAATAAACAGTCTGTGTGTCTGTTAATTTGGCATGAGAAAAATCTAAACTGGTGCTGACGCTCATTGGGATGCCAAACAGCCAATAATCAGCGTAGCCAATAGAAAATTCTTGTTGATCAGGGGAGGCTGTAATACTTGTTGAGAGTGTTTTTCCCGATCCCAAAAAATTAGAATCTTGCCATTTAATAAAAGCTGAAATAGGAAAAGAATGTGGGTCATCTAACCCTGAAAATGTCAAACCAAATTCAATCGAAGTAGTTGATTGTTCTTCAACAGTGATAATTAAATCTACCAGATTTTCTTCAGATCCCGGAACAACATCTGGAATAACGGTTGAAAAAAATTGTAAATTATACAAATTTCGTAAACCATTCACCAGCTTTGTTTTAGAAAAAATATCTCCGCCCTCAAGATTGATTTCTCGTAAAATAACATGAGGTTTTGTTTTTGTATTTCCCTCAACACGAATATTTTCAATATGACTTCGCGGCCTTTCAACAATATTTACCATATATGAAATACGCCGATTTTCGACATCACGACTTTGCACTGGCTCAATCGAGTTTGAAGTATAGCCATTTTCAAAATAAACATCTGCAACCGCAACCAACCCCTCTTGCAAGCGAGTGTGATTATATACATCGCCTATCCGTAATCTAATTTTTGACTCAAGAATTTGCGATGAAAAAATTTCGTTTCCCGAAAAACCGATACCTTCAAACGTGTATTGAAAACCTTCACGAATTATAAAAGTGAGTGTTAATTCCTCGTGTCCTTTTTCAGGATTTTGCACAACGCTACGATTAACATCAATGATTAGCGCATCAATATACCCGCGATTAAGATAATAATTAAGAATTTCTTGCTTATCATTTTCGAGCATTGACTCTTGAAAGGCTCCTTTATTGATTAAGCCCATCTCTTTTAGCTTCATTGTTTTTTTGAGTGTTTTTGATGAAACAAGTTCATTGCCCTCAAAAATAATTGCCTTAAGAACAGTTGTATTTCCTTCACTTATGGTAAAAAAAACTTCAATGCCATTTTCTCCTTCTTTTGAAGAAGATGAAACTTTAACATTTGTAAATCCTTTTTGCAAATATATGTCGCGAATTGCTCTCTCTTCTGAACGGAGACTTCCTTCATTAAAAATATCTTTTTCTTTTATTCGCACCGTATTTTTTAACTCAGAAACTTTAATGCTGCGATTTCCGACATAATTAATTTTTGTTATAATTGGTTTTTCTTTGACTGTGAATCGAAGCAAAATCGCATTTTTTTCTGAATCTATTGGAAAAACTTCGGGGACAATATCTTCAAAATAATCAAGGGCAAAAATACGATTGAGTAAATCGTTGTATAGATCATCTGTAAAAGGTTTACC
>JBOFTD010000257.1:0-5038 GCA_051651885.1 Treponemataceae bacterium
CTCCGAGTGGATCGCCGAATGCACTTGTATCAACATCGTGTTGTACTGCATCAACAGAAACGACAATATCTCCTTGCTGTATTTGAGGGTCAAGTGTTCCTGCAACGCCAGAATTGAGGATCGATGAAACACCAAAAACGGTAATTAAAATTTGAGCACAGACGGCAGCATTAACTTTTCCAATTCCTGCTTTTACTAGTACAATATTTTTATTGTTAAGAGATCCTTCTATAAATTCCATTTGAGCAATATTTTTTAGTTTTGGGTCATTAATTTTTGATTTTAAGATGATACATTCTTCATCAAGGGCAACAATAATTCCCAATTTTTTATCCATGCAGAGCAATTTAAAATAAATTATTTGTCTTGTCAATACTCACCGGTGAATATCTTTTAATGAAAGAACATCGATTTGTAAAATAATTAAAAAAACTTATAAAAGCTCTTGATTTTTCCTTAATAAAATTTTACACTGTTTTTCATAAGATAAGACTGAGGAGGTTTTAAATGGCTTATAAAATTGATAGTAAATGTGTAAATTGTGGTGCTTGCGAACCAGAGTGTCCAGTATCTGCAATCAGCGAAAAAGACAATGTTCGTATAATTGATGCTGATAATTGTGTAAGTTGTGGTGCTTGCGTTACTGCATGTCCAACTGAAGCAATTAATGAAGCTTAGTTATAACTTGGTGAAACAACCTGTTTGTTCACCTTTTTTATAATACATTTTGTTAATCTATGCTAACAATAATTAGTGTTTTTATTATTTCATTCGTTGTAGCCTTATCAATAACCTATCCTTTTTGGTACTTAGCGGTTCACCATCCTTCTATTTATTCCGTATTTGTTTTTTGTTCACTTGCTTTAATATTTCTCTTGTATGTTTTTTTTCGATATAAAAAAAATATTACACAAGGGAACAAAGTAGCACAAAAACGAATATTTTTGGAGATGCTTGTTGGCGAGTTCTTTTTATTTATTTTTTTATTCAATTCTTCTATGCCTTTTCTGGCGTATCTTTCTATAATCATTATCGTTTGTATTTGTGTTGTATTTTCACTTAAGCAAAAAAAAAATATTCTATGATTTCTGTAAAAATACAATTTTTTTCTTTTTTCTTTTTCTTTATGATGAGCGTTTATTCATTTGGAGAAACTTCTTATCCGCTCATTGCTAATTTGAGTTATCGTGATCCTGTTTTTAAGCAATATATTCAGGAGGTTGAAAAAGCCTATATGGATATTGCTCAAAATCGTGATATTAATTTACAAGTGTATACTTATTTTGCTCAAAAAGATGAAAAATTGATATTGCTTGCTGCTCGCTGTAACTTGCCGTATGAAACAATTGCCGCAATTAATTTTTTGCCAACAATTGATGCAGTAATTCCTGTAGGAACAAAGATCTATTTGCCAACCGTTCCGGGCTTATTTATTCCTCACAAAGCAGAAACAACCTTAGAAGTAATTTTACAAAAAAAACTATTTGATTTAAATCAACAAATCAGTTACACTATTGGCGAAAGTCAATTTTATTTTTTGAAAGGAGAACGATTATCAGGAACGGAGCGTGCTTTTTTTCTTGATACGGCTCTTCGATCTCCGTTGCCACAAGGGATTTTGACTTCGTCGTTTGGATTTCGTGTTAGTCCAATCAGTGGGAATAACCATTTGCATGGTGGCGTAGATTTAGCAGCTCCGATTGGGACGCCCGTTTTAGCGGCTCGAGTAGGAACAGTGAAAGTTGCAAATTTTGATGCGATTTATGGAAATTATATTATTATGAGTCATGAAAATAATACAGAAAGTCTTTATGCTCATCTTGATAGTATTAGTGTTAAAAAAAATGAAACGGTGAATAGAGGGGCTGTAATAGGAAAGGTTGGAACAACAGGGGCTTCAACAGGACCTCATTTGCACTTTGAAATTCGCCAAGATGGTCAAAAACAAAATATTAATCATCTTTTTGTAAAATAATGATAGGGGGATTTTTTGAAAAAAAAGATAGTAACGTTTCTTCTCTTTTTCTCTTTTTTTCTTTTTGCTGAATCATTTGATGTAAATAATATTTATTTTACGCGCCTTACTGAATCAACGCAAGAAGTAAAACGAGTAAAAATCGATGATGCGTTAGTCATTGTTCTTCCAAAAGATAAAAGTTTTTTTCAAGGCTTTGAGCTTGAGTTAAAAATACCTTCTGATGCAGCTATCTTAAAAAACACCTTGTTTTATTCTTTTTATACACAAGTTACTCCTTCTCCAGAAGAAATTACAACGACGTTTTCAGGCGAGCAAAAAGTATCAAATAATATGCCTTCTCGATTAAGCATTGTTTTTAAGATTCCTTTTAATGATTATAAATTTAATGATTCTCCGTATGTTCAAATTCTTTCGTCTTTGATTGATAGTACTTCTGAATATGTTTTTTTTCGCTTGTATTCATCGGCGAGTGAGCTTATTGAAGGTGCACAAGATATAAAATTTGATATTTCTGTAAAGCCCATTTTGCGCCAAGAGGGGCTTTTAACCTTAAATCTTTTGTATCCTAATCAGGTTGAAAAACCAATTACCATTACCGTTAATGAGAAAGTAATAAAAAAATCTGACTTTCCGCTTTTACTACCGGTTGGAAAGCATCATTTAGCGATTGTATCTGATCATTTTAGAAGTGAGGTGCGCTCAATTATTATTGATCGAGCAAAAACGACTAATATCGCTATTCCCTTGATAGATATTGCACCTCAGTTGCATTTTAAAGTTCCTGAAAAAACGATCGTTATTTTAAACGGTAGGGAAATTTCATTATCGCAGCCTTTTATTACTGTTACAGCGGGAGAGCATACAATGAGCCTTTCACTTGGTGGTTATGAAGTTGTTCGAACAATTGTTGCCGAACAAGGCAAAAACTATATGGTGTCATTATCCGTCGATGCAATTATTACAGAAATTCCTTTGATTAAATAAAATATATTCTTATTATTAAAGTTTTTTCCTTTTTAACCGATACTATATATATCAGGGGAACAAATCCCCTCCCACCCATTGTTCTCCTGATTGCCTGATGGGCATTGGTCGGCTTCTGCCGACCTTTTTTTTCTTTAAAATATTTTTTTATACATGAAAACTCTGCTTCTTTTTCTATAAGAAAAGTGTATGCAGTTTGCTTACAAACTAAACCGTAGAATAGTAGGATTACTAATATTAGTAATCCTACTATTCAGCTACAAGGAGTTTTTATGAAATTAATTTTTATGTACATTATTTCGATTGTATTCTTTTCTTGCCAGTTTGCAACGAATAATTCCGACTCATCATTTTTGGAAGGCGATTTTGAAAGCCCTAAAATGCTTTCATTTAATTCAATGAGTGAAACACTGATTGAAATTGTCTTTTCAAAAGAAATTACACTTAATACTGTTTCAGTTGATTTAGTGATCGAGGATGATTTGCAAGAGGTCAAACTAAGAAAAAGTGAGTCAAACTTTGAGCTTGAAACGCAGATTATTGAGGGAACTTTAGTTCAAATTTATCTTAAAACAAAGACGGAACTTGGAAGACTGTATAGTGTTCAAGGGCAGGTGAGTGATAAAAATGGCAATACGCTTGATTTTTTAGGCTATATTACTGGATATAACAGCCGCATTCCAGCTCTTATCATTAATGAAGTACGAACTGAAACGAGTAAGTTAAAGGTTGAGTTTATTGAATTGCTAGCTCTCAGCGACGGTAATCTTTCAGGTATTAATATTTTTAGTGCACACGGAGCGGATAAATCACGATATGAATTTCCTGCCGTTGATGTTCGCAAAGGTGAGTATATTGTATTACATTTACGTAGTATCGAAGAAGGAATTGTTGATGAAGTGAATGCTATGGATGAATCGGCAGGAACTGATGCACTACCGACTGCACGAGACTTTTGGAAGGAGGGAAACAGTAAGTTAATATCAAAAACTGATGTTCTTTTACTTGAAGATCGAAAAGATGGTAAATTGATCGATGCTTTGTTGTTATCTTCCGAGAGTAATGAAGCTTGGCCGAAAGAATTGCATGAAACTATGGCAAAACGTGCATTTGAAGAAGGCATTTGGAGTGATGGATGGGATATTTCACAGACTATTGTAAGTGACTTTGCCACAAATACCCGAACCATTTCAAGACAATCACGAGAAGGTATGAACGGTAAAGATAAATGGATAACCGTCGCAACAAGCAATGCAACACCCGGAAAAGAAAATTCTTCAAAACCTCATACCCCATAAGAGTAGCTCTGTAAGGTGTGTTATGTTTTCTTAATGCAAGGTATTATACACCGTGTACAAAGTACTGACTCGATGTAACCACCAGCGAAAAAAAAGGAGACGAAATGTCTTTCTAGTCTCCTTTTTTTATAATAGTGTTGCGTTGCACGACTGTTTTCTTTTTTTAGAGTTTAAATTTAAAAATTATTTTTTAGTAAAATTAATTTTTAAATTATGAGTTTTTAAATAATCGTAAGGTATTTTCATATACTGTTTTTTTTAGTGCTGATAGCGATTGATTGCGGTATTCAGCAACAAGGTCATAAACATGAGAAATAAATAAACTGGTATTTGTTTCGCCACGATGTGGTTGCGGACAAAGATATGGCGAGTCTGTTTCTAAAAGTAACAAGTCTTGAGGAATATATGAAATTAAATCTTTTTTTGCTTCGAGATGTGGCTTTTTGCCATAGGTAATACTCCCCGAAAAAGAAATATGCCAGCCTAAATCCAAAAACTGTACTGCTTCTTTTTTACCATACGAATAACAATGAATAACACCTTTGTGGTGTCCAATATTTTTTATGCAATCAAGCGTTTGATCAAAACTTTTTCGCGAGTGCACAACAATTGGTAATTTATTTTTTTTTGCAAGTTCAAGTTGCATTTCAAATAATTCATTTTGAGCTAAAGAATTTTCATTCCAGTGCAAATCAATACCGCATTCTCCGATAGCACAAATGGGAATTTTTCGCTGACGTGCATCGTTTAACTGTGTTTCTAATTCTTTTATTTGATC
>JBOFTD010000258.1:0-3287 GCA_051651885.1 Treponemataceae bacterium
GGATTTCTAATTTTCCAGAATTTATAAGATCTATAGCCTCTTGATGAAGTTTTTCATCCCATTGATAACCAATTATTTTCCAGTTGTTTTCATTTTCTGGAGTGATAATTCCGCCCTTTACTTTTTCAATATATTCTCTGATAAGGTCTCTAATTCTTCCTTTGTCTCCTTTTTCTTCAAAAAGATCTCTAACAGGTTGAATACCAGGAAAGAGTCCTGTTTCTTCATTCGAAAGCGTTGTTCTTCCCCTGTAGTCATTTACGGCAACTAAATATTTTTCAGTATCCTTAATGGGAGTTCCGTCTGTTTTTCGAAGATTTTCTATTTTAGATCCTGCGGGTTTAGAAATATTTATATCATACGTGACACCTGAGAATATGTCATAATTGTATTCTCTAATATTTGGGTTGAACGAGATTGTAAGATCTCCTTGCTTGTGCTGATTGTAGTAGGCCGTTGACCACTCCATAAATTTTTTAAGCTGCGACCCTGTAAGCTCATAGACACGCAGCGTGTTGTCATATTTATAGATAAGCGCCACATCAGATTTTTTTATAGGCCCTTCAAACATATTGGCATCACTTCTGAAAGCTGCAACCACTGCAACGTCTGCTCCCGTGTAGTATTTTTGCACCGCATTAATGAAAGATATCATAGCGGTCGGCTCTATCTGAAGTGTTGGAATTCCTTTTATTTCATCTTTTTTTACGAGATTTCCGCCTTTTAGTTCTCCAATTATAGTTTGCGAATCAGCGATAGCTCTTTTGTGAAAAGATTTTAATTTTTTTGCAAGTTTTTCATCAACGGGAACTATTTTTTTGTTTTCTTTATCATTAATAGGAATATTTTTAGAGTTAATATCTTTTTCCTTGCTTTTAACGATCCACTTGCCATTTTCATTTGTCATGGTTATAACTACCTGTGCAACCACTTCTCCCCATTTTCCCGGCTCGATTATAACGGCACCCGTTTTTGCTCGCATATTAATAACAGAATGTTCATGTCCCGCAATTACAACGGCAATTTCTGGGTTTTCTTCAGCTATAGCAATGGCAGAGTCCCCTTTTCCATATTCTCCGCCTGCTGCCATGTGTGCTCCGACAACAATGAGATCTGCTTTTTCTTTTAGTTCTGGGATAAGTTTTTTTATCTCTTCTACAGGATTTGTCGCCGTATAATCTTTTAGATTTTCAGAATCCCATTTTTTTATATGAGGAGTTACCACACCTATTAAAGCGATTTTTACACCGTCTTTATTGAATATTTTATATGGCGGGTAAACTCTTTTTCCGTTTTTGTATAGATTAGCGACAAGAAAATCACCGTGAAAACCATTTATTGTATAATCTAATGTTGTCATTCCAAAATTAAACTCATGATTTCCCGCTATAAGAGCGTCGTATTTCATTTCATTTAAGGCCATAATCATAGGACTTATCTTGTCATTTAGAAAAAGTTCATGCGAATTATCCTGAATGATATCTCCATTGTCAAAAACGATAGTATTTTTGTATTGTTTTTTCAGGCTTTGTAAAATCGTAGATACTTGTACCACACTGCCATTTTTATTTTCAGACATCGTCGCGTACTCATACGGCATAAATTTTCCATGCATATCACTTGTTGCAAGTATTTGAATATCGAGTGTTTGTGCAGTAGCCGTTGCTATAAAAAGAATAAGCACAAATATTGTTATTGATAATTTTGATAAACAGTTTTTCATAAAAAATTCCTTTTAATTAAAATTGCGAATTATTAATTATTTCACGAGAGAATATTTTAGTCAAGAGAAGTACAATGCAATAATGATTATCGAGAACTTAAAAGTATTCTTTGTCATAGTTTGCTTTGTTTGATTTCTATTCAAAACAACACCATAAGTTCAAATACAAATTTTTTCAAATCGTCTCTTTGCGGGACTGCATTGCACAGTTTAAAAATCCGTCGTTTGATGATTTTTTAATTTTAAATGGTAAAACTTCTCCAATTTTGCTACTCCAAGAACCGCTTTTAATCCTAGCATAAATCTTGCACCAATATCTTTAATTCAACTTCGCCCTCTTGTTACTTCGCCTTGATTTGTATACACTAAGGTTATGTCATTTGTGCAATTTTCATCGCTTTCGCTTGCGTTTGGCAATCGGGATATTTTAAAAAACATTACTATTAATTTGGCAAAAGGCACCAAAGCCGCACTTTCTGGGGCAAATGGATCGGGAAAAACAACACTCATGAAAATTCTTTGTGGGCAAACAAAAAGTGATTCTGGTACATGTGCTCAGCAAAAAGATACGATTATTTCATACTTGCCACAATCAGGGGTTACACACACGGGAAAAACCGTTATGCAAGAGGCAGATGCTGCGTTTAGTCGCGGCTATGACTTAGAAAAAGAGCTCGAAGAAATCGGAACGCTCCTTACAAAAGATGAAATTTTATCGAATGAAAAAAAATCTACCCTGCTATTGGAAAAACATCATCATATTCAAACACGACTTGAGGACATGCAATGGTATCACCGTCATATTGCAGTAGAGCAGACGCTTATTGGGCTTGGCTTTACGGCGAAAGATTTTGATCGTCCCGTTGAAGAGTTTTCTGGCGGCTGGCAAATGCGTATCGCCCTTGCAAAAGTTTTGCTCGAAAAGCCCGATATTTTATTGCTTGATGAGCCAACAAATTATCTTGATTTAGAGGCTCGCAACTGGCTTGAAGAATATTTAATTGATTTTTCTGGTGGATTTTTGCTCGTTTCGCATGATCGCTTTTTTTTGGATGCAACAATCAAAGAGGTGTATGAGCTTTTTAATGGAGAGCTCAAACGCTATGTGGGAAATTATACCCAGTATGAAAAACTGCGTGAAATCGAGCTTGAAACTTTAATTGCACGCTATGAACAACAACAAATCGAAATTCAAAAACTTGAGGATTTTGTTCGACGTTTTCATGCAAAAGCTTCCAAAGCGGCACAGGCACAAGAGCGCCAAAAAATGCTTGATAAAATGGAACGAATTGAGATCCCTGAAGGATTAAAAAAGATTCATTTTACCTTTCCGCCATCCCCTCATTCTGGTCGTATTGTTTTAACCACCAATGATTTAAATAAGTCATATCAGCTTGCCGATGGCCAAACGAACCACGTAATAAAAAATTTTAGCTTTACGCTTGAAAAAGGGCAGCGTCTTGTCGTTGTCGGAAAAAATGGAGCAGGAAAATCGACATTATTACGAATGTTAAGCAATGTTGATAAAAATTTTACAGGCGAAATAAAACTTGGCTCTGGCGTT
>JBOFTD010000259.1:0-2906 GCA_051651885.1 Treponemataceae bacterium
CTTTTTACATCATCTTAATTCATTTGTAGTATCAACAGAAATTTCATCCACGATTGAATTAAAAACACTGTATAAATTATTATAATTTTCATGCTGATGTGTTGCAAGTCGAAAAATAGCTGATTCAATAATTGTATAAAATAAATTATTTATATTTTTTACGTTCAGTTTTTTAATATCTCCCGAATCGATACCTTCAATGATGATTGTTGATAAAAGATGTCGAAGACGAACTAAACGACGACGAATTTTGCTTGAAATATCATTTCCATTTTTGCTTAATTGCAAAAGATAGACTAAAATAAGAGCAAGCAGCCGTTGATTTTTTTTACAAATATCAAGAATATATGAAAACATTTTTTTTAATCGCACCGTTGAAGAAAATTGTTTTTGCAAAATAGTCTTACTCAGCTCGTTTTCAATATCTTTTGTAAATTGCTTGATACTCCACATAAAAATTTCACGCTTATTTTTAAAATAAATGTACAATGTTGTTCGCGTAATATTACATCGACTCGCAATTTTTTGAAAAGTAACGGCATCGTAGCCTTCTTCAATAAATAAATCTAAAGCATTATTAAGAATTTCATATTTTCGTTTTTCGTGTTCAACAATAATCGCCATAACAAGCCTTTACAATTGATTATATTGATAAAAAAGAGTTTCTAAATTGCCACTTTTTATTTTATGCATCTTATCAGCTTTTTTTGTAAAAAGACTTTCAAAATGAGTATTTGTTGTGATAACTCCCATTTTCCATCCAGCAAAGTGATCTTTTAGCAAACTCATTTGCTGATACAAAGTATCAACATCTTCCTTTGAACTCAGACGCTCGCCATAAGGAGGATTTGTCAATAACAAACCTTCATCGTAAGGAGCCGAAAGATCTTTAAAGTCCACTTCATCAAAATCTGGTCGCTGAATTCGTAAATCACTTCCGATTAATTGCAAGGCCTTTCCTGCCATGGCACATGCATATTCAGCATTTTGAGTGGCACAAGCAATAGCTTTTGAGCTAAGATCTGTTCCTGTGACTCGAACGACACAATCAGTACGAATCTTTTCGGCTTGTTCACAGCGAACTTGCTGAAATTTTTTATCATCAAAAAAACTCAAATTTTCAAAAGCAAATTTTCGTCCTAAGCCGGGTGCAATATTATACGCATATAAAATTGCCTCAATAGCAATCGTTCCTGATCCGCAAAAAGGATCATGAAGGGGCAACTTTCGTCGCCAACACATCATTTGCAAAAGACTTGCAGCCGTTGTTTCACGAAGTGGGGCTTCTACACTTGCAACACGATATCCGCGTTTATGAAGGGGCTGTCCTGATAAGTCAAGTAAAACAAGCACAATATCATGCTCAATATAGATGCGAATAGTCATTTCTTTACCACTTTCAGGAAGAATTTGCATTTTCCACTTTTCGCCTAGTTTTGCATAAATTGCCTTATGCACCATTTTTTGAATTGTATGCTCAGATTTTAATGTACTTTTTTGACTTCTCACCTTATCAATAACAACACGAATATTTTTGAAAAAATATTCATCCCAATTAATTGCTTTTACCTGTGCAAAAAGCATGTCAAAATCAGTCGCCTCAAATTCACTGACTAGTAAATACACACGATCTGCCGTGCGAAGACAAATATTTGCTACATAAAAAGAATCTTCTTGCGCTTCAAAAATTACACGTCCCGCATAATTGCGTACTAATTTAAAACCGAGTTGTTTAATTTCATTACCAAGAATTTTTTCTGAACCAATTGCACATAAGGCTAAATAATGAACCATGCGTAATACTATCACAAAAAATAAAAAAAAACAATGACAAAAAAAGTAAAAATGTCTTTTTGTAAAAATGATTGCTACAAAACTTTATCAGTCTGATTAAAATCTTTGTAGTTTTCTTCAGCTTCGCTTGCACGAATGTACAAAGGAGAAGCATCTTTCGAAAGAGCTGGAGCATTTTGCAAAAAAAGGTCCCCCCCTTGTTCAAAAAGAGATTGTGCAAGGCCTGTGCTTTGTGTAAGGTTCAAAAACTGAATATTGGTAAAAGATTCTGCTTTTTTGCAAAAAAGTTTCGCATCATGCCCTACAACCATTATTTGACTTTGTCCATGATCAATTAATTTTTGAATAATATCTTCAACAGATTTATCGTCATCAGCAATAATTTGTTTTCCCTGATTATATAATGAAAAATAAAACCGCTCTTTGCGAGCATCAATAACCGGCATAATAGAAAAAGGTAAATTTTTGTATGGATATGCCATTGTTAAAAGAGTTGACAAGCCGTAAAAAGGAATATCAAAGGCAAAGGAGAGAGCCTTTAGTGTCGCAAAGGCTAATCGCAAGCCCGTAAAAGAACCCGGCCCCAAACTTGCAACTATAAAATCTAAGTCCTTTGCCGATACATCAATGTGATTAAATGTTTGTTCAATAAGGGAAATGAGTTTTTCTGATTGTTGCTGTGGTGCAAAAATATTTATTTCACTTGTTTTATCACTATTTACAGCATACAACGACAAAAAAGAACTTGATGAATCAATGGCAAAAGCTTTCATTTTAATGTCTCGCAAATATTTTTTTGATCTTTTTAAACCAAAAAGATCGAAGACTCTCGGCGAGTCTAAACGGCAAATAAAAAATAGAAAAAGGAATATCAAAACTTCCTACACGATGCACAATGCGTCCCCCAAACCCTGTTTTAAATCGATACAAACCATGCATGGGATGATTTATATCATCAGTAGGTGGAATACCGTAAAAATCGTATTGTATACAACCGCTCTCTTTTGCATCCTTAATTGCCACCCATTGCAATAAATACGCTGGCATTAAATTACGTTTTTCGTTAGAAGAAGCTCCATACAAATACACCGCCTCTTCTTCATTATGCAAAA
>JBOFTD010000260.1:0-6230 GCA_051651885.1 Treponemataceae bacterium
TTCACAATTTTTGCTGCAGCCGTTGCGGTAATATCCTCACTAAAACATAAAACTATTTTATTGACTTTATATGTACTTAATCTACTGAATTTCATTTATTTACACCTTATTTACTTTTTAGGTGCTAGTCAATAACCAACGCATTATTTATGTCTTTTTATAGTATCGCATGTGAAGTTCAATCTGTCAAGAAAAATTTTCGCAAAAATGTTATTTTTTTACGCAAATATAAAAAAAACTTTGATGTTGTGTTAGTAACTTAAATCTCCATTCACATTCTCTGTGTATAAGAGAAAATGCTCTTTAGAAATTCCTTTAATAGATTTTTTCATTTTACAAAATTTTTACTGTGATTGATTCTCTCCTGCTTAAATTTACTTGCTTTTAATTTGCTGTACACAATACTTTTTATCAACTTCTCTTTCACTTAAAAATTTGCTCATTTCTTGTTGATATTTAAAAACTAATTTCCTCAATCAATGAAAATATGAAACAGCACTTTTAAAATTTACTAAGGAAAGTTCTCCTGCGCTTTTTACTGTTGTACCCAATAGAAAATATTTAATTAGTTTTTTTTTGCTAATTCTATTCTTTTTTATACCACATGTTATTTATTTTTCATTAGTGGTACGGTCTAAGAGTTTTGTTTATTACGCAAAAGATATAGTTGTAATTCTTTTATTTTTTTTCTATTATAGAAAAATGAAAGATAAGACTTCAACGATGGAAACGGTAGCTCTAAAAGCAGGTGTTTCAATTTCGACCGTTTCGCATGTAATAAATAAAACGAGAAATGTAAATCAAGAAACGCGACAAGCGGTAATGAGTGCTATAAAGGATTTAAAATATAATACAACAAAAAGAGAAAATCAAAAAATCAAAAATAAAATTTGTATTGGAGTTATTTTGGCGGATGCTCGAGAGGATTATTATATTACAATGATAAAGGCAATTGAATCATTAACAAATGATTATGATGTTTCAATAATTTTTTCAGATTCAGAAGTTAGTCGAGTGAAGGAAGAAAAAAATATCAAAATGTTATTAGATAAAAAAATTGATGGATTGATACTTGCTCCATCAACAGATGAAAATGTTCCAGAATTATTAAAAAATATATCAATTCCTGTTATTCTTGTTGATAGGCAATATTTAAACCATAATTATTTATCAGTTGGAATAAATAACTTTCAGAGTGCTTATAATGCAACGAAATTGCTCTTAAATAAAAATGTAAATAATATTGGGTATGTTGGCTATCAAAAATCTGCAACCTCAACACATCAAAGAGTATTGGGATATAAAACGGCTCTTATTGACTTTAGCACAAAAAATAAACCTATCATTTTACAATTAAAGTATAAGGAAGAAGATTCTTTTCCGTTGATTAAAAATTTTATTATTGAAAATCAAATTGATGGAATAATTTGTGCAACATCAACACTCTGTTATGAACTTATAGCGGTCCTTGATACGCTAGATGGACATATACAAAATAATCTAAAAATTATGACATTTGATGATAATAAATGGTTTGATTATTTAAAATATCCTGTTTCAGTTATTTCACAACCTGTTGCAGAAATTGCCAATGCGGCTGTCGAAAACCTGTTGCATATGATAGAAAATCCTTTGTCTTCTTATGCAGTAAAAAGAGAATTATTTTTTGAAACAACAATTATTGAACGATAAAAGAAAAATAATATAACTAAGGTTGTTTTTTCAAAGCCACTTGGAGCGAGATTTTGATGAAATGTTGTACACTTGTGATAGTATGAGAGCCAGTGCTTCATAGTAGGTTTCGGGAATGATTTCACCAATTTCGACTTCGGCAAAAATTGCACGAGCAAGCGGTTTGTTTTCGATGATAGGCACGTCATTTTCACGTGCAATTTCTTTGATTTTTTGGGCGAGAGCGTCAGCTCCTTTTGCCGTGAGCATGGGACCGGGCATTATATTCTTATCATACTCAATAACACAGGCAAAATGAGTTGGGTTTGTGATAACAACATCCGCTTTTGCAACACTTTGCGGTATATTTTGTGTTAAAAGATCTCTCATTCTTTGGCGCAACCTGCTTTTTACCATCGGATCCCCTTCGAGCATTTTATATTCTTCCTTTACTTCTTGTTTTGTCATTTTTAATGACTCTGTAAATTGTCGCCTTTGCACAAGATAATCAGGAATTGAAACAATAATGAAAATGAAGGCACAGATAAGAAGTAGTCGCCCCCCGAGTGAGGCAATATAGGTAAAAGCTGACCACATATTGACATTCAAAAGTGCTAAAAGTTGTGGTAACTCATTTTTGATAAGATTGTACGCAACAACAACAATAATGATAACTTTGCCAATGGATTTTATTACATTAAAGACCCCTTCAAATGAAAAAATAGTTTTTTTGAGGTACTCGCCAAACTTTGGAATGAGTTTTGAAAACTTTGGGCTTATCGGTTTAGTTGAAAATAAAAATCCTTTGTTTTGAATAATATTTGCCGTGACACTGGAAACGATTGCAACGATTGAAATGGGTAAAAACATTTTGATAAAATAAATATAAAAAGTAGCAGAAAGTTGTTTGTCTAATAAATCTGCACTTACGGCTCGGCTAAAATAAAACTGCACGATAGTCATAAAGTTGGTAAAAAGCCACGGGGCAATGCCAATCAAGGTTGCAACTGATAAAAGCATAACAATTGCACCCGTAAAATCTTGACTTTTTGCAACCCGACCTTCTTCACGAGACTTTCGCAGTTTAAATTCTGAAGGATCTTCTGTTCGCCCTTCATCTTCAGCTGCAAACCACTGTAAATCAATAGTTTTGATAATGTTTTCTGTTTGTTTTTTTTTGCCTGTGAGAGGAAGAAGCCTATATTTTATACCAGAAAATAATGAGAGCAATAAAATCATTGTAATTATTTTAGATAAAAATAGTGTTTGTAGCAAGAGAATAGGAATTATTTTTGCTATTTTAAATAGTAGACTAAATATAATTTGAATTTTTTGTAGAATACATAAAAAATAGCAATTTAGTTTAGTAGAACTGGTATTTTGAGTGGTAAAATCTGCAATTATTCATCATCAAAATCATCATCAGTAAAATCCTCTATATCATCGTCAAAGTCGTCGTCAAAGTCGTCATCAAAATCATTGTCGCCAAAGCCATCCATATCATCAAAGTCGTCATCAAAGTCATCATCACCGAAATCATCGTTGTCAAAGTCATATCCATTCATTGAAGGATACTGATCAAAATCGTTTTCATCAAACATAGTAAACTCCCCACTATTGCTTTTGTACGCGATGCAAAAGTTGTTTTCACAGCGCGATTTTTAATACCAAATTGAATTTTAACAATTACGTTATCTATTTTTCGACTAAAAATGAATACAACTTTATAGACGATTTTAGATTTTTTTGTACAAAAAAGCAATATTTTTAAAGATGTAGACTTTCTTTAATTTTGTTGGTCTTTTGTTTTAATAAATATAGCTTTTTTTCGTTGTTTTGTTTATACTTACGAGAAAATTTATTTAATTTAATGAAAAATTATTTTTATTATCAAGGAACATATAAATGAAGAAAAAAATATTTTGTTGCACACTCTTTTTTTTGATATCATCCCTTTTTTTTGCACAGCGGTATAATAGAGTTGTATCGCTATCGCCTGCTGTTACAGAAATTATCTATGCAATTGGAGCTGGCTCTAAGCTTGTGGCTCGAACTGATATGTGTGATTTTCCTGCGGCTGCAAAAAAGTTGCCCTCTATCGGTGGTTTTGATGGTAAAACGTTTAGTGTGGAGTCGATTCTTAAATATAATCCCGATATTGTCATCCTTGTAAAAGACATGCATGATTTTATGATTCCTGTGCTGAAAAAGCTTGGCCTTTTTACCTACATGGTTTCTACGGCGAGTGTTGCAGATATGCTTGATGAAATTCGTCAATTAGGCGAGTTTCTTAATGTTGTATCACGAAGTAATGAATTGATAATTAATTTAAAATCAACGCTTTTTAATTTTGAGGAAAAAAATAAAGGAAAAGAAAAAATAAGTGTTTTTTTTGAGTTGTTTTCAAGTCCATTTATGACAATTGGAAAAAATAATTTTATCAGCGAGATAATAACTGTTGCTGGGGGCGAAAATATTTTTAACACTATAGATATTCCGTATCCTGTGGTTAGCATAGAAGGAATTATGTCGAAAAACCCGCAAGTCATTTTATTACCGACAGATAGTGTTTCCCCAGAAGAAGTTAGCCAACGTAAAAACTGGGAAAAAATCACTGCCGTGCAAAATAATTTTATCTATGAAGTTGATGCAAATATTTTTTTGAGGCCCGGACCACGCTTGTTGATTGCAGTTCGCAGACTTGATGAGATACTTTCAAATGTTCGCGAAGAATTACAAACACAAAAAGAGAGTCTAAATCAAGAGACGACAATGGACGAAGAAATTCTACCCATTGCGAATTAGCTTTCTTTTTCGGTTTTTATTGTCGCTATAGCCTGCTCGATAGTTATATTTTCAAGCGTTTCACGAGTTACAAGATTTTTCAGTGTTACAAGATTTTTTTCAAAATCCTCTTTTTTGATTAAAAGTGCGTATTGAATACCTTTTTTTTCTGCAACTGCGTATTGCTGGTTAATTTTCTTTTCTTCAGGGAAAACTTCACATGAAATACCGCACTCAAACAATTTTTGAGCAACGATGAAATAGTGATTCATCAGTGATTTATCAAGGCAAAAAATTTCAGCTTGCACAAAACTCTTTTTTGATTGAATTTTATTTAGCTGCTCTAAGCCTGCAATTAATCGATCAAGCCCAATGGAAGAGCCGACGCCAGAAATTTTTTCTTTCATATAAAGCCCTGCAAGATTGTCGTAGCGGCCGCCTGAGCAAATAGAGCCAATCGAGGGCAGTTCGTTCAAAAAGGTTTCGTAAATAATTCCTGTATAGTAGTCAAGTCCGCGAGTTATCGATGGATCGAGGGCAAAAAAGTTTTCGATTTGCAGCGCCTGCATTAAGGCATAAATTTCACGCAATCGATTTGAATCCTCATCCGTGCCGCCTGCAAAATGTTCCATTTGGGAAAGCGTTTCTTCAAAAGACTTGCACGGCGTACAAAAATCAAGAATTTCTTTGGCAAATTTGGCGTCTTTGTTTTCGCTCACACAAATTTCTTCTAAGAGTTTTTTTGTTTCTTCAAATCCAATTTTTGCAAGCTTATCAACGGTGCGTAAGATTTCTTCGCTTTTGTCGCTAAGCTCAATTTTTTTCAAAAATCGATTAAAAATCCCACGATGATTTATTTTGATTGTAACGCCATTTACGCCAATTTTTTCTAAAGCCGATTTCATGAGCAAAAGAATTTCAAAATCACTTGCCGCGGTGTCTGATCCGACAATGTCAAAATCGCATTGAATAAATTCACGATATCGTCCCGCCTGAGGTTTTTCACCTCGCCAGACTTTTGCAATATGATAGCGCTTAAAAGGAAAATAAAGCTCGCCTTTGTGCTCCGCAATAAAGCGTGCAAAGGGAACAGTTAAGTCAAATCGCAGGGCAACGTCACGCTTTCCGTTGTCTTCAAAACGAAAAACCTGCTTTTCCGTCTCGCCGTCGCTTTTTCGCAAAAGGATTTCGCTGTACTCAAGTACAGGTGTGTCAATCGGAACAAAGCCGAATTTTCTAAAAATTGCGGTTAATTCTTCTATTAATACAGAGCGATTTATTTCTGCCTCTGGTAAAAAATCTCTAAAACCTTTCAAAACTTTTGGTTGAATAATACTCATTTTTATAGAATATCACAGTCAAAAAATTAAATCAAGAAAGAAGATTTTTTACTGCGATCTGAGGTGAGTTTTTTTCAGGGCTTTTTGGTTTTTTTATATTCTACTAAAATTACTTTCATTCATTTTTGTTTTGCTTGTAAATTTTATCGCTTTTACTGATACTAAAAAGTTTATTCTTTCAACTGATGAAAATATGAAAGAGAATTTTTCAAACTTATTAACGAAAATAAAAAATCGAAGGATTACTTTTTTTTATCAATATGAGTTATATTTCATAGATAAGTATAAAAAAGAAGGGAATAATTTTGTGGAGAAAAAAGTTAGGGAACAATTATTTGAATTAGCAGAAGAAAAGTATAAAATGTTTTTATCAAAACTTTTACCTAATGTAAATAATATCGTCGGTGTTCGCTTGCCAACTTTGAGGAAAATAGC
>JBOFTD010000261.1:0-10409 GCA_051651885.1 Treponemataceae bacterium
ACCAAGTGATCGATCCGATAAATCTTGCAGAAAAACTGATTGAGCAAGGCTATGTGCGAGTACCGCGAGTAAGCATGAAAGGTGAGTTTGCTTTTCGTGGCGAAGTTTTTGATATTTTTATGGCAGGAGACGAGCATCCGTATCGTATTGTATTTGACTTTGACACTATTGAAAAAATAACACGCTTTTCTGCCATTGATCAAAGTAGCATTACGCAAGATGATGGCGAAAACATTGAAAGCGTAACCTTATATCCTTTAAAGGAAGTTATTTGGACGGATGAATTAATTACGCAACTGCAAAAAGCACTCCAAGAGGAAAATGAAAAGCACGCTATTTTTCCCACTCATGCACAGCATTTAATCGAAACGCTCATTACTCATAAGGAAGCTGAAGGCGAAGAGCTTTTTTACAACTTGCTATTTAAAAGCATGCATAATACGTCGTTCACCGTGTTTGACTGTCTGCAAAAGGATACAAAAGTTATCTTTTGTGATTACGATCGTCAACTAAATGCGACAGAAAGCCTTGAGCGAGAATATTTGGGAATGTATCGCAAGGCAAAAGCTGAAACAGAAGTTCCCCTGCCAACTGATATTTTGCTCAATTTTGAAAGCCTTACACAAAATGATTTTTCACCAATTTATTTACGATCGCGCAGTTTGCAAGAAATGCCAAACGAAAATACCAATCAATTTGCAATAGAAACAGATCCTGCAAGAAGTTTTTTTGGAAACATTAATTTTCTCAAAGAAGAGCTTGACACCTTACAAAAAAATGGCTGGAAATGTTTTATCTATGCGGATAACGAAAATCAGGCGTTGCGTATTGGCGAGCTTTTGAAAAATTACAAAGGCGAAAAAGAGAGCAAAGAAAATGATGATTTTTTAACGATTCTCCCCTATCCTCTTTCTAACGGCTTTTCAATCAATGACTTACAGATAATCGTTATTCAAGAGAATGAAATTTTTGGACGGCGAAAATTTGTACCAAAATCAATTAAGAGTGCAAAAAGTGAGATTTTAGACACCTTTGTTGAGTTAAATCCTGATGATTACGTTGTTCACGTGAACTATGGCATTGGCCAATTTTTATGCATTGAGCGTGTAAAAGCTTTGGGCAACGAGCGAGATTATATCAAACTCTTGTACGCAGATGATGAAATACTATTTTTACCCATTGAGCAAGTCAACTTAATACAGCGATATATTGGAAACGAGGGCGATAATCCTCGGCTGGATCGTATTGGATCAAAAAGCTGGGAAAACCGCAAAAATAAGGTAAAAAAATCTGTCGAAGACATTGCACATCGTTTGATTGCCTTGTACTCAAAACGCAAAACGGCACGCGGATTTGCCTTTCCCAAGGACGGCGAGTGGCAGCTGTTGTTTGAGGCAGCCTTTCCCTACGAAGAAACCGAGGATCAAATCACCTGCATTGACGATGTCAAAAAAGACATGGAGCAGCCTGTCCCCATGGATAGACTTATTTGTGGAGACGTTGGCTATGGAAAAACAGAAGTTGCTTTACGTTCAGCATTTAAGGCCGTTATGGAAGGAAAGCAAGTTGCCTTTTTAGCTCCCACCACCATTCTTGCCGAGCAACACTATGAAAACTGCCTTGAGCGATTTAAGGATTTTCCCGTGCGTATTGCCCACCTGTCTCGCTTTGTTGATAAAAAAGATCAACGTAAAACGCTTGCACAACTCAAGCTGGGCGAAGTCGACATTCTCATTGGAACGCACCGAATCATCCAAAAAGACATTGAATTTAAGGACTTAGGGCTTTTGATTATTGATGAGGAGCAACGATTTGGCGTTAAAGACAAGGAAAAACTCAAGGAATTCAAAACAAATGTTGACAGCCTTTCAATGAGTGCAACGCCCATTCCCCGAACGCTACACATGTCGCTTTTGAAAATTCGTGATATGAGTATTCTTAACACGCCGCCCCAAAATCGCCATCCGATAAAAACAATCATTGATTGCTATAGTGATGAGCGTGTGGCAACTGCCATTCGACAAGAAGTTGAGCGCGGCGGGCAAATCTTTTTTTTGCATAACCGCGTTGAAACGCTCCCTGATGTGCAATATAAACTCCAGCAAATTCTTCCCGAGCTTTTAATTGACAGTGCACATGGACAAATGTCGGCTCACGAATTGGATGATATTTTTCGCCGATTCAAAATTGGAGGCTTTCATGTGCTTGTTTCAACGACAATTATCGAAAACGGCATCGACATTCCTAATGTCAACACGATTATCATAGACCGAGCAGATATGTATGGCATTTCTCAGCTGTATCAGCTACGAGGGCGTGTTGGCAGAAGCGACCGCAAAGCCTACGCCTACCTTCTCTATCCAGAAAATAAATCACTTTCCGAAATCGCCATGAAGCGATTACAAGTCATTAGCGACTTTACCGAGCTGGGAAGCGGCTTTAAAATCGCTATGAAAGACATGGAAATTAGGGGGGCGGGAAATCTTTTGGGCAGGGATCAATCAGGAGATGTGTATTCAATCGGCTTTGATTTATATTTACGACTTTTAGAGGACGCCATCAGAAAGCTCCAAGATGAGAACTATCAAAGCGATAACGAGGTTCTTCTTGAGCTTGAATACTCAGGTTTTATTCCCGATGATTACATTCAAAATGTGCAAATAAAAATGGAAGTGTACAAAAAAATTGCCATCATAACCAGTAGCGATGAGCTTGAGCGAGTTCACGCAGAAATCCTTGATCGATTCGGCCCCATTCCCGATGAGGTTTTAAGTCTTTTAGGCATTGCTCAAATTCGCATCATGTGCAAGGATTTGCATATAACAACGCTTCGAGAACGAGGCGGATTAGTACGAATCGAGTTTTCACAAGTTGCACATATTTCGGTAGATAAAGTTGTTCGACTTATCCAGCAAAGCAATGGAAAAGTAAAAATTGATCCCCAAAAGCCAAACCTCATGACTATTGAAATTGGAAAAATCGGATTAAAAGAAAAAAGCGAATTTATTACCAATTATTTATCACGACTTATCTAAAAGGCCACGTTTAGTTTGTAAAAAAAGATAATCTATATTTTTTTATCTAAAATAAGAATAGCACACTTTACAAAAAGCCAATCTTTCAGTATGATAAGAGAATGTTAAAAAATAAGGTTTTTGCAAGTCCGACTGTTAGACGCTTGCCTTCATACTTACAGATTATAAAAAGAATGCAGCTTGAAGGCTTTGATTTTATTTCTGGAACGGTAATTGCAAATGAGTTACACCTTGAGCCGATACAGGTGCGAAAAGATTTAGCCTTGACCGGAGTAGCCGGAAAGCCAAAGCGCGGGTATCAAACCGCCGAACTTATAAATGGTATTGAAGATTTTTTGGGATGGAATGAAAATAAAAACTCTGTTTTAATTGGGGCTGGAAATCTTGGCACGGCATTAACAGGACATAAAGAATTTAAGGAGCATGGGCTTCATTTTGTTGCAGCTTTTGATGATGATAAAACAAAAATAAATCAAAAAATTCATGGCATAAATATTCATGCTATAGATGATTTAGCAAATTTTGTTACTTTAAAAAAAGTATCGTTAGCAGTATTAACAGTTCCTGCAAATGTCGCACAAGATATGGCAAGTATAATTGTTGCCAGTGGTATAAAAGCAATATGGAATTTTACTAATGTAAAACTAAAACTTCCTGTTGATGTTCTTGTACAGCAAGAAGATTTACTCTCTGGGTATGCACTTTTATGCGTTATGCAAAATAATTCACTACAAGAAAATATAAAATATGCCTAACACCGATAAAATGCAACAACAAAGTATTGACTTTGGAAATCGTTTGCAAAAATGGTATAAGCATTTATCTAAGTGGTCAAAGCGAGAGCACATAAGTTGCTTTCGCTTATACGATAACGATATTCCAGAAATTCCACTTTTACTTGAAATCTTTAGCGAAGCAAAAACCGGCGTTTTATATGCACAATTAACCTTGTATGAACGCCCCTATGAAAAAAGTGATGAAGATGAAAAACAATGGCTTATGCAAATGATTTGTGTTGCAAGCAAGGTTTTGCAGATTAGCGAGAAGAATTTTTTTATAAAAACCCGAAAAAAACAGCAAGGAACAAACCAATACACAAAACTCCACCAAGATATTTTTGAAATCATTGTCAACGAAAATAATTTATTTTTTAAGCTGAATCTTTCTAATTATTTAGACACTGGCCTTTTTTTGGATATGCGATCCTTACGAAAAGAAATTCAAATCCTTTCTGAAGGAAAAAAGGTGCTAAATCTTTTTTGTTACACAGGATCTTTTTCGGTCTATGCCGCCGCAGGAAAAGCACAAACCGTCACTTCAGTTGATTTATCAAAAAAATATTTAAACTGGGCAAAAGAAAATTTTATGCTCAATAGATTTAACCCAGAGCACCGAGAAAAAGGGGAGCTAAAATATCGTTTTATCGAAGACGACATTTTTCACTTTTTGTCCCGAGCAAAAAAAAATAGCTATGATCTGATTATTTTAGATCCACCAACTTTTTCTAACTCAAAAAAAACGACATCGGTTCTTGATATAAAACGAGATTGGGGAATTCTGGTAAATAAATGCTTAGAAATACTTTGCGAAAAAGGCAGTTTATTTTTTTCAACCAATGCTCAAAAACTCCATTTTGATAAAACCGTCATTACGAATGATCACGCATATACGATTCGAGATATAACAACTCGCACCATTCCCAACGACTTTAGAAATAAAAAAATTCATCGCTGTTGGAAAATTGAAAAGCAAATACCAAGCAATCACTAATCATGCCAGTCAGTATAAAAAAAATTAACAAAATTTATTTATTATTAAGTTGCCCTATTACAAAAGTAATGATAACTTAAAGAGCGAAGTGTTAAAAATAATTTCTTGACAAAAGTATTCAAATATGGTACAAGATATGTCTTCGAGGTAACCAAGTGATATATTCAGACCCAACAAAACTTGCGGTTTTAGCCTGTCCCGGTGCTGAGACCTTTACAAATGATGTTTTAAAGCATCTGAAACACATCTACAAGCATCGATTCAATTTAAAATGGGATATGCTTGCCAAACGTTACGATGAAAAAAAAGAAACGCTGATTCGTAATATGAACTTTTACAACGATTTTACTGCATCTGATTTAATATCTCGAGGAAGTATCGATGGTTACCGTCCCCCTCAATTTAAAGTAAACGCACAGTTTACGTATTTTATGAATGGCGAATTTAAAACAGAGATTTTAGAATCAATTCGTGGCAAAGATATTTATATTTTTCAAGATGTTGAAAACCATATCCCTATTGCATTAAATGGGGGCAAAAATGTCTTATCACTTTCGGTAAATGATCACCTCATGTCACTTTTAGTTACGATTGATGCAGTTCGCCATGCCGGAGCAGATTTAATCACACTCGTTTTGCCTTCTTATCCGTATAGTCGTCAGCACAAAAAAAAGGGCCGAGAAAGCCTTACGGCAAGTTTACTCGGGCACATTTTAGAAAACATGGGCGTTCGACGTATTATTACGCTTGATATTCATTCTCGTGAAATTGAAAATGCTTTTAACAGTGCCCATATAGAAAATCTTCACGCAAGCTATCAAATTATTCGCGAGCTTGCAAAAATAGTTGATCTTAATGATAAAAATGATAATCTGGTTGTTGTCTCTCCTGATACCGGCGCTGTTGATAGAAATAAGTTTTATGCAACAGGACTAAATCGTCCACTAGCAATGATATATAAAGAACGTGATTATTCTGTTGTGACACAAAATGCACATACAACAAATATAAAGGCTGTTAAATTGCTCGGCGATGTACATGGAAAAATTGCATTTATGGCAGATGATATGCTCGGAACTGGCGGCACTCTTTTAAAAGCAATGGAGTTTTTAAAGGAGCAAGGAGCTACAAAAGTCATTGCAGCAATCAGTCTTCCCTTTTTTACTGGAAATGCAATTCACGAATTTCAGCAAGCGTATGAAAAAGGTTATTTTTATCGTATCATTGGCACAAATGCAGTGTACCACGAAGAACTTTTAAAATGTGAATGGTTCATAAATACCAATGTTACAGGGCTTTTTGCAAATGTTATTTCACGGTTACATAACAATCAATCTTTAAGTCGTTTGCTTGACAACCGATCTATTATTGAAAAAGTTATGAAACACTCTGAAAATGATGCATAAACTTATTTTTTGTATTGATATTGGCACAACCTCACTTAAATCAGCATTAATTGATACGGCAGGTGTTGTACATGCGTATAATCGAAGTCCTCTTGTTTTTTGCTCGCATCACACGCCACAAGTATGGATTGATACTCTTACTTGTGCAGGTAATAAACTTTTTACAAGTCTTGTGTATGATTTTTCGATTATCGCTATCAGTATTTCAGGAAATGGGCCAACTATTGCACAAAAAAACTTTCTACTTTTGTGGAATGAACCTATTTTTAATAAATTTAAACCAGTGGAAGACACAAAATCTTTTTTTTTGCCACGACTGAGATACATAAAAGATACCTTTCCCTCTGTTTGGAATGATAATGACTTTATTTTTTCTGGGGCAGAATATCTTATTTTTCTTTTATGTGGAAAAGCCTACACGCTCTTGCCAGAAAAACGTTATGAAAATGCTTATTGGACAAGAAAATCCCTTGATTTATGGCATCTTGAAGAAAAACTTCCGCCATTTATAAAAATTGGTGAATCTTTTGGAAATCTTTTGCCCGAAGCAGCACGCAAATTCGGCATTCCTCACGATAAAACGCCCATTCCGCTTTTTTGTGGCGGCCCAGATTTTATTAGTGCCTTAATAGGTACTAACACACTGCAAGAAGGAGCCATTTGCGATCGTGCAGGATCGAGTGAAGGCATCAATGTGTGCACAAAAAATCCCTTGTATGCAGAGGGAGTTCGAACATTACCATCTGTCATTGATAACTTATGGAATGTTTCTGTTGTTTTACCCGATACAGGAAAAATTTTTGAAGACTTTAAGCAAAAATATTATGCAGACTATTCTTACGATGCACTAACTACCAAACTTATTGAAAATCCTTGCCCTGAAGGAAAAATAATCTTTAATAAAATCAAAACCGACTTACAACAGAGTATTACCTTTTTAGAAAAAACGCTTAATATAAAAATAAAACGCATGAAAGTTACTGGAGGCCAAGCAAATAGCGATATTTGGCTTTCACATAAAAGTACCTTTTTAGGAATTACCCTTGAGCTGACACGGATTGCGGATGCCGAACTAATGGGAAATGCCATTGTTGCATTGTATGGTTTAGGATTTTATCCTTCTTTACAACAAGCCGCAAATTCGCTTGTTCAAGTCAAAAAAGAGTTTACTCCACAATGAAAATCTATAAAATTCCGCCTACTGTAAAAGCACTTATTTTTGATATTGACTCAACACTTTATACTAATCCTGAATACGCTCATGAACAAGTCGATGTACAAATTCGCCATTTTGCTGACTTACGAGGCATTTCTCATGAACAAGCACGCATACTTATCAATACTTTTAGAGATGACTATGTACAAAAATATTCTATAAAACAAATGAGTTTAGGAAATGCCCTAACACACTTTGATATTCCGATTTCACAAAGTATTCTTTGGAGAGAAAAGCTTGTCAAGCCTGATGATTTTTTAAGTGCCGATAAAACACTGCATTCTGTGCTCTCCTATTTAGAAAAAAACTACCTCATTATCGCAGTAACAAATAATCCAGAAAAAACAGCTATTAAAACACTTGAAGCACTCGGGGTTCAAGATTTTTTTCTCCATGTGATTGGACTTGATACTTGCGGCATCTCTAAGCCTCATAAAGATCCCTATCTTTTTGCAACAACAAAAATTAACACTAATCCCGAATATTGTATTTCAGTTGGGGATCGCTATGATATTGATCTTGCAATTCCTCTTGAACTTGGCATGGGAGCTATTCTTGTTGACGGTGTTGAAGACGTATATACATTAGTCGATATTTTGTAAAAATCATTGATTTACCAAATATAATGTTAAACTTTATGAAATATTTTTTGCGTAGAAGTATTTAAAAGATTTTTTAGTATACAATTGCTTTTTTTTATAAATGATGTATAATTAAATCATGAAAAAATATCGTTGGGCTGTAATTTCTACAGGAAAAATGGCTTGTGTTTTTACAGAAGCTTTATCAGTTTTAAGAGACAATGGCGAACTCGAGCTACATGCAGTTGCTTCACGTAGTTTAGATAAGGCAAAAAATTTTGCTCAGAAGTTTTGTTTTAATTGCTATTATGATAATTATGATCACTTATATAATGATCCTTTAGTTGATATTATCTACATCGCAACGCCTCATAATAGCCATGCACAACTTTCAATACAAGCTCTAAAAGCAGGAAAACATGTTGTTTGCGAAAAGCCTGCAACGGTAAATACCGCAGAACTTGAACAAGTAATTCAAACGGCAAAAAACGCTAATCGATTTTTTGTTGAAGCTTTATGGATGCGATTTAACCCTGCCGTTATCAAGGCTTTTGATATTTTACGATCAGGGAAAATCGGCTCTCTCTATTCAATTTCAGCACATTTTCATATTTTTCGCCCTGTTTCACCAAATCATCGACGCTATACTGCATGTACAGCAGGCGGATCCTTACTCGATATTGGTATCTACCCAATTAGTTTTGCACTTGCCTGTGCAGCAGGCGGATTAAAATTAAAAGAACCATTTGCAATTCAATCACTTGCACGTTTTTATGATGAAGAAAAAACGGATCGTGAAACACTGATAAATCTTTTATTTGAAGCAAAAGACAAAAGTATTATTAGTGCAAATGTATCATGTTCCTTTGACACTGACCACGACACATTTAAAGAGGCATGGATTCGAGGATCAAAGGGAAAAATTCACCTCCCATTATTTTGGATGGCACAAGAAATTAAAGTCTATGATACCGAGAATAATCTCTTAGAGGTTTATAAGTTACCTTTCGAAGTAAATGGGTATGAATACGAGATTCGCAACACTATGAAATGTATCGAAGAGAATTTATTAGAATCGCCTCTTCATCCTCACAAAGATAGTCTTTTAATCGCAAAAACGCTTGATACAATCAGAAAGCAAATTGGCTTAGTTTATGAAAATGATGAATTTATCGCAGTAGATAATAAACTAGAAGCAAGCAATCAAAATAAAAAAAAATTAATTGTATATACTGACGGTGGATGCTCTGGAAATCCCGGTTCTGGCGGTTGGGGCTATATCATTTTAGATGAAGCGGCAAATACAAAAAAAGAAGGTAGTGGTGGTGAGAGGGAAACAACGAATAATCGTATGGAGCTTTTTGCCGTTATTAGTGCATTAGAGGCAATTACCCAAAATTCACAATGGCAAACGAAAGAAATTATTTTTTATGTTGATAGTCAGTATGTTAAAGATGGCATTACATCATGGATTCATACGTGGAAAAATAATGGGTGGAGAACCGCATCAAAACAACCCGTCAAAAATCAGGATTTATGGATTGAACTCGATGAGTTAGTTCAAAATCTTTCAATAGACTGGCACTGGGTAAAAGGACATTCAGGCAATCAATATAATGAATATGTTGACAGCCTCTGTCAAAATGAAATTAGAAAATTCTAGGCCGAAAAAGTTATTGGCTTGAGATTTTTCGTATTATAATTTATAAGGAATGTATATGTTTTTTAACGGTAGCGAATTTAAACACATGGCAAAGCGACAATTAAAAGGAAATATTTTTATTTCAGCAATTATTACTGCAATTACGATTGTCTTATCGATCTTGCTTAATTTACCATCAGCAAAAAGTAGCATTACGCAATTTTCTACAATAAACACTGATATATTTACCAATTTTTATATTGATATAATACCAAATGACAGTCACTATCATACAATTTTATCAATAATTTCAAGTGCACTGCTTGGAACATTAGTTTTTGCTCAAAGCTACTTTTTTTTACATGTAACCAAAAGACCGATTGGTGAAAAAATCTCTTTTGATATTTTTCTTGACGGACTCAACTATTGGTTTTTAGCAATAAGAGCAACACTGTGGACAATATTATGGCTTTTTCTCTGGAGTTTTATTTTTTTTATACCTGCAATTGTGAAAGGATTTGCATACTCACAAATCTTTTTTATTCTTTGTGAAAACCCGCATATTGGAGTAAGAAAAGCTCTTAAAATGAGCATTTTAATGACTCACGGACATAAGTGGGATCTCCTTGTTTTATGTCTAAGTTTTATTGGTTGGATGATTTTGTCAGCCTTAACAGGAGGATTGCTCTTACTGTGGCTTTCTCCATACATGATGATTACCAATACCAATGCATATTATTTTCTTAAAAAACAAGCTAT
>JBOFTD010000262.1:0-8164 GCA_051651885.1 Treponemataceae bacterium
GAATATAAACGCCCACCATATTCACATAAAAATCGTGCTTTTAAAAAATTATTTTCCAAAACAATAGTTTTAAGCGTAATTTTTTTTCGCTCGCGTGAATAGCGATCTTGCACTCGATACGGCAAAACACGAAATCCACAAGCACTGCCTAAAAGTTCCGTATACTTTTGAGGAAAATCGCTCGTTACATCAACAGCAAAATCATGATTAGGATCTCTAAACAAGGGTAAAGGATTTTCGCCTTGCAACTTACAGCCATCAATTTCAAAATCTTCAAAAAAAATTTTCGTTTTTTTCATTTTTGTCCTCTTTTGTATACAAAATATTTAAGTTTCCGCTTGTTTTATTTTTAGCCTTTAATAGCTCCGCCAGTAACGCCCGCAATAATTTTTTCTGACAAGAAAATATAAATGATAAATGTTGGCATAAAAACAATAACAACCGCCGCAAACATTCCAGCCCAATCCCCAATGTAGCGCATAGACTGAATCATTGCGTATAATCCGACTGCCGCAGGACGAAGCTCCACACGATTTGCAAAAATTAGAGCCATAAAATATTCATTCCACACCGTAATAAAATTAAAAATGCTAACAGTAATAATTCCCGGTTGTGCAAGAGGAAGCATGATTACCCAAAAAGTTTTAATCGGCCCACAACCATCAATTGCAGCGGCTTCTTCAAAAGTGTATGAAAGATTTTTAAAAAAAGTGATCATAAAAAAAATCGTAAACGGTACATTAATACAAATATACAAAAGAATGAGTAAAGCACGAGAATTAGTAAGTTTTAAAGCAGTCGTAAGAGAGAATAATGGCATAATAATCATAATCGCAGGTATTCCAAGTGCTGTAACAAACATATTTTGTAAAAAAATATTCCCTTTAAAAGAAAACCGCGCAAGAGCATAGGCGGCAGGGCAAGCAATTAAAATAATTCCCAGCAAAGAACTCACCGTATAGATAATTGAGTTGATAAAATATTTTGCAACATTATGCTTAAAAAGAGCTGCCGCATAATTTTCAAAATGCACTCCCGATTTTAAAAGTTGATTACTAAAAATTTCTCGCGTTGTCGATAGTGACGCTACAATAATCCAACCGACAACAACAAAGGTAAAAATACACCAAAGTCCAATAAGCCAAAGACCTGGCTGGCGAAGTAATTTTTTTGCTATTTCTGATTCCCAAAATGATTTTTTATGCATACATTCTCCCTAATATTCCAAGTGCTCTTGGCGAAACAAAAAATTGATAATCGCAAAGGTAAAAACAACAATGATAGTTAAAAGAACTCCAACCGCTGCCCCTGCTCCCACAAAACGCTCAAGCACCACAGTATTTGAACCAAAAACATTTTGATACATATACACCATAGGCGTAATTGTGCCAAGCTCTGCAGTCAGCGGAGAAAAAATTTGTGACCATACAAAAAAGCCTACCGCATTAATAGTCCAAAGTACAATATTTGTTCGAAAAACATCTTTCAAAAGAGGAAAAGTAATGCTAATAAATTTTTTAGAAATGCTTGCCCCTTCAAGTGTTGCAGCCTCATAAAAATCAGTAGGAATTTTTTCTATTCCTGCCATAAAAATCAAAACAAAATATCCAACCATGCCAAAACTATACGCAATAATCAATGCTCCAAAAACATTATCTGGTGCAACCCACTGAATCTGAGAAAGTTTTTCAAGTCCTAAAAACGAAAAAATAGATTTTAGAAGGCCATAGCGAGGGTTATATACATAGTGAATCCACATGGTTCCCATGGCGACAGCAGAAATAACATTAGGCAAATAAATCACCGCTCGAAAAAATGATTTAAACTTAACACCGGATGTTAAAATAATTGCAAAAAATAATGAAAAGCCAAAAATAAAAATACCACCCCAAAACCAAATGCCCGCAATATTTTTCATAGATTGAATAAAAAGTGGCTCAGTAAAAAGCATTTTATAATTACCAAATCCAACAAAAACCCACGATGATAGGGCGTCGGTAATATTTTTTACATCAAAAAAACTCATAATCGTTGTACGTATTGTGGGATACAAAAAAACTAAAACATAGGCAAAAATTGCAGGCCCCAAAAAAGTAATCATCATCGTTTTTGTTTTTTTCATTTTTTTTCCTTAATTTTTTCTTATATTCAACGCGATAGTATTAAAATATACCATTTATTTTACATCAGTTTTCCGAAAAAAGCAAATTTTATTTTAAAAACTCATTATATTACAATATTTATAAAAAAAAGAGTCTCTTGATATTTATTAGTTAAGTGATTATAGTTATTCAATTTAACTATTTAAAGCTCATTCATAAAGAACAAAGTCAAACGGATAAACGAATTTTTTATTTGCGACCGACAAATAAAATCTTGAAAAATGAGGGCGAATATAATAAATGCGAGGATAATGTGATTGTAAAAATTGAAAAATCTTGCACCAAGGATGAAATACAGGCATTTTTGAAAATCGTTGACATTATTTGCAGCGAGTATGAATTAAACTAACGGAGATTTTATGAACAAATTACAATTTAAAATAAAAACAGCATCAATTTTATCTTTTACATTCCCAACTATAATTATGAACGTTTTTATGGCGGTATATACAATGGTTGACGGCATTTTTATTGCCCGCTTTGTTGGCACCGATGCACTTTCTGCAATCAATATTATTTTCCCCTTTTTTTGCTTAATTACGTCAATCGGTGTTATGTTTGGCACAGGCGGAAGTGCCGTCGTTGCAAAGGTTATGGGCGAGGGAAACGAAAAATTAGCCCGAAAGATTTTTTCGCTTTTGGCATTAAGCGTTTTTTCCATCAGCCTTTTTTTTATTTCAGTGGGATTAATTTTTAGAAAAGAAATTTTAACAATGCTCGGTTCAACGGATTTGCTTTACAACTACAGCAACACCTATCTGGTTGGAATTTTGTGTTTTACACCATTTTTTATGCTCCAAATGATTTTTCAAAATTTCTTTGTAACGGCGGGTAAATCCACAATCGGATTAATCGTCATCGTTATTGGTGGGCTGAGCAATATTTTATTTGATTACATTTTTATTGTCATCCTTGAGCTTGGAATTTTTGGGGCAGCTCTTGCAACAGGAATCGGCATTGCAATTCCTGCAACGTTTGCTCTTTTTTATTTTTCACTCAATCGTAAAAATACGCTTTATTTTGTGTGGCCTTCAAGGGATTTTAAGGTTTTACTGCAAATCTGTAGTAATGGATCATCTGAAATGGTCTCAAACCTTGCAATGGCAGTTACCACCTATTTATTCAATATGATTATGCTTAAATATGCAGGAGAAAATGGAGTTGCGGCAATTACTATCATACTGTACAGTGGATATTTACTTTCAGCAATCTTTATGGGTTATGCAATGGGGATTGCTCCTGTAGTCAGCTTTAACTACGGAGAGAAAAATCATACAGGATTGAGTAGACTTTTGAAACGAAGTCTTTTTATCACGGGGGCGATTTCTATTGTAACTCTTATTGTCGCAAATATTTTTGCTCCATTTATTGCCCTCTTTTTTGCAAAAGATAATGAAAGTGTTAAACAGCTCGCCATTCGCGGCTTGCATTTATACAGCATTAGCTTTATTTTTCTGGGATTTAATATTTTTGCCTCAAGTTTTTTTACCGCTCTTTCTAATGGAAGAGTTTCTGCAACAATTTCATTTTTACGCACCCTCGTTTTTTTAACTTTAGGATTAATCATTTTACCAGCGATTTTAAAAATTAACGGAGTATGGCTTGCCGTTCCTATCGCAGAAGTTTTAACAGTGATTGTCTCTGTATTTTATTTTGTCAAACTAAAAAAAGTGTACAATTATTAAAAGAAATACTCAATTTACCATTATTGACTTGTCTTTTAAATACTTGTATGATAACTCATCATTTTATACACAAGGAGAAAAAAATTATGCTAACATGGGAAAACGCAGATACATATCAATCATTTAAAAAGTTACTGTCACTCAAAGGCTTGGTTGACTTAAAAAAAGAACTTTCAGAGAAGCGCGTTACGTCGTATGAAGTAAAGATGGCGGCAAATTTACGCTATAATTTTAGTGCAAAGCAAGTAAATGATCAAATTCTCACCGTGTTGCAAGAACTCAGTGATGAATGTCAATTATCCGAAAAATTTACCAGTCTTTATGAAGGGGATGTAATTAATACTGGTGAAAACCGTAAAGTTTTACATCATTTAACTCGTGGTCAATTAGGAAAGGATGTTCTTTTTGAAGGTAAAAATTTGCGTTCTTTTTATGAAGGCGAGCAAAAAAGAATTGCAGAATTTAGCAAAAAAGTTCATGAAGGGAACATAACGAATGCAAACGGAGATGCTTTTACCAGCGTTGTTCAAATTGGTATTGGCGGCTCTGATCTTGGCCCGCGTGCCTTATATTTGGCACTAGAACAGTGGGCAATTGCTCATAAAAAAAATAAAATGAAAGCACATTTTATTTCAAATGTTGATCCTGATGATGCGAATGCTGTTATGCAATCAATTGATATGGCAAAAACGCTTTTTATTCTTGTTTCAAAAAGTGGAACAACACAAGAAACACTTTCTAATGAACTGTTTGTTAAAGACTTTTTGCAAAAAGCACATCTTGATCCTTCTCAGCACATGGTTGCAGTTACGAGCGAAACAAGTCCTTTAGCAAATAATCCACGTTATTTAGATTCTTTTTATATTGATGATTTTATCGGAGGACGCTTTTCTTCAACCTCAGCAGTCGGATCGGTTATTTTATCGCTCGCTTTTGGCAGTGATGTTTTTGACTGCGTCTTACAAGGTGCTCATGAGGCAGATAAAACGGCAAAAAAGAAAAAAATTTTAGAAAACCCCGCCCTCTTAGATGCACTTATTGGTATTTATGAAAGAAATGTGCAAGAGTATTTTGCTACTGCAATTCTTCCGTACAGCCAAGCTTTAAGTCGATTTCCTGCACACTTGCAACAAGCGGATATGGAATCAAATGGCAAAACAGTTAATCGGTTTGGTAAAGCAATTAATTATAAAACAGGGCCTGCTCTTTTTGGAGAACCAGGAACGAACGGCCAGCATTCTTTTTATCAACTCCTTCATCAAGGTACCGATATAATTCCACTTCAATTTATTGGATTTATAGAAAATCAGTCAGGAAAAGATATTCGCGTAGAAGCGTCAACAAGTCAAAAAAAATTGTGTGCAAATCTTGTTGCTCAAATGGTGGCTTTTGCATGTGGTAGTAGCCATGATGATCCAAATAAAAATTTTGAAGGCGGGCGCCCTGCAAGTCTTATTTATGGAAAACAACTGACCCCTGCTGTTTTAGGTGCTCTTTTAGCACATTATGAAAATAAAATTATGTTTCAAGGCTTTGTTTGGAATGTTAATAGCTTTGATCAAGAAGGCGTACAACTAGGAAAAATCCTTACGAAAAAAGTACTTTTAGGGCAAAGTGATGGTGCATTAAAGGCCTTTGCAAATATCTTTGAATTATAATCGTTAGATAAAAAAAATACCCCTCGTTATATACAATAACTTGGGGCATTTATTACAAAAAAAGAATTATTTTATCATTGCAAAGTGAATCGTAGTTTGTAAATACCGGTTCGAAGGCGATATGCTTCAAGGGTGTCATCGCCACAAGATCCTGTTCCAACTCCACGATGAGCAATATCAAGTGTAAATATCCAGTGACCATTCAATTTTTGAGCAAGGTTTGTCAGCTGAGCATTGTGATGGCATAGAAATAAGTCATCAATATCATATGGCCTTACTGCAAAGGTAAATTCTTGCTCTGATTGAATTTGCAATGTTTTATCTTTTGCAACAAATTCTACAAATGTGGTTCTCGTACGATTACCCGATTCTTGAGGAACGATATAAGGAACAAACATATCAGAAATATTTTTATTATGTAACGCAATATATGCCGAGTAATTACGATCACTATAGTTTTCATGAGGCCCTGCTCCATACCAATTAATAGTTTTAAAATCATTACTAATTGGAAAGCTAATGCCAACTCGTGGATACTCACTGAGTGTATTATTCAATTCAAAACCGATTTCTATGTCAAACGTCCCATTTTTTTTCGAAATGATTTTTTTTGTATAAAAACCAATCACTTGATTTTTGAGAGCCTTCTTTCCACTCATAATATCCCATGTAGAGGCATCTTTTTGTACAAGCGTAATATGTTGAATATCATTGTCGAGCCATTCAATAGTAGGCTTATTGACAAAACACCACGGTTTTGGATCAGTATGAATAAGATGAAGTTGTTTCTTTATAGCTTCATTTTCAAGCAATGGGCGAAAAAGCACCGGATTAAAACTATCAACAATGGATTGCAAGTCATTGTTATTCATTGTTTTTTCAGCACTTGATGGATATGTTTGAAGCCCGATTCTTGGAGAAATTAATACCGAGTCAGTACTACAAATATCGCCTTTTTTTGCCCATTCAGAGCTTTTATTGTAAACAAAATGTGCTATAAAATAAAGTTCTTGCGTGGTATTATTTTGTATTGCTTGTGCAATTTCCTCTATTGTAATGCACTGTTTTTTGCTCGGTTGAATAGGAGAAAGCATTATAACGCCTGTATAAATGGTTGTTCCATTTGAAATTATCTGCCATTCAAGAGAAAGTGTTTCAAGAGTAATAAAATCATAGCGATTTTCTACTTCAAAAATTCCTTGTTGTGCGTGTACCGTGTGTAAGCGAACCGGAGCAAAAAGTTTTTTGCACTCCTCCATAGCAGGTTTGGGCGTTTGATCAGGAAAAAGTAATCCATTTAAACAAAAATCATAGTCAGTTGGCTCATCAGCAAAATCCCCACCATAAAGCCAATCTTTTGTATTTTCTTCTTGCGTACCGCGTGCAATGCCTTGATCTATCCAATCCCAAATAAATCCACCTTGAAGGCCATGCGTTTTTTCTATTGCATGCCAATAATCGGCAAGGCTTCCATTTGAATTTCCCATAGCGTGAGAATATTCACACATAATAATGGGACGATAGTCATCACAATTTTTTGCATATTCGACAATTAAATCAATTGACGGATACATAGGAGAAATTAAATCCGTTAAACCTTTACCACGTGCAAGAGATTGCAAAGTAAAAGGCCCTTGATGCCATTCATCTCGCACAAAACCTTCATAATGAACAATTCGAGTAGGGTCAATATGGCGAATCCATGCTTGACAGGCAATATGGTTTGCACCCTCACCACTTTCATTTCCAAGCGACCAGCCAAAAATACAAGCATGATTTTTATCACGGCGAACCATTCTTTGCACCCGCGTCATATAAGCATACGCCCACTCATCACTTCGCGGAATACCATCATAGTATGCGTGATTTTCGATATTTGCCTCATCAAGCACATAAATTCCATAGCGATCACACAAATCATACCATCGCTCATCATCAGGATAGTGGCACGTACGAACGGCATTAAAATTATACTGCTTGAGTAAGTAAATATCTTTAAGCATTTCTTTTGTTGACAGTGTTTTACCGTTAAACTCATTATGCTCATGACGATTAACACCATGAATATAAATCATTTTGCCGTTAAAACGCAATTCTCTATTACATATCTCAACTGACTTAAATCCAATCGTACAAGAAGTACTTTCAATATGACGTAACGCATCATTGCTCTTTTTTTCATATAAACTAATTAGCACAACATAAAGATTTGGCGTTTCGTGTGACCATAAATCAACTTTTGGTAAATGAATCATCTCTCGTACTTGATTAAGCGTATTGCGATAATCAAAGTGAGCTGTAAGCATTCCATGAGTAAGCTTTTTTCCCAATTGTAACGCAGAGGGGCTTCCTTCAAGCGGATAAACAGTGTACTGCACAGTGCGAGAAAGATTATCGAGTACTTCATTCGTAGGATATTCATTGTTTTTTTCATCAAATGGATATTTATCACTATGACCAAGCGTTACCACTAAGGGAATAATTCCCACGTAGTCATCGTCATTTACTTTTTCAATCTTTGTGAGTGCTTCAATATCCTGAATAAAAGTATGCTCAGTGGAATACACATACACACTTCGATGAATGCCTCCAAACCACCATTGATCTTGATCTTCTACAAACGAAGCATCTGAGTATCTAACGACCTTAAAACAAATTA
>JBOFTD010000263.1:0-14158 GCA_051651885.1 Treponemataceae bacterium
CTTTTTTTCATTGTTAGTCTTCTATTATTCCTGTGAATTTATAACCGATGCCACGCACCGATACAATTGAATTTTTGCTTAAATGTAATTTTTCACGAATGCATTTTATATGCATGTCAACGGTTCTCGTTTCAATTGCCTGCCCAATGCCCCATACTTTATCAAGCATGGCTTCCCGCTTTATTGCCACATTTACATTTGACGCAAGAAAATAAAAAAGCTCAAATTCCTTTTGCGTCAGTGAAATTTCTTTGCTGTCTTTTTCGACACACCGCTTGTATGGAATGAGCGTAATTCCAGAGACTTTAAGAGGGCTGGCATTTTCAAAGGCAGAAAAATGTAATTGATGGGTCGATTTTTTTCGAAGATTTGCCTTGATTCTGGCAATTAATTCAAGCACAGAAAAAGGCTTTGTCATATAATCATCTGCACCACCGTTAAGTATGTTGACAATATTTATTTCTGAATTTTTTGCACTCACGACAATCACTTTTATATCAAAATGAGCATAATTTTTTCGAAGGGATTCAAGGATTTCAGAACCATCACCATCTTCAAGCATGAGATCAAGCACCACAAGTGACGGAATTTGCTCACTGATCGCATCAAAAAAAGTAGCCTTGCTTGCAAACGATTGCACCTCAAAGCCTGCTTCCTTTAATGCGTAGGCAATCAGTTCGCGGATATTTTCGTCATCTTCAACAGAATAAATAAGTTCTTTGCTCATGTTTGCACATCCTTGCCCTGCTTTGACTAAAGGAGTTTGATATTTTTTCTTTCGCCCGTTATGCTGAATTGCACCCAGCTTGCAATCGCCTCGCCGTGATCGGCAATTTTTTCAAAATACTTTGCAACCATCATTAAATAAATTGCCTGATTTGCATTTTGACTGTCGGTTTTAATTAAATCAATCATGGCATCTTTTACACGGTCAAAAAGATCGTCAATAGTATTATCCATATTTATAACATCAGTTGCAAGATTAAAATCCTTTTTTACAAAGGAATCAAGCGAAAGGCGAACCATTTTTGCCGTGTCGTTTGCCATTTTAGGAATGTTTGCTAAAAGATTTTTATACTCAAGATTTTCCTCAAAAAGTTTAACGATAATTTCGCAAATCTCTTTTGCTTGCACGCCCATTCGGTACATATCGGTTACCACTTTGAGAGCGGTTGAAACCGTGCGTAAATCACTGGCAACAGGATGCTCAATAAGTAAAATTTTCAAAGCCTCCCGCTCAATTTTTGAAGAAAGCTCGCTAATATTTTTATGCTCGCTCATAACATTTTTTGCAATCTCAAGGTTTGCCTCCAACAACGCTTTTATCGTGGAGTGCAACGCGTTTTCAATTAGGCTGCCGATTTTAATAATATCAAGATTCAGACATTGCATTTCGTTGTCAAATCTTCTTGTTGGCATTTTATTCTCCTTTATTTTGTCTCTCTTTCACAAAATATTTTATTTTTCATTTTAGCCGAATCGCCCTGTAATATAATTTTCTGTTCGCTTATCTTTTGGAGTTGAAAAAATATTCTCTGTTTTGTCGGCTTCAACAATTTCGCCGAGCAAAAAAAATGCGGTATATTTTGACACGCGCAAGGCTTGCTGCATGTTGTGGGTTACAATTGCGATAGTGTATTCGGCTTTTAGCTCTTCAATTAATTCCTCGATTTTGCCTGTGCTGATCGGATCTAAGGCTGAAGTTGGCTCATCCATCAAAAGAATTTTGGGCTTAACTGATAAGGCTCGTGCAATGCATAAACGCTGCTGCTGACCACCTGAAAGCCCAATGGCACTTTTTGTAAGCCGATCTTTTACCTCATCCCACAAGGCTGCCTTGGTAAGGCTTGTTTCCACAATATAATCAAGCTCACTTTTCTTTTTAATACCAAACGTTTTTGGTCCATAGGTGATATTCTCGTAAATGCTCATAGCAAAGGGACTTGGCTTTTGAAAAACCATGCCAACATTTTTTCGCAAATACGAGACTTTTACTCGTTTGTCGTAAATATTTGCACCGCCAATTTCAATTAATCCTTCAATTCGGCACGACTCAATTAAATCATTCATGCGGTTAAAGGTTTTGAGCAAGGTTGACTTTCCGCATCCTGATGGCCCAATAAAAGCGGTTACTTCATTTTTTTTAATTTCAATATTTACGGATTTTAGCGCTTTGAACGTGTCATAATATAAGTCAAGATTTTTGACACGAATGGCAATTTCTTTATCAAAATCAAATTTATACGAACTTTCTTCTGTCACTCGATGCTCCTTCTGTTTAGTATTCTTTTTTTAATACTTTGTCTATAAAAAATAATCCGACATTCAAAGTCAGTGCAATAATGAGCAAAACGCACGCAGTGGCAAAGGCTTGGTTTGTGTATAATCCTTCGCTTGCAAACATCCACATCATGACCGAAAAACTGCTTCCTGCACTCAAATAATTAAATGGCATGTATCGCACCGCTCCTGCGGTGTAAATGAGGGCTGCACTCTCGCCGACGATGCGTCCGATGCTCAAGATGATTGAGGTCATAATTCCTGAAATTCCGCACGGAAGAACTACCAAGAAAATCGTTCGCACCTTTGACGCTCCTAAGGCAAGACTTCCTTCTCGCAGAGAGTTAGGAATGGAAATGAGTGTTTCTTCGGTTTGTCGGATAATGGATGGCAAAATAATGAGGACGAGGGTAAAACTTCCTGCCAAAAGGCTACGTCCAAAGCCGAGAAGATTTGAAAAAACAATCATGCCAAAAAGGCCGAAAATAATCGACGGAATTCCTGCAAGGCTTTCAGTGAAAATGCGAACAACTTTGACAAAGGGTGCCGTTTTTTTGCTTGAATATTCGACAATGTAAATTGCGGCAAAAACGCCAATGGGAATGGCAATGATAAGCGACAAAAACAACAGCATTCCCGTTGAAACGATTGCAGGCAATAGCGTCATGCCCGAATTTCCGCTGCGGCCAAAAAGCAAGTGCATGGTTATGTGCGGCAGTCCTTTAATCAAAATGAAAAGCATGATAAAAATGAGCGACAAGGATGAAAAAATGCTTGCAAAAACAGAAAAGCCGTGCAAAATATCTGCTTTGAGCGTATTTATGTGCATTTTTGCGTTTGTTTTTATCAACTGAGTTTTGTCGATTGTTTTCTTTTTGAAAAAATTCAGGGAAAAATTGGAGTTTTTGATTGTGTTAAGCAAGAGATTGAGCAATAAAATAAAAATAAGCAAAACAAAACCCGTTGCCACTAAGGCACTACGGTGAACTCCTGTAGCGTATCCCATTTCAAGTGCGACGTTAATGGTGAGCGTTCTAAAATATGAAAAAAGGCTTTCTGGAATAAACGGAGCGTTTCCTGCAACCATAATGACGGCCATCGTTTCGCCAATCGCTCGGCCTGTTGCTAAAATAATAGCGGTGAAAATCCCCGATTTTGCGGCAGGAATGACTACAAAAAAGACCGCTTGGGCATGAGAGCTTCCTAAGGCGACAGCTCCATCATAGTACGTTTTTGAAACGGCTTCAATATTTGATTTACAAATGCTTGCAACGGTTGGCAAAATCATGATTGAAAGAATTAATCCACTGGCAAGTACTCCCTCGCCAACACCAGATGGAGATAAGGTTTTGATAAAAGGAACTAATACAATCATGGCAAAAAAGCCATAAATAATTGAAGGAATACTTGCAAGAAGATTAATAATTTGGCTTAAAATGGTTTTGATTTTTTTTGGACAAAAAAATGAGAGATAAACGGCGGTAAAAAATCCAATGGTACCACCGATCAAAATCGAAAAGCCTGTAACGTACAAAGAGCCGACAATCATTGGAAGGATTCCATATTTGCCTTCACTGGGATGCCAAATTTTTCCGAAAATAAAATTGATTACGCCAACTGTTTTGAACGCTTCAAAGCTAGAAAAAAAGATAAAAAGGCAGATTGAAAAGACTGCAACAATTGAAAAAAATGCACAACTGAAAAAAACGCCTTTCATTGTTTTATCAACGGCCATGCTTTGCTTATACACTCTGCCTTTATCCATGTAAAATCCTTTGTTGACGGCTAGTTAGAAGGAATAAATCCATTGTCAAGAATGATTTTTTGTCCTTCTGGGCTTGTGATAAAGTTTAAAAACTCTGCAGCCCCCTCACTGAGTGTGGCATCTTTTTTTGTGGTCAGCATAAACGGACGGTATAACGTATAAGTACCATTTTGTACATTTTCAATGCTTGGCACAACCGCACCCGTTCCGCCGTCATAGCCGAGCACTTTAATGCTTTGATCAACAGCCCCAAGTGAGATATAGCCGATTTTTGCCTCATCATTTGCCACCGCTGATTTAACTTTTCCTGTGCCATCAAGAATTTCAACTGTTTGCGGAAGTTGCTCTCGGCGGGCAATTCCAGTAAGAGAAGCAAACGCATCCCGCGTTCCGCTCCCTTCTTCTCGAGAAATGGCTTTTGAAATATCCATGACAGGCGAGTTGTTCATATATATATCAATTAATTCATTTGAAGTGATTTGGCTGATTTGAGCATTTTGATTTACAATGAGAGCAAGTCCGTCCATACACAACACCTTTGAATCAAGTTTTTCGCCCTCTTGTTCTTTAATTTCTCGAGAAGCCATCCCAATTTCATTTTTGCCGTCAATTGTGTCTTGCACGCCAATAGTTGAATCCGTTGTTTCCACGATGATTGCGTATTTGCCATTTTGTTGCTCAAACCCTGCTGCAAGTTTTGTCATAAGTGGCGAGACTGAGGAAGACCCAGAAATTCGAACCTCTCGATTTGTCCCTCCTGCACAACTAGCAAAAAGTGCTATAACGGTAAGGGCACAAAGAATAATTTTTTTCATGATAATTTCTCCAAAAGTGTAAGTTTGCACAAAGTAATTTGTAGAGAAAAATATACAGGAAAGAGAGCAGAGAAAAAACCAAAGCACGGTAAAGATTTGTAAAGAAATGTAAAGTTAAGTGATAAAAATTGGTTGCAATATTCCTCTTGATTTTTTTGCTTTTTTTCATAATACTGGAATCATGAAAGATAACGCACTTCATTATTTGGAGCTTGCAAATCACGTAAAAACTGATTACAAGGAAAATACATGAAAATATCTCTGGTTGTACCTTGTTTCAATGAAGAGGCGTCTATAAAAAGAAGGAGAATTTAATGAAAGGACTGCTTTTTCAAGCAGAGCAAAAATTAAAAAACTGGATACTAAATAATTATTTTGCTATTTCTATTATAAGCATTTTACTAGTGAGTCTCTTTGTTCGTTATACATCAAAAGATGTAGTTTCAGGGGATATGACTTATTTTTTGCTCCCATGGTTTGATAAAATAAAATCAGATGGAGGTTTTTTTGCTCTTAAAAACTTTCCTGGCAATTATAATGTTCCTTATATGACTATTATGGCTTTATTGACTTATATACCAATGGAACCTATATACCTTATAAAAGCTGTTTCTGTTTTTTTTGATTATGTGTTGGTTTTTGCTACGTATCTAATCCTTTTTGAAATATTACGCCATCGAAAAAAAGCCCTTTTTTTAGCATGTATGGTTTTGTTTTTACCAAGCTTAATGTTTAATTCTGCACGTTGGGGTCAATGTGATGCAATATATGCGAGCTTTGTTTTATTTGCATTTTACTTTTTTTTGAAAAACAAATACTTTTATACGTTTATTATGCTTGGCTGTTCATTTTCTTTTAAATTACAATTTGCTTTTATTATTCCTTTTTTCGTTTTTATGTATTTTTTTAAAAAGATATCTGTTTTTCATTTCTTTTTAATTCCTGTCGTAAATATTATTCTCTGTTTACCAGGAATATTTATGGGTAAAAATATTATTGATTGTTTGTTAATATATTTTAATCAAACAGGACAAACAGGAATTGTTGCAAATTATCCAAACCTTTATTCTTTTATTTCATCTACTAAAACTTTATTACATTGGTATGGAGTTGGTGTTGCGATACTTATTTGTATTTTAACTCTTACTTTTATTATTTATAAAAAAATAAAATTTAATAATCAAAAATATTTAATTTTAGCAAGCTGGATTATTTATGCAATGGTATTTTTTTTACCAGGTATGCATGAACGCTATCTTTATGTTGCAGAAATTTTAATAGTTTTATATTTTTTTATTTATCATAAAGGCTTAGTTACTGCTATTTTAGTAACATTCATAAGCTATGTTATTTATTTGAATTACTTAACAGGATTTACAGGAATTTCCCTTCAGTTATTAACTATTCTAAATTTGGCATCGCTTTTTCTCTATACAAAATTAACTTTTGAAACTCTATCAGTAAAGGAACTGATTTAAATCAGAAATAAATTCCGAAGATTTCTCCCAGTTAGATCTGCCGATATTGATTGATACTTCTTACCATACAATAAAAGGTGAAGGTGATAAATTTTTACTGATATTAAAATAACGCTTGAGCAAGTAAATCTTTATGATAAAAAGTGGGATGAATAAAATATTAGGAGAAAATTTCTTTCTTGTATTCCCAAAGATAATTACATGGTTGCCAATTTTAAGGAAAGAATTTTCTTTTGCACTTGGATTTATCGTTTACACGCTCATTTTACAAAAAAATAAATATTATGTCACTCCAAAAAGTTCAGGGTAAGCGTTTTCGTCGGGGTGCTTGCCAAGTTTTGCGTTTGCCAGCATGAGTTTTAATCGATTGAGTTGGTTTACTTCGCTTGATCCGGGATCAAAATCGATTGCAGCAATGTTTGACTGTGGAAAGCGGCGTCGAAGCTCTTTTATCATTCCCTTGCCCGTTACGTGGTTTGGAAGGCACGCAAATGGCTGTACACAGGCGATATTTGGGACGCCCATTTCAATAAGTTCGACCATTTCTGCAGTCAAAAACCAGCCTTCTCCTGTAATATTTCCGAGTTGAACGATGTCATCAACGCCATGCATTAAATCGTAAATTGATTTTGGAGGCTCAAATCGTTTGCTTTTTTTGAGTTCTTTTTTTATTTTTGCACGGTACAGTTCCAAAAACCACACTAAAAATCGTGCGTTGCGTTCCGTTTTTTTTGGAAACGAAAGTTTTTCATGGCGATAAATTCCTGTTGCAAACGTATAAAAGAAAAAGTCTGCAAGGTCTGGAACTACGCATTCAGCTCCCTCATTTTCAATTGTTGTGAAAATATCGTTGTTTGCTGTAGGGTGGAACTTTACAAGAATTTCACCTACAACGCCAACACGTGCTTTACGCACAGGAATGAGCTCGATTGAATCAAATTCCTTAACGATTTGCTTGATTGTGCGGTGATAATTAAAAAAGCTTGGATGTTTCAGCCGTTTATCGATGATGAGCTTCCATTTTTCGTGCAGAGCATTTACCGATCCTTTGACCGCTTCATACGGGCGAGTGCGATAAATCACGCGCATGAGTAAATCCCCAATCATCAATGCCATCATGGCTCGTTGAATTAAAGGAAACGTCATTTTAAAGCCAGGGTTTGACTCAAGTCCTGCAACGTTAAGCGAGATAACAGGAATATGCCCCCAGCCTGCATCAATGAGTGCACGGCGAATAAAGCCAATATAGTTGGTCGCTCGGCAGCCACCGCCAGTTTGCGTAATCAAAAGGCTTGTGTGATTTAAATCGTATTGCCCAGATTTAAGGGCGGCAATCATTTGGCCAACGACAATAATCGTCGGGTAGCATGCATCGTTATTCACATATTGCAAACCCGTATCGACTGCGTGAGTGTCAACATCGGGCAAAATGACAAAATTGTAGCCAGAAAGACGAAACGCCGTTTGCACAAAGCGAAAGTGTAGGGGAGACATTTGCGGTGCAAGAATGGTGTGCGTACCGCGCATTTCTTTTTTAAAGACTGCACGATCGTAGGCGGCTGAAACGTTTTCGACAACGCGCTCTTTTTGCAGACGACCGCGCTCTTTTGCAGCGGCAATGAGGCTGCGAATACGAATACGCACCGCACCCAGATTTGAGCCTTCATCAATTTTTATAAGCGTGTACATTCTTTTTTTTGCCGCAAGAATATCTTCCACTTGATCAGCAGTTACGGCATCTAAACCGCAACCAAAACTCGTAAGCTGAATAATTTCAACAGAGGGCAGGCCACTGGCAAAAATTCCTGCTCGGTATAAGCGATTATGATACGTCCACTGATCAACAATGCGAAGCGGGCGCTCAATTTCTCCAAGGTGAGCAATACTGTCTTCGGTGAGGACGGCAAGTCCAAGTCCTACAATCATTTCTGGAATTCCATGATTGATTTCAGGATCAATATGATATGGGCGCCCAGCAAGCACAATGCCGTTTGCACCCATGCGGATCATTTGCTCTAAGGCCTCTTCTCCTTGATCTTGCATTTCTTTTCGAAAGTTTTGTTGCTCAGCCCAGCCCTCTTCAACCGCAGCAGTAACTTCTTGTTGGGTAAGATTAAAGGCTTCTCCCAGCTCTTCAAAAAGACGGATTGCAAGTCGCTCTTTGTCATCAATTGGCAAAAAGGGATTGTAAAAATGGATGCTTTCATCTTGGCGAAGGGCTTCAATGTTGTTTCGCAAAACTTCAGGATAACTCGTTACAATCGGACAATTATAGTGATTACCCGCTCCCTTATCCTCAACGATTTCATACGGTGCACACGGATAAAAAATATTTTTAACCTTCTGTTTTAGCAAGGCTTCCACATGGCCATGCGCTATTTTTCCAGGATAGCAAACCGATTCAGAGGGAATGGACTCTAAGCCCATTTCATACACGTGCCGATTTGAGCGTGGCGAAATGACGACATGAAAACCAAGCTTTGTAAAAAAAGTGAACCACAAAGGATAATTTTCATACATATTAAGCACGCGCGGAATGCCAATAATTCCTCGTGGAGCGTTTTCCTCGTCAAGGGGTTTGTAGTTAAATAAGCGTTTGTATTTCCACTCATATAAATTGGGTAATTCCATGCCGTAATCTTCGGCCTCAGAATTGCTTGCATCGAAAACATGAATATTTTTATCTTCTAGCTCAAGGCCGCGTTCACATCGATTGCCCGTAATAAAACTGCGCGATTTTTTTTCATCGTTGTTGGAAAAGGTATTGATTGTGAGCAAACAATTATTTGAACATTTTTTGCAGCGTTGCAAATTAAGCTTTGTCCTAAAATTATTTAACTGAGTAACGCCCGCTAGCCGAGAAGTAATTTTTGGTAAATCTTCTTTTGTAAGGATTTCTTCGTAGCAAATTCCTTGTGGGTACGCCGTTTTAATGTCAGGATGTTTTTTAATTTCATCAATCCACTGATCACGTGCAATTAATGCCGATCCGTATGCCCCCATAAGTCCTGCAATATCAGGGCGAAAAGCATTAATGCCAGAAACTTTTTCAAAGGCTCGAAGGACTGCATTGTTTTTGAATGTTCCGCCTTGAACGACAACTTTAGAGCCAATATCCGCAAGTCGACGAAGCTTTATTACCTTAAAAAGGGCATTTTTTATAACTGAGTACGAAAGACCAGCCGAAATGTCTGCAACCGTGGCTCCCTCTTTTTGCGCTTGTTTGACGCGACTATTCATAAAAACGGTGCAGCGGCTTCCCAAGTCGACAGGTTTTTTAGCGAGCAGAGCTTTTATGCTAAAGCTTTGAATGTCCATGCCTAAAGAGCGTGCAAAGTTATCAAGAAAGCTTCCACAGCCAGACGAGCATGCTTCGTTAAGCTGAATGGAGGTGATCGCTCCGTTTTTCATGCGTAGGCATTTCATGTCTTGTCCGCCAATATCGAGCAAAAACTCTACGTTCGGTACAAAAAAATCTGCGGCCTTAAAATGAGCGATTGTTTCAACCTCGCCTGCATCAACACCAAGTGCTGCTTGAAAAAGGGCCTCCCCATAGCCTGTTGAAAGTGAGCGAGCAATGTAAACCGAGCTTGGAAGTTCCTTGTAAAGATTTTTTAAAACAGTGACGGCTAATTCAACGGGATTTCCTGCGTTTACATCATAAAATCGCCATAAAATCGAGCCGTTTTTATCGATTAAAATTGCCTTAGTTGTGGTTGATCCTGCATCAAGCCCCAAAAAAACAGGCCCGTTTGCCGTCTTCAACGCTGCCGTTATAGCTTTTTCTTTGTCATGGCGAGCGTTAAATTCATCAAGCTCTTGCTGGTTATGAAAAAGCGGATCAAGTCGTTGAATTTCAGTCATTTCTGCGTCAACGAGTGTTTTAAGCGATTCTAAAAGTTTGGCTGCCTCTACAAATGGAATTTGTTCGTTTTTGACAAGAGGAATTGTTTTTTCTGCTGAAAACGCCGCTCCCATTGCAACAAAAAGCTGCGAATCATGTGGAATAATAATTTCATCATCTTTTAATTGAAGCGTTTCAATAAAACGCTCTCTCAATTGATCTAAAAAATGGAGAGGCCCGCCTAAAAAAGCTATTTTCCCTCGAATTGGTTTTCCGCAAGCAAGCCCTGAAATTGTTTGACTTACAACCGCTTGAAAAATACTTGCGGCAATGTCTTGCTTTTTTGCACCCTCATTAATGAGCGGCTGCACATCTGTTTTTGCAAAAACACCACAACGAGCCGCGATTGGATAAATTGTTGAAGCTCCCTTTGCAAGATCGTTTAGCCCTGTCGCATCAGTTTCTAAAAGGGCAGCCATTTGATCAATAAAAGCCCCCGTTCCACCTGCACACGTTCCGTTCATTCGCTGTTCAACGTTATCGGTAAAATACGTGATTTTTGCATCTTCTCCGCCAAGCTCAATTGCCACATCTGTTTGTGGGATTAGCTTTTGTACCGCTGTCGTTGCAGCAATGACTTCTTGAATAAACGGAATGCTCAGCCACTTTGAAACCGCCAATCCCCCTGATCCTGTAACTTTGACGCTTAAAATTTGATTTTTGCCCTGTGGCGATGTTTCTATGATTTTTTCTATAATTTGACTGACAACGGCAATGATTGTTGAGCGAATATCAGCCTTGTGCCGTTGATAATCACTTAAAATTACCGTGTCATCTGCGGATAAAACCGCAACCTTCACCGTAGTTGAACCAACATCAATACCCATTCGTAAATGATTATCCATAGATGAAAAGTTGCTGTTTTTTAGTAGATTAGATTGTGCTAAATTCATAGTTTTCCTAATTAAAACTCATCTCTGTTAGATGTATTAATTATGTTTGCTATTGCAAACAATCAATAATGGTTGACGAGATAAAGTATACAAAGATTTTTTTGTTTTTACAATGCTCTTATACAGAATTCCATATTTGATATTATTTGTCAAGTATAAACTGAGTCCTTTTGAACATAATGATTCAAGAACTTTTCTTGTTAAAAACCTCTTGCTGACTTTATAGATTTTTACTATTATTATCCAAACAATGTGATAAATTAAAAGGCAATTTTGGAGAAGAAAAGTATGAAAAAAAATAATATGAGCGTTTCGGAAAATTTTTTTGGGCAATTATCATGCGGCAGTGAGGTTAAATTATTTACTGTCAAAAACAAAGATATGACTTTTTCTGTAACCAATTTTGGTTGCACTATCACAAGCCTTTTTGTGCCATCTAAAAACGGAAAGTGTGAAGATATCGTCTTAGGATATTCAACACTCGATGGCTACTTAAATAAAGGTCCTTATTTTGGTGCTTTTATTGGCAGATTTGCAAATCGCATTAATAAAGGAAATTTTTCACTCAATGGGGTAGAGTATCAATTAGAAAAAAATGATGGATTGCATAATTTGCATGGTGGATTTTTAGGTTATGATAAAATGCTTTTTGATGCAAAGCCGATTGAAACATCACAGGGAATTGGCGTTCATTTTACTCGCACAAGTCCTGATGGCGAGCAAGGATTTCCGGGTAATGTTCAACTTGATGTCACTTATTTACTTAGTGAAACTAATGATATTATTATGAATTACAAAGCAACCACTGACAAACCAACTCCGATTAACCTGACAAATCACTCTTATTTTAATTTAACGGGCAATTTTAGAAAATCGATTTTGGATCATGAGCTCCTTTTGAATGCAGATAAATATATCCCTGTGGACAAAAATTTAATTCCGACTGGTGAGATTTTTTCGGTGGAAAATACTCCTTTTAACTTTAAGAAAATAAAGTCAATTGGTGCTGGTATAGCAAATATTTCTGGAGGATACGATCATTGCTACGTAGTAAATCCGAGTACCGAAAAATTATCGCTTGCCGCAAAGGTTTATGAGCCAATAAGCGGGCGAAAATTAACGCTTTTAACAAATCAGCTGGGAATGCAATTTTATTCGGGTAATTTTTTGGCAGGTTTTGGTGGGAAATATGGACAAATACATCAACCACATCAAGGGTTTTGCCTTGAAACACAGGTTTTTCCGGATAGTCCAAATCAAAAAAACTTTCCTTCATGTATTTTGAATCCAAATGAAACTTATACGTCAGAAAATATTTTTTCATTTTCGTGGTAAAATCGGACTGTTAGATTTGTGTCAATAAATTGTAAAAAGCTTAGAAAAAAATCTTTAAAAATAATAATAAAAGAGAAAAGAATAATCCACCACAAACAATAATTGTGATCCAAAAAGGAAGATTTGTTGAGGTTTTATTTTTGCCATGTGGGGATTTAAAGCGGCATTTTGGGCATCCATTATTGAATTCTGCACTGGATCCTTTGTAATTACATTTTGGGCATTTTATGGCTGAAAAAGAACGTCCACATGTAGGACAAATTACTGCATCAAGTGGAACCTCTGTTTGACAAAAATCACACGAAAATTTTTTTACCATTTATGAACAGGCTTTGCAATTTCCATCACAAGGTTTCGCTGTTACAGGAGTTGGCGTATTTGTAGGTTTTGTTGATTTTTCATTTACATAAAACCCTTCACCCTTGAAAGAAATACCAAGCCCTGCAGAAAGTAGTTTTTGTGTAAATCCATGACACTTTGGACATTCTGTTAGAGGATCCGCAGCCATTTTTTGGAAAAATTCAAAAGTGTGTCCACATGCAGTGCATTTATAATCGTAATATGGCATAAAATCCTCTTATGTATAAAAATTTGTTTAACAAATTAAAGAATACTATTTTTTATAAAAAAAATCAACTTTTTTTCTTTGCCACTGTTGCAAATTTTCTAAAATCAAATTCGAGAGTGGCCCCAAGTCCCCAATTTATTTTTATATCTGATCGTTTGCTTGTTTTTTCACAAATAAATTTTGCATTTAGTAATGTATTAAAAAAATCTTTTTTTAGGCTAAAAAATGTTTTTGCTTGTATTGAAAAAATATCAATAGATTGTTCCTCAATGACAAACGATGTATTAAGTTCTGTTTTTAATAATCTAATAGGACGGTACATCAGTTTGTTTTTAATTGTGACTTTTTGCTTATCATTTGTTTGTTGTAATGGCTTGTCATACCGTGCAGAGATAGAAAATTCTTGTTGATTTTTTTTCCATTTTGGTTTCCACGAAAATTCACCAAGAAAGTAGAAATCACTTTCTTTTTCAAAAAAAATTGCTTTATCATACCGTGCACTTAAAATACCGAAATCACCACTTAGAAAAAAAGTTTTGGTATTAAAGGCGAGGCCACTTTTTATATCAATGTTATTTTTTTCTTGCAAATTTATAGTACGAAAAAGATTGTTTTCAATTTGAGCCGCTGCCGCAACCTGCATTGTAAAGGGAATTTTCGTATTAAAATGAAATACTAGCTGTGGATTTATATATAATTCAAGAGGATATTTAAGTAATTTTGCTTCACTAGACATAAAATGATCACTACCGTAGAAAATTTTTGTATGAAATCGAAAAAAATCAAGGCGAATAGACAGTTCATTTCGTGTAAAAAAGCTTATTTTGGTAAACGTATTTTCGGATACTGAAAATGTGCTAAAAAGAGAAAAAAGTGGAGATGTAAAGTCAAATTCTCCTAAAAAATAGTGATTTCCTGCAGATGAAAAAGGTTTTTTTTTAGAAAACCACGCTGTTTCTGAGTTTTCTGATCCATAATAAAAGCGACCACCTGCGAATAAAATATTGCCAGCCGTTTTTTCGCGAGAAGATTTTTTGACTTTGTATGAATCAAAAAGTGAAATAGAAAATCCTACGTACAAAGGAATTTCTAGTCCTGTATCATTAATAAATACTTTTTG
>JBOFTD010000264.1:0-13105 GCA_051651885.1 Treponemataceae bacterium
GGTTTATCAGTGGTTAATTCATCCCTGCGTAAATCGATCCGTGTTCGAGTTCCCGCAGTTACCGGCTTATATACTTTAAGAGCCATTAGGTTCCCCTTACAATTCCGAGGCTTACGTCAAACGACTAGACGCCTTCGAACACTTTTATAGTTTCGCCAGGCACAAGCTTGACGATTGCCTTTTTCCAACTCGCAGTTCTTCCCGATCGATAACGTACTCGTTTCATTTTTCCAAATACATTCATCACCGTACAATCTGCAACCTTAACATTAAATAATTTTGAAACTGCCTCTTTAATCTGACATTTATTTGCACTTGGGTGCACTTTAAACACATACTTTCCTTGCTCACGCAATTCAGTTGCTTTTTCAGACAAAACAGGCTCAATAAGGATATCTTCATATATCATTACTCAACATCCTCCTTGTTATAAAATTCAGCAAGGTTTTTCACTGCAGTTTCAAGCATTACAATTTTTTTTCCATAATATAAATCATGTGCTCGCAAGCGATTATATGAAAGAAAAGAAACTTTTGGAAGATTTCGACCAGCTTGTCTTATCATAGAATCATCATCTTTCAAAACAATAACCGTTCGCTCATCTTTTCCAAAATTTTTCAAAATTGAAACTAAATCTTTTGTTTTTCCGCTTTCAACAGTAAAATCTTCAATCACCGTAATGCGATCATCTTGAGCTTTAAAACTCAACACAGATTTCATTGCCAAGCGCTTTGCCTTTTTAGGCATTGAAAAACTATAATCACGAGGTTTTGGGCCAAATATAACACCACCGCCTCGCAACAAAGGTGATTTTTTGTCACCACGCCTTGCACGCCCCGTACCCTTTTGAGCATAAGGCTTTGCATTAGAACCATGAACCTCAGAACGATCTTTAGTACAAGCAGTTCCAACACGTTTATTTGCTAATTCATTATTAATGGCATAATAAATAACATCTTCATTTACAGGAAGTCCGAATACGCTATCATCAAGAGTAATAGTCCGAAGTTCCTTACCATCAACTGAATAGACTTTTTTTTCCATTGTCTTCTCCCGTTGTTAAAACTCTTTTTTAACCGCAGACTTAATGATCAGCGTACTATCTTTACTCCCGGGGACTGCCCCGCGAACCATCACAACTTGTAACTCAGGGTCAACTTTAACAACTTTAAGATTCTGAACAGTAACTTTTTCGCGTCCCATTCGACCAGGCATCTTAATATTCTTAAAACTACGACCAGGAGATGTACACATACCCGTAGATCCTGCTTCACGATGAAACTTTGAACCATGAGTTGCACGTCCGCCATGAAAGCCCCATCGCTTCATAACGCCCTGAAAACCCTTACCTTTTGATACAGCTGTAACATCAAGATATCCCAATGAATCAAAAATCTCTACACCAACTTCATCACCAACAACAACTTCGTTATCAAAATCTCTAAATTCTTTAACAAATTGTGCAGGCTTTACGTTATCTGGAAACTGCCCTGCATAAGGTTTTGACGTGCGAATATTTTTTTTCTCGCCCAAACCCATGACAACAGCATTATAACCAAATTCTTCTTTAGTTTTTAACGCAACAACTTTATTAGGCTCGACGCGGATCACGGTAACTGGTGTTAAGCTTCCGTCTTCGTCAAATACCTGAGTCATTCCAACTTTCTTTGCAATCAATCCTAACATTGCTAATAACTCTCCTCTATAAAATACAAACCACTTCTATTAACCGCCATTCCCTGATCCGGGGAACCGTATCTGCAAACAAACTATTGTTTGATTTCTACATCTACACCAGCAGGCAATTCTAACTTCATCAATGAATCCATAACATCTGCTGATGGCTCAATGATATCAATAAGGCGTTTATGTGTACGAACCTCAAATTGCTCACGTGATTTTTTATTAACATGAGGCGAACGAAGTACCGTTACCTTATTTATTCTTGTTGGCAATGGAATCGGTCCTGAAACCTTACTTCCAACTTTTTGCACAGTTTGAACAATAGATTTTGCACTTTGATCAATCAATTCCACGTCAAAAGATCGTAACCTGACGCGAATTTTTTCAGCAGCCATTTTCCCTCCAAGAAAAACACTTTGCTTTTAACACAAAGACAAGATTGAGAAAACTCAAACCTCATCCTTGCATCAAACAAATTATTTAATAATTTCAGTAACCTGACCTGAAGCGATAGTACGTCCACCCTCACGAATAGCAAGTTTAAGACCTTTATCCATAGCAATTGGATGAATTAACTCACCAATAATTTCTACGCTGTCACCAGGCTTAACCATTTCAACACCATCAGGAAGTTTTACTGTTCCTGTAATGTCAGTAGTTCTAAAATAAAACTGTGGTCGGTATCCTGTAAAGAAAGGACTATGACGTCCACCTTCTTCTTTAGACAAAACATAGATCTGAGCTTTAAACTCAGTGTGAGGAGTAATCGACCCACCTTTTGCTAAAACCTGACCACGCTCTACAGCCTTTTTGTCAATACCACGCAAAAGAAGACCAACATTATCACCAGCCTCACCTCGATCAAGCAACTTATTAAACATCTCAATACCTGTTACAACAGTTTTTTGAGTGTCTTTAATACCGATAATTTCAATTTCTTCATTAATATTGATTACACCACGCTCGATACGACCTGTTACAACAGTTCCACGACCAGAAATCGTGAAAACGTCTTCAATCGGCATCAAGAAAGGTTGATCAGCTGCACGTTCTGGATCTTTGAAATAATTATCCATAACATCTAAAAGCTCATCAATACATTTTTTATCATCAGCAGAAGCACCATCAGCCATAGCTTTAAATGCAGAACCCTTAATGATTGGCGTATCGCGAGGAAATCCGTTTGCTTCAAGAACATCACGAACTTCTTCTTCAACAAGTTCAAGAAGATCAGGATCATCCAAAAGATCAACCTTATTCAAGAAAACAACCAAGGAAGGTACGCCTACCTGACGAGCCAAAATGATATGCTCACGAGTTTGAGGCATAACAGAATCTGGAGCCGAAACAACAAGAATAGCACCATCCATCTGAGCTGCACCAGTGATCATGTTTTTGATATAATCAGCATGTCCCGGACAGTCAATATGTGCATAATGACGCTTATCTGATTGATACTCAAGATGCCTTGTGTTAATTGTAATACCACGGGCTTTTTCTTCCGGTGCATTATCAATTTCATCATACTTCATTGCTTTATCGCCAAATTTATTGGCACAATGCATTGTAATTGCCGCAGAAAGAGTTGTCTTACCATGGTCAACGTGACCGATAGTTCCAACATTCATGTGCGGCTTGGTTCTTTCGAACTTCTCTTTTGCCATTTGATCCTCCTTACAGATTAAAGGCAATCAGTTTTTAAATTTTATTTAAACACCTCTAATATAAAACAAGAGGGTATGTATAACAATATAGATAGAAAAAAGAAGAATTGATGCGTTCGAGCTACGAACAAAGAGAATAGAAAGGTGCAGACATTTTATTTGCATAAACAACTTATATAATTCAAGTTGAATCGCTCGGCACCACCTATATCAATCAAAACTACCCTTGACGATCGGTTTGGCGTCCATGAGCCTTTGTGATTACTCACAAATCATCCTTAACTCTAAGCAAGACTTAATAATACAACCAAGCTAACCAAGGAGCGTAAAATCTAATTAGCGAATCTCACGCCTAATTTTTACGACTTTACAAAAATCTTTACTCGTTAATAACAACAAGCACGATTATGACTCTTGAAACTGACTTTTTAAAGTCAAAAGCAGTCTACCAAAAAAAAAAAAAAAAAAGCAAGCGAAAAACATTTTTTTTTAACTTTTTTTTAATTGCCTTAAAACATAGTTATTGATAAAATCAAATAACTAACAATAAGAATATACACAGCCTAATAATTTGCACAACGAAGACGAACATGATCAATGTCAGAAGAAAAAAGTTCTCTTAAATCATTTAAACCAAGAGCCATAAGAGCCATACGATCAATACCTATTCCCCATGCAAGCACAGGACAGTCAACACCGAGCGAGCGAGAAACTTCTGGGCGAAATATTCCAGATCCACCAAGTTCAAACCAACCAAGAACCGGATGCTTAATATGCACCTCAATCGAAGGCTCCGTAAACGGAAAATATCCCGGCACATATTTAATATCAGTTGCACCCGCAATTTCTACAGCAAACATTTCTAAAAAACCCAACAAGGTTTTTAAGCTTACCTCATCGCCCAACACAATTCCTTCCGTTTGATAAAAATCAGACAAATGAGTTGCATCAACCTTATCATAGCGAAACACACGTGCTATGCCAAAATATTTACCAGGCTTCTTAGCTGTCGCAAGCTGATGTGCTGACAAAACAGTCCCTTGACTTCTCAAAATCAAACGACGCGTAAAATCATTATCAAAGTTATAATTCCAGCCACGACTTCCCGTATTTCCACCATTTTTATGAGCCTGTGCAATATTTGTTAAAAAAGGTTCGTCGATTTTTTTTGCATGCGTCGGCTCTTTTAAGTAATATACATCATGAATATCTCGAGCGGCATGAAACTGCGGCATAAAAAGTGCATCACTATTCCAAAATTCCGTTTCTACCAAATCCCCATCAAACTCTTCAAAGCCGAGCGAAGCAAGCTTATCTTTAACACTCTCTAAAAAAGAAACATACGAATTCGTTCTACCGGGAATAATTCGTGCCGGCGGCACCGAAATATTATAACTGCGAAAAGTTTCACCTTTCCACGACCCACTCACAAGCAAAGACGATGTAAGACTTCCAATTTCACTACCAGTAATGCCAGATTTATCTAAAAAAGATTTCACTTCACTTACAATCGGAAGAAGAATATAAACAACAACTTCACGCTCAACGATCCTAAAAGGAACATCCGCCGCCCCGCGTTTTTTTGAGAGCGTTCCAATAATTTGAAGCTCGTCATCACTCAACATAGACTGACTTAACAAAGAGTTTTTATTTTTTGCAGCTTTTTGCAACAACAATTCTGTTTTTTTAATTCTATCAGGAAGCGACTTAGCAGTTAACGAAACTTTTTTTTCAGAATCCATTACGAGAACACCTTCTTTAGACAAAAGCCCAAAAACGCTCCCGATATCTTTTTGCTCAAAACCAAGATTACTCGCCAATTCAGGCAAGAGAGACGATTTTTTTTCCTTTAAATAAGAAATAACTTGTTGTTCAGGCGTTCCACTTGAAGCCTGCTCTAAACCCAAAGGCGTAATTTCAAAAAAAACAGCAGGCGTCCGTTGCACAACCTGCGCAAGTCCTTTTGCCACAAGCCACGAAAAAGCTTGATTTGCATGCCCTTCCTTATACTCAAGCTCGTTTTGCAATTTTTCAACTGTCAATTCAGTCCCTGCTGAATACTTTCTTAAAAGCCTGATTTCTAAGGGATGCAAATTTTTTACAACAAGACCAACATCCATCAATAATCTTCCTGCGGAGTATAGCGAGTTAAAGCAATTCGTGCTGTTAACGTTGCAATTCGATTCACATTATCAAATTTTGTTTCAGGCCTTACAATATATGAATAGCTATCATAGGCGTTTTCGCGACTAAACAATAACGCTCGCTCACGCACTGCAAGCACAGCGTCTTTATCGTTATAAACCGCAGACGATGTTTGATACACAAGAATAACCTCATGCAAATAAGGGGTAAAAATAATCGCCATCGAGTATTCAGACGCAGAGCCAGAAATTTTTCCCGTTTCAGTTGTCGTAACAACTTCTTCCCACGGCTTTTTTGAAGCGGCTTCCTGTGCAAAACCTGCAACTAAAAAACTTACAAACAAAGCACTCATTAAAAAAGTTTTTTTCATAAAGATTTCCTATAAAGTCAAATTTTTAAACTATTCTTTTGTAAATAATACATGTTCAATGAAGGTTGTTTCCTTCTTTTTTGCATCATGTTTTGTCTCACTTGGACGCATCATGCGATAATGATAATATCCGTACTCTTCGCGAGTCTCCTTCATAAATCTGTCTAGCCGATCTTTGATTTTATTTAGAGCAAGCCCTTCTTCATAGCGTCTTTGCGGAGAAACAAAATACACACGACCTTCATTGGACAAAGGCGTAAACTCAATCGTAATCGTATAATGATCAGTTTTTTCCACAATTGCAGTTGTTAACACTTCCTCTTGTGAAAAAAGAGCTGAAGCTACAAACAAACAAACACATACTATGAATTGTTTCATAATAAACCTCTCTATAAAAAGTAATAGAAATTACTATACCGTATTCCGTACTTTCTGTCAAGTTTGAATAAACCAACATTTTATTTAAAATAAAACAATCACCCTGAACACAAACTACAATGTACTAAATACTATTTCCATAATATATTTTAAAAATATCATTTTTTATGTCTTCAAATGCCAGTAATTTATTTTCATGCAAGGCGTCGCAAATAATTTTGCCTCGATTTGAAGCAAGAGCGTCAGAAAAAAAAGCTATAATTCCCAGTGCCGTATTTTGATTTTGTAAACGTTTTTTTGTGTCTTCGACGCTATTCTTGATTTCTTGTTGAAGAGCTTCACATTTTAATGCAGGTACTATAACTTTTTCTTCAATAATTATTAAAATTTTCTTTTTTTCGCTTTCATGCAGCTCAGCCAGCAAATTTGGTATAGAGCAGTTAAATAATTTTGCAAGATTTTCAATAGCGTGCGACCAGCTCTCATAATTCTCAACTGTATAACGAGTTAATGTTGGATGAGATATTTTATTTCTAATGTCTTGCACTGATTTTAATAAGTTATATGTTTGTTTATTAAAAAAGTAATTTTTCTCAGGATATAAACCTTTCAAGGAATACCAATTATTTTGGTTTAAGATAATTTTTAGTAAATAATAAATATCGAGATCAAAAAGATTTTTTTCATTCTGTCTCTTACAATCAGATTCAATAACATCATCAACACAAACTGTTTTCCATTGCGGCGATATTGCAGGAAGATGATCTTCTAAAAATTTTACGACAGGAGCTGAAAGAACATATAACTTTTCGTACGTATCCTGCAAAATTCGAATTGACTCCATATTATTCCTTTTTCTTCGTTATAAAAATTTTCATACTATAAAAAAAGCTCAATCACGAGTGGTGACTGAGTTTTTTAGTTTGGCATATACAAATCTCTTGTTTCTATTTTTTTTTGTTCAGCAAGGCGGCAAAGGGATTGTATGTCATGCCGTCATCTTCTTTGCTTCCATAGGAATTGCGGTTGCCTCGCTCGTTGCGATCATTTTGAGGGCGAGAAGGTCGATCGTACGCGGATCCTGCTGTATCGCCTGCTTTTTTTGCCACAACTACACGCTTTTTAGTTGTTCCGTCCGCATTTGTCGCCATCGAAGAGCCACCCATACTACTTGAACGTGCCGAAGAATCACTTTTAAGAGAAAGGCTAATTCGCCTACGATCAAGGTCAAGGCCAATAATTCGGCATTCTTTAATATCGCCTACTTTAAGCACTTCCATAGGGTCGGCAATATATGTATCCGATAATTCGGAAATATGCAAAAGAGCCGTTTCTTTAATGCCCAAATCAACAAAAGCACCAAAATCAACAACGTTTTTAATTTTTCCCGTAACCATCATGCCCTCTTTCAAGTCTTCAAAGGTTACCACGCCTTTTTGCATAATCGGTTTTGGGTAGCCATCGCGCGGATCTCGGTTTGGCTTTTTAATTTCTTCTATTATATCACTGATTGTTTGCTCGCCAAGCTTATAGTGATCCTTTAATTCCTTTTTTACATCCGCAGAAACATTTTTTTTCTCCGCAACAAATTTGTAAATCACTGTTGCCGCATCATAATTTTCAGGATGCACCCACGTATTATCAAGCGGATTGGTACTTTCGGGGATTTTCAAAAATCCTGCACACTGCTCAAAGGATTTTGCTCCCATGCCGCTAATTTTATTTAAATCATCACGGCTTGTAATTTTACCATTTGTATCACGATAGGCAACAATTTTTTTTGCAAGCGTTCCATTAATGCCAGAAACGTATTTTAAAAGCGAAAAAGATGCCGTGTTAATATTGACACCAACGTTATTTACAACAGATCCAACCACTTCATCAAGCATTTCTGAAAGCTTTTTTTGATTTAAATCATGCTGATAAAGTCCGACACCAATTGACTTTGGATCAATTTTTACCAACTCAGCAAGAGGATCTTGCAAACGACGCCCAATTGAAATTGCTCCACGAATGGTTAAATCAAGGTCAGGGAATTCTTCACGTGCCGTATCACTTGCAGAATAGACAGACGCCCCATCTTCATCAACGACAGTATATAAAACATCTGGAAAGTTTTCGTTAATCACCTTGCTCACAATTTCTTGTGCTTCACGGGATCCCGTTCCATTGCCAATTGCCACAAGCTGGATTTTATGCTGCAAAATTGCTTTGCGGATAGCCGCCGCACTTTCTGCCTCGTTATGTTGATACATAACAAAATATCCTAAATATTTTCCTGTTTCATCAAGAGATGCGCATTTTGTTCCCGTGCGTAAACCAGGATCAACGCCAAGAATCCTCGTTCCCTTGATTGGTTGTTGCATTAAAAGATTTTTGAGATTTTCGCTAAAAACGCCAATGCCATGCTCATCCGCTGTATCACGCAAGTCCCCTCGGATTTCACGCACAACAGCAGGCGAAAGCAATCGAACCAAGCCATCTTCCACTGAATCAGCATGATATTTGTTGTAAATGCTATACGATCGCTTAAGCATATCGACGGCACCCTCAACATCAACATCGATTGTTACCTCAAGTTTTTCTTCACGCTCGCCACGATTGATAGCCAAAATACGATGTGGCTTAATTTGATTGAGGGCTTCTTTGTAGTCCCAATACATTTGATACACCGACGTTTTCATGTCACTTTCGCTGCCAATCCCTTTTACCAAAATCAGGCCTGTGCTTAAATAAAAATCACGCACCTTTGCACGATTGTCCGTATTTGACGAGACTCGCTCAGCAAGAATATCCATTGCTCCTTGAATAGCAGCACTCGCATCAAGAACTTTTAACTCGTCAGTTTCAGCCTCAAGCACAATAAATTCATTTGCCTTTGCTTCAACCGTCATCTCATCTTCGGTGAGTATAATTTCTGCAAGTGGCTCAAGCCCTCGCTCAATTGCAAGCATTCCACGAGTTTTCTTTTTCTTTTTGAAGGGAGCCCATAAATCCTCAAGCTCGGTCATCGTACTTGCCTTCATGATATTTTTATACAAATCCTCAGAAAGCTTCCCTTGAGCAAAAACGCCTTTTACAATTTCAAGACGCCGTGTTTCCAAATTCGTGTAAGACTTAAAGTTATGATCACAATCACGAACTTGCACCTCATCCAATGAGCCGTGAGCCTCTTTTCGATATCGCGAAATAAAAGGGATGGTACACCCTTCTTGCACAAGCGATACAACAGATGCAACTTGTTGTACACGAATATTTAATTCCTCAGCAATTCGTTTTAAAATGTCCATCTCGTTTACTACGAGTGAATCAATGCTTTCTTGCGTAAATTCCATAATGCTCCCACAAAGTGTTAAAAAATATTTTTTAAGTGTTTTTCATAGTAGAAAATAATAGCCAAAAAATCAAGCATAAAGAATTAGATTTTAAAAACTTTACTCACAAGGAGCAATTTTTCAAAAATATCGAGAGTTGAAAAATCATTGTTAGCCCAATGGGCCATTATTGCGACGAAAATAAATTGCCTCCAAAAGATGATTTGTAGTAATATTGTCAAGAGCATCCATATCACAAATAGTTCTAGCAACTTTAAGAATACTTTGGGCAGCTCTTTTCGAAAGTCGCAAATCTAAAATACTTTGATCAAAAAGAATTTTATCCTTTGGTTTAAGAGAACAAAAATTTGTTACCTCATGAGGAGAAAGATGTGCGTTCAATTTTTTTTGTCGTTCAAGTTGCAAAAGACGAGCAAATTTTATTTGAGGTCGCAAACTTGCACTGGTAAAGTCTTTTTGTTGGTAGAACGAATTCTGCTCATAAAATGATTCTCCCTGCACACTTATTTGAGAATAGACAGGCACTCGTAAATCTATTCTGTCCAAAAGTGGACTAGAAAACTTTCGCCAAAATAATTCGACCGAACGAGGATTACAAATGCATATTTTATTATCATCGCCAAAGTTTCCACAAGGGCAAGGGTTAGACGCTATCATCAATTGAAATAGAGCGGGAAAAGTTGTCGATCTTCCTGCACGCACAAGGCTCATCACTCCCGTCTCAAGGGGAATTCTCAGAGATTGCAAAACTGAAGGCTTAAATTCAGAGGCCTCATCAAAAAAAAGTACGCCATTATGTGCAAGAGAGATTTCGCCGGGAAGACATTGTCTGCCACCACCAGTGATGCCCTCAAGAGAGGAAGACTGATGCGGTGTGCGAAAAGGTGCTTCTGTAATAGCTTTTTCCCCATTAGGAATAAGCCCCGCAAGGCTATAAATACGAGTAACACTTCGACTTTCATCTGGTTGTAAGTAGGGCAAAAGCGAAGGAAATCTCTGAATCGAAAGTGTTTTACCGCAGCCGGGCGGGCCATACGCAATTACATTATGGCAACCAGCAGCAGCAATTTGCAAAGCTCGCAACAAAATAGGCTGATTTCTAACAACACCAAGATCATTATCATCATTGATAGGTGGAAAATCTATCTGCAAACAAGATTCATCCTCTTCATCCTGCGAAAGTGAAAAAGAATTATGATAAAAATTTTCTATGCTCTGATATGCTTCTTTTAAGTTAGATACGCCATACAGTTTAAGATTTTTAAGGCTTTCAACTTCCTTTATATTTTCATACGGTATGATACAGGCTGATATATTATTATCAAGTGCTGTTGCAACCGCTGCATGAATACCTCGCACCCCACGCACATTGCCAGAAAGTTCAAGCTCCCCAATGACTAAAATTTTTTTTTCGCTGCCGTGTTGATTACTGTCATGAAACATTCCCTTTTTTGCACAAAGCACACTCAAAGCAATGGGAAGATCAAACCCCGCGCCTTCTTTTTTTACATCGGAAGGGCAAAGGCTTATGAGAACTCTCTCTAAAGGAAAATCAAAGTCGGAATTTTTAATCGCTGCTTTCATTCTTTCACGAGATTCACGCACAGTTCCATCCGCAAGTCCCACCATATCAATGGCTGGAATGCCTCGACGTAAATCAACCTCAACAGTGACCAAAAGTCCTTCATAACCAAACGGTGAAAAACTACAAATCTTCATATCTTTTATTATAGATAAAAAATGCGATTTTTCATGTGGCGAGAAAATATTTTATGTCTTATGCAATAACTGAGAAACGCTAAGAATTGTTAATCATAAAAAATAGCGTTATTCTTTTCGTTTTCTTTCATTTATCAGTGCATTATATGCAGATTCAAGTTTTTTATACATGTCAGTAATCTCATCACTTGAATTTGAACTAAAAAATGCCGCCTGCGTATATACTTTGAAAAGTGTATCAACAAGGTGCGATGGAGCCCAGTATAATCCACTGGAAACATCTGATCCATCGGCAGAAGATACTGTTTCAAACCACGCACTAAAAGCTTTATCTGATAATTCTCTCAATTGATCTTTCGTGTAGGTTTTTTCTAACTCGAAAAAATTACAGCTTGCCATAAAAGTTGTGGCAAGTAATAAAACGAATAAATTTAACAGCTTTTTCATTTTTACCTCATTGTTTATTAGGATTTTTACAATATAATGTATTTTTTTAACATTGTAAATCATCTTTTTGTAAATTTTTTAGGATTTCTAACAGAATTTGATAAGATTTTTTCTATTTTTTTAATAGTACACTCAAGAAAAAAGGCACTCCAAGAAAAGCAGTAATAATGCCAATAGGAAGTTCTGCAGGAGCAATAAGTGTTTTTGCAAAAATATCTGAAAGCAACAAAAGCATGCTGCCAATATACATACTTGTCCAAATTAGGGTGTGATGAGAAAAGGCAAAAAGTTTTCGAGCGATATGCGGAGCCATTAATCCTATAAAACCAATGGGGCCTGCAACGCAAACAGCTCCAGCGGTAGCAAAAGAGCCTGCAACAATAACAAGAGGACGATATAATTTTATATTAAGTCCAAGACTCACTGCAGTTTCTTCGCCAAAAGAAAGCAAATCAAGCGGAGTGCGTAAAAAATAAAAAATCACTATTGAAAGGAGAAAAAAAGGACTCAATAATATCAAACGAGCAGAATCAATGGCGGCAAAGCTACCAAGTGTCCACAAATAAATTTTGTGCAAACTATTATCATTTTTAATAATCAAAAAGGAGGTAACAGCAGAAAAAAAAGAGCTTAAGGCAATGCCGCAAAGCAAAAGTGTATTAGTATCATTCACAAGTCGCTGTTTAGAAAAACTACTTGTGAGCTGAGCAATAAAATAGGCTATGCATACGCTGATAATTGCACCAAAAAACGAAAACACATAATAAAAAGGAACGCCCATAATGATCGCAATAAGAGTTCCAAGTGTAGCACCAGAGGAAACTCCCATAAGAGAAGAGTCCGCGAGTGCATTTCGAAAAAAACCTTGAAATACACACCCAGATCCTGCAAGCAAAGCCCCAGTAAGCATAACGGCAATTGTCCGTGGAAGGCGAAAATGCCACACAATCAACGAAGTAAATTCGCTAGACTGGGAAAATCGAATAAAATTAGTAAAAGGAATTTTTTCTGCCCCAAAAAAAAGTGATGCAAAAAAAAATAGGATCATCCCAACGGCACCTAAACCAATTTTTATTGTCGTTTTCATTTATCTTTGATAGGATTTTCAATAATTGTTAAACCAAGTTTCTGTGCATAATCACGAGCATTTTGAGCATTTTTAATCACATCAGAGGGAATATGAGCATCAGAATTACAAATGACTTTTGCTCCTTTTTCCTTCGCCAACAACCAAAAATCATCAACAGGATATTGATATCGTAACCCTTTTGACGTTTGAATTTTAGGGCGAGCCATTCCAAGCCCGTTAACTTCAAGAGCAACATCGCTGGCAACTGCAGCATCAATAATCGCTGAAAGGCATG
>JBOFTD010000265.1:0-3517 GCA_051651885.1 Treponemataceae bacterium
TTCACAATTTTTGCTGCAGCCGTTGCGGTAATATCCTCACTAAAACATAAAACTATTTTATTGACTTTATATGTACTTAATCTACTGAATTTCATCTACTTACACCTTATTTATTTTTTAGGTGCTAGTCAATAACCAAGGCTAATAAGAAATTCACTTTGAAAAACTGGCGACATATAAATATGATAAAGAAAAAAAAGAGAATCTACAACAGGTTTTCAAAGAATATTTTATTAAGAGTGCAAATAATTATTGGCATAAGAAGTTCACCAAGGTGTTGAAAGAAAAGCATAGTTGCACCGCCACAGAAAAATAGCTGTAGCGGTTACAAATACACGTGCCGAAGAAAGCTTAGACGATTTTGAATTTCATTAAGTGAAAGGATTTTGGTGGCAAAGATAACTCAGGAAAATCAATTTCCTCACTCGTTTCTTTTATAAAAGCAGGTTTTACTTTCTCTGGATGTGCAATTGTATTTGTTGCACTCAAGTCATCTCCTTGCAAAACAGAATGTTCAATCCATTTCACTTTGCCAAAAGAGCGTAAATCAAGCTCAAGTATTTGATTTGTCTGCGAAATATTTCCGCAAAGTACGCTGATTTCATTTTTTTCTTCATTCCATGTTACCGCATGAGGTAAAACAGACACCGTTCCGTATGCTTCACTTTCTTGTGTTGGTGTTTTTCCGATTGTTCTAAGCACCGTACCAATACAATTTTGTGCAGCCATTGCAAAGGGATAAAAAATAGTTTGACGAATTGCTTTTCCGCCTTTTTCAGTAAAAATTGGTGCAATAACATTTACCATTTGAGCAAGACAAGCAATTTGCACGCGATCAGCATTATTGATAAGAGAGCAAAGCAATCCTCCAAAAACAATTGCATCCAGAAGTGAATAATTATCCTCCAAAATGTGTGGAGCAAACTCCCAAGGTTTTAGCTCAGTTTTTGTTTGATACCAAATATTCCATTCATCAAAAGAAAGCATCATTGTCTTTTTTGATCGCTTCAGAGCCTTCACATAATCTGCAGTTGAAGCAACGGCCTTAATAAAATCATTCATTTCGTGATATGAGGCTAAAAAATCAAACTCATTACCATAATTTTCATAGTAGCGATGTAAAGAAATGTAATCAACTTTATCATACGTATGCTCAAGCACAATTCTATCCCACTCAGGGTAGGTAGTTTGGCGAGAACTTGCACTTCCACAAACAGCCAACTCAATTGAAGGATCTGCCCACTTCATGATTTTTGCCGTTTCTAAAGCCTTCTTGCCATAATCATGTGCATCAAGATGACAAGTTTGCCACTCGCCGTCCATTTCATTTCCCACACACCACAATTTTATATTATGAGGATCCTTATGGCCATTTTTTATTCGCAAGTCAGAATAGTATGTGCCTTTTGGAAAGTTCGCATACTCAACAACATAGCCTGCATCCTGCGGGCTTGCCGTTCCCACATTCACCGCATACATAACTTCACTTCCAACCGATTTTGCATAATCACAAAACTCATCAATCCCAATGTGATTTGGCTCAATTGAAGACCACGCATAATCAAGGCGAACAGGACGATCCTCTCGTTTTCCAATACCATCAAGCCAATTAAAGCCTGAAACAAAATTTCCTCCAGGATATCGTAAAGCACCAAAATGCAACTCTTTAACTAAATCACGAACGTCATTTCTAAAGCCATCTTTATCTGCCGTTGGATGATCTGGCTCATAAATTCCCTCATACACACAACGCCCCAAATGCTCAACAAAGGTTGAGTATAACCGTTTACCTACGTTTGCGATTGTATATTCTTTATCAATCAGCAATTTTGTTTTGTTTGACATTCTTTTCTCCTACTCAAAAGATTTAATATTAAAATAACGTTTACCGTTTTAGCCTTTAACAGCACCTGCAGTCATGCCATCAACAAAGTATTTTTGAAAGCATAAAAAAATAATCAGCACAGGGATAACAGAAAAAAATGAGCCGATAATGAGCAAGTCGTAATTATTTCCGTATGGGGTTAAAAGCGTGTTTAGTCCAATGGGCAAAGTGAATTTTGTCTCCGTTTTTAGCACTAACAGAGGCCAAAGAAGATTATTCCAAGCACCCATTGTATTTAGAATTGCCATTGCAGCAAAAGCTGGCTTCATTATGGGCAAAATGATTTTGAAAAAAATACCATATTCTGATGCCCCATCAATTCTTCCTGCACTAATTAAATCACGCGGAATGCCCCGCAAATATTGACGAAAAAAGAAAATTGTCGAAGCACTGGTAATGCCAGGCAAGATAATCCCAGTAAAAGAATCAATGAGCCCCATATCAATTATCTGACTGTACATTGGAACCATAAGGATTTCAAAGGGAACCATCATGACAAATAAGACGCAGACAAAGAAAAAGTTTTTGAACTTAAAATCGTACATTGAAAACCCGTATCCTACACAAGCACAGACAAATAAGGTTATCAAAACAGTGAGTGCAGTTAAAAACACACTATTAAAAAACCATGAAAAATACTGATGATCTCCTGTAAACAAAAAAACAAAGTTATTGAGGGACATCTTATCAAGCTCAAGCTTTAAATTTATGCCATAGCGAACTAAATCATTACCTGGCTTAAATGACGATATAACTAGAATATAAAACGGTATAATAATCAGTAAGGATAAAAGAGAGAAAAAAACAAAAATTGATACTTGCACGGCTACCCGTTTTTTGCCTTCACGCAAATGATTTTTTATTTGTGTTTTTGCACAGGGATTTGCACTTGCCATTTTAAGCCTCCTTAGAGAAAGTACCATTCAGTTTGAGCTGAATCATGTTAATTGTCATTGCAATAGCGAATAAAACAATGCCAACCGCAGAAGCGTAGCCCATTGCATTTCGTTCAATGCCTTGTCTGTACAAATAACCAACAATAGTTAAGCCTATATTTTTAGGGGATGCATTACCTCCCCAAATCATGTAGCTTTCTGTAAACATGGCAAGCCCTGCGTAAATTGAAATTGTCAAAACATAGACAATTGTTGGTTTTAACTGTGGAATGGTAATATAGATAAACTTTTGAAATGCACTCGCTCCGTCAATGTCAGCAGATTCATACAACTCTTCTGGAATACTTTTAAGCCCTGATAAAAAATACAGCATATTAACACCCGTCCAGCGCCAGCAGGCCAGCAATAAAAGAGCGAAAAAACCTGTGTGTGCATTGCGAAGCCATTTTATTGGCTCAAAGCCAAAAAAGCTCATTACAGAATTCATTAAAGCATCGTCGAGATCGCTAAAAGCAAGACGAAAGATGGTTCCTGCAACAACAACGGAGGTGAGAGCGGGCAAATACAAGGCTGACTTGAAAAACTCCCTCCCCTTTGCAAACTTATTATTTAAAATCGTTGCCAAAAGCATGGGAAGAGGAATGAGTAAAACCAAAGTCAGCACCATATAGATGACACTATTTGAAACTGCCTTAAAAAATACCGCATCCCCAAGTAGTTTTGCATAATTTTCAAA
>JBOFTD010000266.1:0-14017 GCA_051651885.1 Treponemataceae bacterium
GTTCTTGGCAAAAAATACATGAATTATGGAAAAATTCGCGTTGCAGGCTCAATCGGATTTGTATGCATGTCTCTCATTTTGCATTTTTTTGGCAAAACTGCAATGGTACAACCACGCTCACTAATTATATGGATTGTAAGCCCTGCCCTTTTATTTGCACTTTCTTTAATGTGTAATCCGCAACTTTTCAAAAAAAAATTAATCACACAAAACTTATTTGAAGAAAAACCAAAAGTGAACCTGAAAACAATGTTCAAAGATATACCTAACGCCTTCTGGCTTGGCATGATCATTATATTTTTATATTTTTTAGGCACCGTCCCCAACAGTAAATTTTTACCGCTCTATGTGACTGATTATTTGCAAAAAGATGGCGTTCCTCTGTTATTTGCAATTTCCGCTTTGGCAGAGATACCATTGATGTTTTATTCGTCTTTCTTTTTAAAACATTTTCAAAGTATCCATTTAATAATATTTTGCTGCATTGCTCTTTTTGTCCGAAATATTGTCTATGTTATTTTTCCTTCTTTTGAAGGAGCTGTTTTTGGGCAACTTTTAAACAGCCTTACGTATGGATTATTTCATACATCTGTTGTACTATTCATTATTGAACATATAAATGAAAAATATATTGTAATGGCACAAACAATTTATTCCCTTATTGTACAAGGATTTGCAACCGTTATTGGATCAACTATTGCAGGCTATGTAATTGATTTTTATGGCTACCAATCATTGTTTGTGGGATTTGCTTTTTTCCCGCTCGCTGGAGCATTTCTATATTTTATTACAAAAAAACATATACAATTTAATTCTTTTATTATAAAAAATGTTAGATTACAACAATCTTTTATATTTTAGCTGATAATAAAAGCGAATCAATGAAGATTTAAAGTCAATAAGGAATTTTTATGGAACAAGTTATTTATTTAATAAAAATTGGCGAGCTTACTCTAAAAGGGGGCAACCGAAAACAATTTGAAAAACGCCTTGTACAAAATGTGCAATTATATTTAGAGAATGTAAAATCTCGAACGACGCTCCGTGCAGGCAGAATGTATATTGAAGGGCCTGAATCTTCTGCTATCGCAATTGAATTTACGCTCAATCATTTAATTGGAATTACGGGTTGGGCAAAAGCCTACATTTGTGAAAAAAATATTGAAGATATAAAAAAATTGAGTTTCCAGCTTGCAAAAGACGCAGAAAAAAACGGTTCAAAATCTTTTAAAATTGATGTTCGCCGTGCTGAAAAAACTTTTCCGCTCAATTCGTATGAAATTGCAGTTGCCTGTGCTAATGATATTTATGAAACAGGCTTACTTCGCGTTGACTTACACAAACCTGATATAAAAATAAGTATAGAAATACGGGAAAAATGTTATATTTTTACTAATCAACAAAAAGGCAATCGTGGGCTTCCCGTTGGCACAAGCGAGCGAGGGCTTTTACTTCTTTCTGGTGGAATTGACTCCCCTGTTGCAGGCTATCGAATGATTCGTCGTGGCATGAAAGTCGATTGTATTTATTTTCACGCCTATCCCTACACGTCAGCGGAGGCACAAAAAAAAGTTGAAGACTTGGCTTTAATCCTTGCCCGCTATAGTATTGTAACACATATAAATATCATTCCTTTTACTGAAGTACAAATGCGAATAAAAGAGCGATCGCCCGAAGATTATTCAACACTCCTTTTGCGAATGTGCATGATTAAAGTTGCAAATCTTCTTGCTTCTCACATTAATGCGGCATGCCTTATTACTGGAGAAAGTTTAGGACAAGTTGCAAGTCAAACCATCCAAAACATGAATGTAACAGAATCTGTGAGCGACTACCCGCTTTTTCGGCCACTAATAGGACTGGACAAAGAAGAAATTATTGCAACTGCCATCGATATTGGGAGTTACGAAACATCAATTTTGCCCTATGAAGACTGTTGCGTTCTTTTTTCACCGAAATATCCTGTCCTGAAAGCTCCTGTGGACTATGCACAAAAACTGTTTAACAAACTCGAAATTGAAGAGCTTTTGCAACAAGCCTATGAAAAACGTGAGGTAAAAAAAATCTGTGTCCGTGACGAAATTAATGATGAATAAAAATGATTTAATACCCAGACAATACTTTGTGAACAAGGAGTCAAAAAATGAAAAAAATTTTAACCATTGCAGGATCTGATTGCTCTGGAGGAGCCGGAATTCAGGCAGATTTAAAAACATTTACGGCACATAAAATGTACGGAATGAGCATTTTGACCGCTCTAACAGCACAAAATACACAAGGAGTGCAAGCCGTCAGTGAACAAAGTCCGGATTTTGTTAGTGCCCAATTTGATAGCATTTTTACTGATATTATCCCAGATGCGATAAAAATTGGCATGGTTTCAAGCACTGCCATTATTGCAACAATCGTTACAAAACTAAAAGAATACGATGCAAAAAATATTATTGTTGATCCAGTAATGGTTTCAACTAGTGGAAGTAAATTGTTAAACGATGAAGCTTTAAAAATATTAACGACCCAGCTTATACCCCTTGCAAAAGTGATAACGCCAAATATTCCTGAAGCAGAAATTTTATCAGGAATATCCATTACAAATAAAAAAGATATGGAACACGCAGCACAAAAAATTGCCCATTTTTTTACTGGTGCAATTTTGATTAAGGGGGGGCATTTAACAGACAGTGCTGATGATCTGATATATGAAAATGGAAATGCGCTATGGCTTATTAGTCCACGCATTATGACAAATAATACGCATGGTACGGGCTGTACACTTTCTTCAGCAATTGCGTGCAACCTCGCATTAAATTGTGATATCAAAAACTCAATTAAAAATGCTAAAGCATATATTACCGGTGCTTTACATTCAAATCTTAATTTAGGAAAAGGTAATGGACCAATAAATCATTGTTGGAATTTATAATTAACATTTTTTTTAGTAAATTGATTATAGCATTTTACATTCAAATCATCCATAAACAATAGATAAAAAAATAAAAAAAAGATCTTGAAATAAATCTTTATTTATGATATAATATTTTCACTTAATGGAAAGGAGGACGTATGAACACTAAACGAATTTATTTTATTTTTATGATTCTTTTTTTTGTTGCAATGAATTTATCTGCACAAAATCTTTTTTCAAATGATCCTGACTATCAAGTACTATTTGAAGCTGTTGAAAATGGCGATTTCTACATAGTAGAAATTATGGCTGCACAAAATTATAGCATGAATGCACGAAATAATGATGACTTAACGCTTTTAATGAGTGCATCAAAAAATGGTTTTGTCGATATAGTAGAATTTTTATTAGAGCAGAATTGTGAGGCTGATGAGAAAACAAGGGCAGGATTTACAGCTCTGATGTTCGCATCCCAAAGTGGACATACAGAAATTGTTAGCCTGTTGCTTCAAAAAAATAGTAATGTGGATGCAAAAACAAACGCAGGATTTACGGCACTCATGTTTGCAACACAAAATGGTTATACTGATGTTGTAAGACAACTTATTACAAATGGAGCAGATGTCAATATATCTCAAAACATGCAATTTACGGCACTCATGTTCGCTGCACAAAAGGGACACGTAGACATAGTGAAGCTTCTATTGGAAACAGATTGCGATGTTAATGCAAAACAAAACACTAATTTTACCGCATTGATGCTTGCTGCAGAAAATGGTCATGCGTACATTGCACAACTTTTGATGCAAAAAGGTGTTGATATCAATACAAAAACAAATACTGGTTTTACCGCATTAATGCTTGCCGCTCAAAATGGTCATTCTGATGTTGTCTATCTTTTTGCTATTGCAAGTAGAGTAAGCATTAACACAAAAACAAATGCTGGTTTTACTGCACTAATGCTTGCCGCTCAAAATGGTCATGTAGAATCAGTAAAAATCTTACTTGAAAACAAAGCTGATATTGAGTCTAAACAAAATGTTGGATTCACACCTGTAATGCTTGCCGCAAGAAATGGTCATACTGATGTGGTAAAACTTTTGATTGCAAATAAAGCAGATATCAATAAAAAACAAAATGCAGGGCTCACAGCATTAATGCTTGCCGCTCAAAATGGTCATATACCTGTTGTACGCCTCTTAAATACAAATAAAGCGGATCCAAATGCACGAAATACCAGTGGAGAAACAGCCTTAGTTCTTGCTGATCAAAATGGGCATAGACGAGTTGCAGAATTATTGCGTGCAATTACAAAATAATAGTTTCTACGGGATAAAGGACTAAAAGATGAGTGCATCTATTTTTCGCCCTACATGGGATGATTATTTTATGGAAATTAGCCTTACGGTAGCAAAACGTGCAACTTGTAATAGAGGTCGTAGCGGATGTGTTATCACTCGAGATAATCAAATTTTAGTTACAGGCTATGTTGGATCACCAAGTGGTCTATCTCATTGTGATGAAGTCGGACATAAATTAAAAAAAGTTATTCATGAAGACAATTCTGTTACAGAACATTGTGTAAGAACAGTACATGCAGAACAAAATGCTATTTGCCAAGCTGCAAAAAGAGGAATTTCTATCATGGGAGCAACGCTTTATTGTAAAATGACTCCGTGTAGAACTTGTGCTATGCTAATCATTAATTGTGGAATAGTTCGTGTTGTCTGTGAAAAAAAATATCAGGATAGTACTGATTCTCTTGAAATGTTTTCTTCCGCTGGCATTGAAATAATTCATCGCTGTGATGAGGTGGAACAATATACAAAAGGATGATTTTAATTTTTTGATAAAAATGAAAATAGTTTATTGTATGACCATGCACTTAACTCCAAACAGTAATCAAAATCATCAAAGCGGACAAAATAATCATTATTATTTTTATAAAAAATAACTTTGTGATTTTTACTTTGTGATTCAAAGTCAATTTGTGACTCCCTTATTTTATTTTTAAGCACCGCCACAGAAAAAACCTCCCCTCCACGCATATTTAATAATTGATATAGAAAATCATCAGCTTCTTTATTTTGCGTTACAGAGCGAACAAAGGTTTTTCTTTCATTATCTTTCGTAATAGAATATCGTTTTATTTTATCAACGGTTAGTTGCTCATGTGCTGGAATAATATTCTTGTCAGCCCAAAACATTTTATCAAGAGTTAAAAACTGTCGTATATTATTGTCGGTACTATAAATAAATGAATTATCTTTTGTACGCACAAAAATTTTATAACTTATACTGTTTTCACTTCCAAAATAAAGCTGGGAAAAACTTTTTTCCTCATCACCAATATCAATAAAAAAACTTTTTTCTTCTTGCAAACCATACTTTTCAATATTTTTTAGTGACTTTGATATAACAGTGAGCTTTCTCTCTTGGGTAAATATCGTAAAAAAATCAGATACTATTTTTTCATCAACAAGAAAACGCACGTCATTTTGTTGAGCAAACCATAATCCATCCTGCTTAGTAAGAATAAGAGTATCATTATTGTTTACAATACGTATGCGATAAATTGAACCGAGATATTGATGATTGAGCAGTGCCGATCGTTGTGATTCAGCCATACGATTTTGAGGAAAAATACAATAACCAAAAAAAAGCATGATAAATAATAAAAAAGTTATACAGGCGTGTATATAAAGCAATTTTTTTTTATTCATAGAACCCCTCATTGATTGATTTTTTACCTTTTATATAGTACACTGAATAAATAAAAAAATAGCAAGAGGACTACATGAAAAAACTATGTTTTATTTTACCCGCTGTTATACTATGTGTTGGATGTGCCACACATTTACCAAAAGTTTTTCAAACGAATGAAGTGGAATATAGTTCAGATAGTTTAGATACCGTAAAAATTTCTTATTTTTCACTTTCAGATGCTTCTTTACACTTTGTTAAATTTTTTATTAATGGCGACTATATTACGACACTCCCTCAACTGGTGTCTGGGTCGGGTGTTCGTTATAGTGATGGTTATTCTTACACCTTGTGGGTCGAAGGAGAAACCGCTTTTATTTCACGCTTAAATAGAAATAAAGAATGGGAAATCTACTTGCTGTTGACACTAATCAAAGAAGATTCACAAATATTATGATGATACAGACGGTTTTAGATATACTAAAAATACCTGATTCAAACAAAATAATTTCTCAGCTCTTAGAAAGGTATGTTCAAGAGTTGGAATTATGTAATAATTCTTTTGATCTCATTGGAGCTAAAAATAAAACACAGATTATTGCACACCATATTTTTGATAGCCTTAATGCACTGACTCACATTAAGCAAAAAGCGACTGAGCTACAAAAAAAAGAAAACCGCTTAATAAACATTGCAGATGTTGGATCTGGTGCAGGATTGCCCGGTATCCCCTTAGCAATATGTATGAGTGATTTTCAGTTTTTTTTGATTGAACGAATGAGTAAGCGTTGCATTTTTTTGGAAAACTGCATTGCATTACTTGGATTACAAAATGTTACTGTAATTAATGCAGAAATTGAAACTATTACAAGGGACTTTGATCTTATTACCTTTAGGGCATTTCGACCACTTAATAAAAATATCATTAAAAAACTCTTTGCAATGCTTTCTCCGAATGGTCTTCTTGTCGCTTATAAGGCAAAAAAGCAAAGCATAACAGAGGAAATGGGTGCTATCAAAGAAATTGTGCCACACTATTATACACTTGCACTTAAAACAGATGCTCTTGACTCACAAGCAACAAAATATGAGCGAAATCTCGTGATTATTCCTCAGCAGCAGCAGGCGGATGATAAATTTTTGTCGTGATTTCATTCAAAAGCTGTGTTAACTTATCTCCATTCACTAAATCAATTGGCCGAACATCAACATATCGACGAGCTTCTTCACTAAAAGTTCCAGCGGTAAAGCAAATACCCTTCCCTGCTTTACTATCCCTTACTTTTCCATAGAGTTCACGAATACAAAGTTCCCCAGTTACATCTGTTGAACGATAAAATCTGAAAATAACACTATCTTCCCATTTATCAGTTTTAATGGTTGCACTAATTTCTGTTTCTAATATACCAGAGGCAACAGAAGTAATTTTAACCACCGCTTCTTTAAAATACAATTTTGCAATTAGTTTACACAAACTAACAAAATCAGTAGCAGCACCAATTAAATAAATCTGTAAATTCATATTTTTATGCAACTCAGAATACGTTTGATATAGTTTACTAACATCTTTAAAGTTTGGAAATGTCTCATTTAATTCCGTTAATAAGGGCAAGGCATTTACGATATCGAGTTTTTCTAAATAACAATGCGCCAAGTTATACATCAAGTTCTTTTTTGTTTCATCGTCAATATTAGGATGTTTAAAACCAATTTGAAAATCAATCAGTGCTTGTGCAGAGTTATTATGCTCTAAATGATACTCCCCAGAAAAAAGCGATGCTTGCGGCCCATACTCAGAATCAATACGCAGTCGTGAAAAAATATTCTGTGCATCATCAGAATTTCCAACTTCTAAAAAGCACTGTGCCAGAGCAAAAAGAGCACCTTTATCATCGGGAGCACTTTCAAGAGCTTGCTTAATATACGGAAGTGCCTCTCGATACTTTTTTGATTTAAATAAACTCATTCCAAGTAATTGATACGTTGGTTGATACTCAGGGTTAAGCAAGATTGTTTTTTTATAAAAGGCAATCGATTTTTCAAAGTCATCGTTTTCAGCAAAGGCAGCCCCAAGAGTAAAATTAATCTCAAAACTATCAGGCTCTGCCGCATTTGCAAGCAATAATCCTTTTATCGCATCTTCTGGGCGCTTTAATTTTAATGCACAAGAACCATAGCGAAACCCATTTTCAGCTTGATCACTTTTTGCATCAAGAATAGGAAGTTCAAAAGTCATTTCGTATAAGGGAAGTGCATTTGTATAATCGCCTTCATCATAATATAAGTCAGCAAGCTGTTTTATCGCAGGATAATTTTTAGGATCAGAAGAAAGCTTTCTATTTGATTCTCGAATAATTGTTGCTCTATCCTTTGCCTTCTTTACTTTTTCAATTTTTGTAAAAAGGCTAAAACCACGTGCTTTGAAAAAGTCTAATAACAAATAAAAGAGACAAAAAATAGTAACAAAAATAATAACTGTAATGAGTGATGAAACCATACACTCATTATCGGCGTAAAATGCTCTGGGCAATATTTTATTATTAATATTTTTACAAAAATACATACGAAAGACTAGTTTTTCTTGTAAAAAAGTGATATATTTTGGCAATACTAGTCATTCTTATAGCTAAAATAAGTTATAGTTGATTAAGCTTAATTACCTTCAATACAAGATAGGAGTTTGTATGTTTTTTCCCTTTTTTGATTCATACTATTTACTACTCGTCGTTCCTACCATTATTTTTTCAATGGTTGCACAGTTCAAAGTAAAGTCAACCTTTGCTCACTTTTCAAAAAAGATGAGTAGACGCAATATCACTGGTTTTGATGCCGCACAAGCTCTTTTAAAAGCAAATAATATTCACGATGTTAAAGTTGAGTCAATTGCAGGATCACTAACAGATCACTACGACCCGAGCTCAAAGATTTTACGCCTTTCACAAGATGTATATGCAAAAACATCCATTGCAGCTATTGGCGTTGCTGCCCACGAAACAGGACATGCCATTCAGCACGCAAAAAACTACGCCCCACTGGGTTTACGAAGCACACTCGTTCCTCTTGCAAATATTGGCTCATCATTTGGGCCAACCTTAGTGATTGCCGGTTTAATTTTTAGCTGGAGCACTCTTATTAATACAGGCATTCTTTTATTTTCTGCAGCAGTCCTTTTTTATTTTATTACACTCCCTGTAGAGTTTGATGCATCACGCAGAGCAGTCGCTATCTTACGCGATAACGCAACCCTTACCGATGAAGAGTTACAAGGCGTTGAAAAAGTACTTGGTGCCGCTGCAATGACCTACGTTGCTTCAGCCATTGTTGCTATTGCAAACCTTTTACGACTTATTCTGCTTGCAAAAGATCGGCGAGACTAGGACTATATAATGAATATTGCAGATAAATTTACACTGTCTCGAATCATCCTTTCGCCCCTGTTTTTTGTAATCTTTTTCCTACCCCATTGGCTTCCGCATCTTCCTTTTATACCCCTTATCACGGCCTTTACAATGATACCGCTTCTTGCCTTTATGGAATTCACTGATTTCTTAGATGGTTTTTTTGCTCGAAAGCGTAATCAAGTGAGTGACTTTGGAAAACTCTTTGATCCCTTTGGCGATATTTTAGTACACTTAACGCTTTTTGTTTGCTTTATGCTCGAAAGCTATATGCCGGCAATTATTTTTATGCTTATTATATACCGCGAATTTGGAATGCTGTTTATTCGCCTTATGGCAATGCAAAAAGGCGTTGCCATTGGAGCACGAAAGGGCGGAAAGCTTAAGACCGTTTTATATGTAATTGCTGTCTTTTACTCCCTTATACTAGAAACAATCCTTCGACTTGATATCGATATTTTTGATATCCTTCCACAACTCAAGATGATCGGAGTACTATTATATACGATCAGTTTGATTGCCTCCTATGCCTCATTTATTGACTACCTTGTTTACTTTAAAAAGTCAATAAAGTAAGAATAAAAAAGAGTTACAGAAGCTTTTTAAAACCTGTGACCGCCAGCGCGAAAACAAGACAATTATTGAAAAGTGCTATTTAAGACTTTCTATAACATTGAGTAATTCTTGATAACTATCTGTTTCGTAATACCGTACTTCATCAGTTGAAATTTCATTAAAAAGTTTTTTTGCACAGGATATTTTTGCTTGTTCAATAGGACGAAGGTTTAAGCTATCCATTGATCCTTTCGTCTCTGCAATAAAAAATATATGTTTGACCGTTCCTTCATAAAAAGCAATAGCCCAGTCAGGTGAGTAATTTCCAACAGGAGTTGGGATGTGAAAACCTCGAGGGAGTTTTGCATATACACAAACTTCACTTGCCATATCTAAGTCTTCTACGAATTTGCGTTCAATACTTTGTTCTGCTATCCCGTCAGTAAATACATAATCTTGGATTGCTTTTTTTGCTTTAAAAGCCTTATCAAAACTTTGAGAATTTTTTTCATCCGTAAAAATACTACTTTCATAACAGCCTTCAACTTGATTATAGCAAATATGTTCAATAGTCATTGTTGCTTTTTTCTCATTGATAAGCTTAATCACCTTTGAAATAAATTCTTCAGGGTTATTTTTGAACATTTGTAATTTATCAAAGGTAAGCCCTCTCAATATCATTGCAACACTTTTTCGAGTAAGTGTAGTTCCTGCAACTATTTTGCCAATTAAATCATATTTCACTTGACTCGTTTGTGCAAGCTTTAATACTTGTGTACGAGTTTTCTCATTATTAAAGGAATCTCCCCGTTCAAGTTCAAACTCATCCATTGTATCTTTTTGCTTACCACTACTAACGGTGTATTGGAGTTCACAGACAAAAAGATTAGCATTAATATGCTTTACTGCATGAGTAATAAGCTCTTGACTATCAAAAGAAACTGTATACGCATATTTATGGTTAATTTGCTTCCACAAAGATTGAAATTCTTTTTTAGCAAAGTTTTCATTCAATGGATTATCTTTTATCCGTGTCTGATGACCATTACTAAACATATTCTTAAGTACACTATCATCGTAGACAGCTTGAACAAGATTATGAATTCCTTCTGCCATCGGTTGCAAGTCTTCTGGTAATTGAACAACCGTATTCATTGCAACATCATTGCGATATTTATCTGTAACCTTACTAGTAACGTCAATATAAGCATTTTGAATAAGATAATACTCTATTTTTTTAGCCGTTATTTCATCAATCTGTGTTTGTATATCATTTACCATGACGTATTTACCAATAAAGTACTCTTTCGTTGCAGCTTTTGGCCTATTGTATAAGTTATTTTTAATATCTGTTTGTAAATCTGCAACAAAGCTTTGATAGCTTTCACTTGCAATAACGGTGAGTATATTAATATCATGCACGCTATCACCACAGTTTTTTACATCCATTCGCTCACCGTCTTGATTTACACATAAACGAAGGCCACGTCCTACTTCTTGGCGTTTTACGGTATTGTTATCAGAATGTTTAAGCGTACAAATTTGAAATACATTTGGGTTATCCCAGCCCTCACGAAGAGCAGAATGAGAAAATATAAAGCGAGTAGGTTCTTCAAATGAAAGCAACCGCTCTTTATTTTTTAAAATCAAATCGTATGCAGAAATATCCTCCGAAAGTTTATCTGGCCCCTTAGTTTCACTATTGATACTGTTACCTGTTTTTTTATCTATACTAAAATAGCCTTTATGTATAGCACTCAGATTACTAATACTCGATTGTAAATATTTTTGATACTCATCATCAAAGAGCGTTATATTCTGATCAAGGATATTTTTATACTCTTGTTCAAATATCTGTCCGAACTCACCTAAAAGTTCATTACCACTTTCATCATACTGGCGATATTTTGCAACCTCATCAATAAAAAATAAAGAAAGTGTTTTTATTCCTTGATTAAAAAGCTTTTCTTCCTTTTGAAAATGAGAAAGAATTGTTTCTCGTATTTGAATGCGCCGCATATGCTCCTCAGCTACATCGCCACATATTTTACCAACGCTAAGCTGATATCCATTGCTAAAGCTTACTATGCCAAGCTTAGAGTCGGTATCTTTGTTAGGGATTATATCTCCTATTGTAAACCCTTTGTACTGTTCCATTTCTCCTGAAAGATGATATAAATCATCACCAACTCCAAGAATACGAAAATCACGATTTATAGATTTGTTATATTTTACTTCAAATTCAATGCGTGCCTTTGGTTTGTGTTCTTTTGATACAATAATTTCTTCAAGGTATAAATACGCATCTGTTCCTTTAAAGTTTTTAACCTCAAAGCCTTTAACTTCTATTTTTTTTACTAATCGCTTATTGAATGCTTCTAATGCGTCAAGCACATAAATCATATTATGAGTAGTTGTATGAGTCGCAGAATAATTTAGTATAAATAATGGCTTAAAGTTTTTTAATGCTTTTTGTGTGGCCTTTCCTCCCATTTTTTGAGGTTCATCAAGAATTAAAATAGGATGATTTGCTGAAATAACATCAATAGGACGACGAGTACCAAATTCATCACGTTTTGAATAAATTATACGAGCGTCACGGCTCTTACTATCTTCATTTAGTTCGGTATTAAAGGCTTGCATATTTATAATCATCACATTAATATCAGGGCTTGATGAAAAGTCATCAAGTTTATTTAATTGAGAACTATCATAAATAAAAAATCGTGCTTTTTTGCTATAATGCTCCATAAAGTGATCGCTCATAACTTCAAAAGATTTTTTTACCCCCTCACGGATTGCAATAGATGGCACGACAATAATAAACTTACTCCATCCATATTTTTTATTAAGTTCAAACATTGTCTTGATATATACATAGGTTTTTCCCGTCCCCGTTTCCATATCAATATCAAGACTGCATACTCCATGTTCTTTGTGTAATTCTTTTGATTCTTTAATATTACTTTGCTTTTGTATGGATTGAATATTTTTAAGTAACTGTTCATCATTCAATGTAATTGCTTCATTTTTAAAGCCCTCGTCAGATGAATCTAGCGAAGGTGCTTGCCCAACATCACGAATATAACTGAGTTTATTCCTATATGGTTGCCCGTTAAAAACTTTAACAACCGCATCAACAGCGCTTGTTTGATACTCTTCAATTTTAAAATTAAATTTCATATCTATTATCCCTTTATATATTTGCACCTTTAGGCAAAAATAATTTATCATGTATCCATTTGCTATTTTTAGTGCCTGTAAAATCATTCATGCTTTTGGAAATTTCATGTAGCAGTTCCCACACGCTGTAAAAGTTTTTCAAGCTCAGAGAAATGCTCTGTGCTAATTCTTTGGAATATCTCATCTGCGAGTTCTTCTTTATAGATATGGGACGTTGTGTTTCGATCATTAAGGAGTTGTATCCATTTTTTCTCGTCGGTAATAATTCCTATAGCAAAAGCTTGCTTAATAACTGCTTTTGGACTGTTAAGATCAGTAAAACCCTCATTGATTAAATAGGCTTTTGTTGTTTTCCATGCAAGCTCTGTTGTAAACTCAAATCGTTGGATAGCCCCATCGCGAACAGTTGAACTTTTACTTTGTTCAAACTCACTAATTGCTTCAGAAAGCCGCTGCAACGCACGAGAAAAATCAGTCAATTTATGATTCAATTTATCCATAATAATAACTCCGTCTTTTTGTATGCTCAAAACCATTTCAGGCTTTAAGTCATCATTTACCTCAATAATATCAAATTTTAAAAGAGTATCAAGCTGTTCAATCTCATCGGTAAAACACGCAACACTAAGCGGATCGGGGGATTGCAAAAATAATGCTAAATCAATATCACTGGTGGGCGTATTGTCGCTCCTTGCACGCGATCCAAAAAGAATGACTTTTTCTATTTGAGTATATTTTAGTGCAATTTTACCAATTTGAGTGCATAAGTCGTTGCATACATTCATTACAAAACCTTTGTTTCTGTGTGTGGACTGTAATTTTCAAAAATTTGTTTAAAGTTTACGGCAACGCTATCGCTTGATAAGGAGCTGTCCCTCATAACAAAGTAGTGCGGTTTTTGCTTTGCAATTGCTTCAATAGTTTCTTCTGTAACATGCTCATCAAAACACGCAATAAGAAAACCATCTGCAACGGTAAAAACTGTTTTGCCTGCAATATTTGCTTGTTCAATTTTGCTTGATAGCGGCAAGCCAAAACTAAGCATTGTTTGAAATAATAAATCTTCAGGCGTTCGATCTTCTTTGATATTGTCTATCATTTTATCAATCATATCTGCTTCGTATTCTGCAGGCGTAAGGTAAACCTCTTTCATATTTGAGCTATCGCATTTAAGAACACGAAAGCCCGTATCAAGCTTGTCTATGCCTTCACGCTCTTTGTTTTCTTCTATAATTTTTTTGCCAGCCCGTCTGATTCTTTCTTTACCGATTTC
>JBOFTD010000267.1:0-1075 GCA_051651885.1 Treponemataceae bacterium
AAATAAATTCTTGCTGACGATTTGAAAAATATTGCATATTAGTTATATAATGAACAAGAAAAAATGATCCAATTAAAAGAACAAGCAAAATAATACAGGCTAAAACAATTGAAGGCATCGCTTTTTTTAATATAACTGACTGCAAAGAACCATTTTTATGTGCAACTTGCAACTCATAAAAATCAAGCGGATACGCAAGAAAAGAAGATCGTAATTTTTCATAATATGTATCATAGGGCAAGCGAGTTTGCTCAATTGAATATTGTCGCGACTTATTAGAAGAAAAAACTTTTTGAAAAATATTTAAAAGTGCAAAGAAATTATTATTTTCGCTTAAAAAATTAAAAGAAAAATTAAGACTGCTTGTATCAAAAGTAAATTTTTTGCTCGAACGAAACAGCGTTGTATTCGTAAAATAATTTTTTATACGAAATTGAAAATCAGAACTCTCTGATTCTATGATTGTTGGTAAAAACTGTGTAACAAAAACTGACTCATCAATAATCAATTGTAAAAAAAATCGATTATCATCATTTAAACTCGAATAAAAATTAAGAGAATACAAGGGATTATTTTTAAGTGAAAAAAAAGTTCGTAACTCTGGCGTAAAAATTTTTTTTTGATTATTTAATCCGTATAAATCATCACTGGAAAGATCAATCATTCGCGAAGAAGTTTCTTCAAATTGGCTGCCAAGCCACTGATAGGCAAAAAGATTATTTTCTTTTAATTGATAAAGCGTAATGGATTTAAAAAGATGAGGGAATGCAGTGGAGGCATTCCATTTTATAATTTTTTGAGCCACGTGCTCAAAAAAATTTTCTGTAATTTTAATCGATGCGGGAATAAAAAGTATCTGTTCATTAATTTTGTGCGTAACAGAAAGAGATTTATTTATTAATTGAAATTCTATTTTTTGTAACTCATAATTAATGAGCTATTTTAGAGAAAAAATTTGAAAAGCAAGACTTAAAATCCAAAGCAATGAAAGAAAAATAATCAATATAAGTCGTACGGTACTTTTTGCATAATTCATATTTTAATTTGTTAAATTCTTTAGCCATTTTTCTTTTTT
>JBOFTD010000268.1:0-2733 GCA_051651885.1 Treponemataceae bacterium
CTACTCTAACTCAACCGACAAAAAATCCTGAAGACGAAAAATAATTTGTATTTTTGATAACTATAATTAAATTAGTATATCGTTAATATCAACTTCCTTCCAATAATTTATGGATTCTTTTTTTTCAAGGATAAAAATACTTTTATATCCCGCGTTTATAGCATTTTGTTTTGCAAAATCATAATAACTATCAAGATTTTCTATATTATGCGCATCCGAATTCAAAACGATTGGAACATTATTTTGATAGAGATATTGTAAAAAATCAAATGAAGGATACGTATCGATCGTTGATTTTCGTGCCATTCCACCAGTGTTTATTTCAACTTTTTTATTTGTTGTTCCGATCAGGTGTGCAAGCGACTGTATTTCTTTTTTGTACCACGACGCAGATTCATCAAAAAACTGCAAAGCCTGATTGCGTTTTCTAATCACATCAATATGCCCAATGATATCAAAGTCGCAATCAAGAATCATCGATTTTACCTTTTTATAATAATATTGAACAAAACTTTTTGCATCCCCATCAAAGTGATTTTTTATTCCACCTAAAACATTTTGTGCTGAATCATCGACGGCAAAGCATGGACTTTTTCATTTTTTGAAATCAAGTGGACTGCTTCAATCTATATTAATGAAAAATTTTTTTATTTGTAAAAGATGATAGAGCAGGGAAATAGGGAGCTTCAAAGCCACAAAAAATATTTATTTTGTAATCGTTTAATTTTATTGATGTATGTTAATAATTAAATGCCCTGTTGAAGAAAATAGGCATATTGCGTGAGAGCTAAACTCTAAATGAGTGAAGAAATTATTAATCATACTCGTAAAAATTTCTTCGGGGCTCGCCTTCCTATCACAAAAAATGTAATGTAGATGAAAATTAATTTTTATATTTCATCTACTCTTGTATTTCCTTATATAGTATGATAAAATAAAGTTAAAGAAAAACGGAAATTATTTCAATAAAGGTTTGACAAAGCAATAAAAAAATTATATAATAATTCAAATTACTTTAATGATATTTCCTATGACACTTAAAGGAGTTTTTTAATGAAACGAAATTGGTTTTTGTTTGTTTGTTTTGCTTCCATTGCTTTATTTTGTGTAAGCACAAGTTTTGCTACTGACACAGAAAGCTTTGAATCTGTCGTTGTTGATAATTTTGATGACACAGAACAAGTAGAATGGACTTGGCGTGCTCAATCGAGTAGGTATGTTACAGAAGGGTATCCTCGTGTTCAGCACTTTGAAGGTATTCCTAATTCTTTAAAATTTCAAAGAAAAGAAGATGACCCACCTGCAATGATTTTGGGTGTTGAAGCTCAGTTTGATCGCAAGGGAGATAATTGGATTGAGGTTTATCCATCAATAACGAATGCTGATGGTGTATCAGTTCCTTATGAAATTCCTCTACGTGGAGTTGTAAAACAATTTGATGCTTGGATTTGGGGTACAGGGTATGATTACTCTATTGTGATGTTAATTCGTGATGCACATGGTTCTGTTCATGAGTTTTCACTTGGTAAATTGACTTATTTAGGCTGGAAAAATAGAAGTGTTACTGTTCCTTCATGGTTAATTCAAAAGTCGCGCTATCGATCGGGATCAAAAACAGCCTATTTTGTAGGCTTTAGAATTAAAGCAAGTCCGCTTGCTCCTGTTGATCATTTTGCTATTTATTTTGATAACTTGAAATATTTATCAAATACATTTGTTGATTTGTATGATGGCTATGAGATAAATGATTATAGTTTTGGTGAAACAGCAACTACAGAGGGAGATCAATAATGAAAAAAATAATTTTAACTTTTTTACTTTGTTCTACCTTGATAATATTTTATGCACAAGAGGAAGCAGCTCCAGTAACTCCGTTAGGAGCTCCTGATACAGCAGCAATTGGTCCGGATACAGCACGTCAATCTTTAAAAGAAGTTTCCATTGATTTGTTTGAAAGAGAGGCTGCTTGGTCAGTTTTGATTGCATCAGATGATGGTGTTGCGACATCAAGATTGTTTGATGGTGCTCCTGTTGCAAAAGAAGCTTTACCTGATGGTTTATCTGAAAATCAAATAGATCAGAAATCACTTGGCGTAAGAATTGATTTTTTTAGACGTGGACAAAATCCTATTTATATTAAATCAGTCCGTCCTATACCTGTTGAGGGAATTGCAAAAACAGTTTCGGTATGGATTGCAGGGCGTAATTTTAATCATACATTAAAGCTTTTAGTACAAGATGCAATGGGGAAAAATTTTGAATTATATCTTGGAAAATTGAATTTTTCTGGTTGGAAAAAACTAACAGCAACAATACCTGCTTCTCTTGATGGTAAAACAGGTATTATTCAATCAAATATTCATTATCCATCAAGAAATGGTTTACGAATTTTGGGTTTTAGAATTGATTGTGATCCAGATGATGCATATGGTACTTATTATATCTATTTTGATGATATGCGTGCCGTTACAGATTTGTATGCCTTTGAAAGTAAAGATCCTGATGACATGATTGATAACTGGTAATATATTTATATGTATTCTTAAAAAGGATTATTCATCTTGAATAATCCTTTTTTTTATTGGTTGATAAAACTAATCGTCGATTTTATGCGGAGAATAAAAATGAGTGCGACAATTATCGATGGCAAAAAAATTGCTATGCAAATGCGTGAAGAGTTTACAGAAAAGACAAGAAATTTTCATAAAAATAATATTCAACCTTGCCTTGCAG
>JBOFTD010000269.1:0-2210 GCA_051651885.1 Treponemataceae bacterium
CGTAATTCATTTTTATCACAAGCTTTTTTTGCACCAACAGAGCTGCCTGCTCGAGCGGGTTTTACAAAAACAGGAAATTTAAACTTTTGCATAATGGTCGAAATATTTTTTTCAAAATCATCCTCTGTGATACAATCATTTTTATGAACAACAAAAAAATCAACGACGGGAAGATGCTCTTGCAACCAAATTTGTTTTGTTTTTTCTTTATCCATAGCAAGAGAACTTGCCATTACACCGGCTCCAACATAAGGAACGTCAAGCATTTCAAAAAGTCCTTGAATTGTTCCATCTTCTCCAAAAGTGCCATGGAGCACTGGAAAAACAACATCAACAATCAAAAACTTATTTTCGCTAAATAGAAAAAAAGATTTATTTACGCCACCAGAGGGAAAAAGAGCCAGCAGATTATCATTTTCATTTACCGTTAAAAGTGCATTTTCATCGTTTTTAATGCGATCAATTTCAGAATGCGATTGTAAAAACCACTGTCCTTTTTTATTAATGCCAATGAGCAAAGGAGTGTGTTTTTTTGTATTAATGTGGCGAATAACGGAAGTTGCAGATCGAATAGACACTTCATGTTCTCCGCTTTTTCCACCAAAAATTATAGCAACGTTCATAGTCTTCCTTATTTTATACGTAAATGAGATTAGGGGGCAATAAATTTATAGCCAACGCCACGTACGGTTTGAAAATATTTGGGGACGTCTCCAGTATCTCCAATTTTTTGGCGCAGGCGTGCTATATGAACATCGATTGTCCGCGTAGAAACAACGCCTTCATACCCCCAAACGACGTGTAATAATTGTTCTCGAGAAATTATTTTGTTTTCATTATGATAAAAAAACTCGAGTATTTTTATTTCTTTTGGAATTAAGGTAATTTTTTTTCCACTAACAATCATAAAACCATGTTTCAAATCAATTTCAACATTAGATGTTTTCGATTTTATCGGGGTACTTCGAAGTTTATTTAAAGTTGCAACATTTCTCATCTGCACTTGAATACGTGCCACCAACTCAGACAAGTCAAACGGTTTTGAAAGATAATCGTTTGCACCTAATTGAAAACCATTCATTTTATCTTCAATTTGATCTTTTGCCGTAAGCATAATAATAGGTGTTTGATTTTCTTCTTTACGTAAAGTTTCACAAACGGTAAATCCATCCATTTGAGGAAGCATAATATCAAGAATTATTACATCTGGTTTACACGTTCGTGCAAGATTTAATCCCTCTAAACCATTGTCTGCACTCGTAACACAATACCCTTCAGCTTCAAGTCGATCATTTAGCGTTAAACGCAAACCAGCTTCATCTTCAATTAGCAAGATCCTTTTTTCCATAAAATATCCTTGTGTTTGATAATCATATAAGCGGAAGAACAACTAAAAAGGTTGTTCCTTCACTATTTGATTTTTCTATTATTATTTCTCCATTATGCAATTTTATAATTCTTTGTACAAGATTTAAACCTATACCACTGCCCTCAATTTGTTGTAAATTTGCTTTTGCTCCACGACCAAAAGGTTCAAAAATAAATTTTTGCTCATATTTTGGGATTCCTTCGCCTCGATCAATAATTCGGATAAAAACAGCCTTTGTATGTATTTTATTTTTATAAAACAAACCTTTACGAATAATTACATTTTCACTTGTTAATTGAAGCTTAATATATTTACCTTCACTCGCATGTTTAAGTGCATTAATTACTAGATTTTGAATCACCGTTGTAATCGCAACGTCATCACAAAAAAGCAGTATTTTTTCATTCGGTAAACTCATTTCATGGTGAAGCCCACTTTGCAGATGTGCAGATATTGTTGTTTGGAACGTTTTTTTTACCAACTCCACAATATCGCATTCTTTTTTCTTAATATTTTCTGCAGAAGTCATACGAGAATATAGCAAATAATAATCAATTGTCTCACGAAGTCTTTGGCTTTCTTTTTCAATCATCTTTCCATAATGAGTGATTTTATCTGGTTTATTAATAATCCCTGCAACCATATTTTGTCCTGCAGCAGAAATAATTGCTAAGGGCGTTTTAAGCTCATGTGTTACCGTTGAAATAAATTCTTGCTGACGATTTGAAAAATATTGCATATTAGTTATATAATGAACAAGAAAAAATGATCCAATTAAAAGAACAAGCAAAATAATACAGGCTAAAACAATTGAAGGCATCGCTTTTTTTAATATAACTGA
>JBOFTD010000270.1:0-4327 GCA_051651885.1 Treponemataceae bacterium
AAATCAGTATATTTTTGCTCATACTGCATTAAAATCTTTGTTGTAACGCCCTTCTTATGGGTAAAAAGCTCCGTTCGATGTATGAGATGCACAAATTGCGTTTCCGTATTTTTCAATCGCGTAGCATTTATAGAAAATAAAGTGTCCAAATACGTGCCACGAGCATACGGTTTTCCGTTGGAATACGCAAAATCAGCCCCTAGCGTCTCAATTTTTTCAAAACCCACCGAGCGAGCAAAATTCAATGCCGCAAGCGTAACCGTTCCCGCAGAAGAATCAAGGGGGAAAAAAGTTTTAGGCGATTTTTCTGAATAAAAATCACAGATGAGTTGACAAAGCGGATGTGCATTTGTACAAAAAATAAGGGGACAGTGGGATTTTATTGCCTTTTGCGTAAAAGCAGGATTAGCACAAAGATCAACGACACAAAGCATTTTAGAAGAAAAATCCTGCATAAAATGCTCACAGGAAACCCACTGGCCATCAATGCTAACACAGGCGTCTGGCACAATAGTATTTTTTTGCAAAACGCCAAGAGCCGTATCTGTTGCAATCACATAAAATTGTGAACGATTTGTAATAATTTTTTGTACACTCGCATCCAAAGAAGGGCCTGCTGCAACAATTACTACCGTTTTTTCAAGCGGAAAAGTAATTTTTTGCTCCTTCCGCCTATGAGCAAGATACAAATTATTAAAAATATTTTTTTGCCAAATTTTACCAAAATGACTTTGCACTGAAAAATCATCAGAAACAGTATTCACCGCTTTTGAAAATTCATTCTTTATAATAGAAGAAATATTTTCATTAAAGGCCGCCCATGAGGGATGAAAAACCAATCCAATCGTTCCGTGAAGCACGGGAATATACTTTTGAATAATGCAAGAACTCAATTGCTCAACAGTTGTTGAAAAAAAACGCTGCCATTGATCGCAAGAAAAAAACGATTTATCAACGGCTTGTAAAGAATCTTGCAAAGCACAATTATTCAGCTCAACGCCAATAATTATTATAGACGGATTATTTTCAAAAATACTTTTAATATGGTACGCATTGCCAATCCCTGCAACAACCAAAAAACCACTGTCATTTGGATATTTAAAAGCAATATTTTCTTTTATAGGATCGTAGCGAGAAAACATTGTTTTTTCGTTTGTAAAACGTAACACCGATAAACCATTTTTTGCGATAATCGAATCTTTATAGCAAGAATTGTGACTAATTTTTTGCATACGTTTCCAGTATACAATAAATTTTTGTAAATATTTTTTTTATTTCAGCAATTTTCTCAGCAGAAAGTATTTTTTCTTTTTTATAGTACAAAAATGATTGATAATGAATTTTTTTTAATGCGTCTAAATTTTCATCACTTACCTTATTTATAAAAATATCGTTTATTTTTTTTTCAAAGTCGATCGTATGATTTTGTAAAACAGTGTGAAACAAATCTTTTTTAACAGGAATGTTTTCAAAAAGTGTTTTCTTTTGCAGATTTAAATTGGGCGAAAAATCTTGCCAATTTTTTTCACCGATTCCCGATAAACTTCGCCTAAAAAAATCGCCTTTATCTTTTATACGGATAATACGTTTTTTAAATTCTGCACTTTGACAATCAAACCACGCCGCATAAATATCCAAAGCCGCAACAGAGCAATTTGCCTTAAAAAGGCGACTTGAAAGCGGTTTCAAGCAATAATCAAGCATGGCATTATTTTTTTCAAGCATATTCGGCTGACAATGCGAAAAGCCTTTTTCGTTTGATAAATCCAAACCGCAGCAATAAATGTCCTGACTTGTCAAATCAAAGGCAAGCTGAATTGCCGTTCCCACAACGGTTCCATTGCGTTTTGCCCGCAAGCACGGAAGTTGTAGAGCCTGAAAAAATACGCTGGAAAGTCCATCCTCATAATTGAGCAAAACAATTTGATGCTTTTTGTAGATTTTTGACGGAACAAACGCTTCGGGAGAAAGTGCTACAGGAATCGAATTTTTTATGGAAAGCAAAGGAGCAAGATGATATGACGCCCAAAATCCACCGTCAGTTGCAATAACCATATCAGGTTCAATATTATTTTGTAGCAAAACATTCACCGCCGATGAAACAGTGATAATAAAAAAAGAATTTTCGTGTTTTTTTATGTGAGACAAGGACTGAGCAAGAGTTTGCCCCGAAGCAACAATCAAAATAGGTAGATGCGTTTTTTGCGGTACTGCTATGTTTTCTAGGGACAAAAAAAACTTATACGTGTTAAAAAGCCAGCGTTTATTAAAATAGATGTTGGTGGCCAAAATGTCCATTGAGCGATGAATCATTGTTTTAAGCGAGAGCCACAAGGATTTAAACTCATCGGGAAAAATATTTTCAGAGGGCTGCCATGACAGAAAAAGTGTTTGCGATATTTTTTCTTCACCAATTAAAAATAGAATTTTAGTCGCAATCGTTTCAAAATCATTTTGACACTCAAAATAATAATCCCAGTGCTGCTTGATATGCAAAAATGAGCCACAGTATTCAACGGCAATTAAAAGAGCATCAGGAAAGCGCTGTCGCAAAAAATCCGTGCAATAAGAGAGTGCAGGGCCTGTAACAACCACCGCATGAACATCAAAATCAGCTTGCACAGAATCAACAAAGCGTTTTGCTTCCTTTACAGGATCATATTTTGAATGAAAAAAAAAATTATTTGCTGAGCATGTTGTAAGATTATTTTTTGTCGAAAAAAATTGAATATCCATAATTAATTCAAGCTTGGAAGTAATTTTAGAATTTCATCCTTGTATACGTATGCGTGAGTATCGGTAAAAGTAATTTCTTGAAGATATTGTTCGCCAAGAAATTGTAATAGTATATGATTAAAAATAGGGCGAATAAGTTCTGTTTGGAAAGCTTCAGTGGAAAATAAAATAAAAGTCAGTTTATGATCTACTAAAAAAACAATATTATTTGGCCCAATAAATTCAGAGAGCGAGCTTGCTATAATTAAGAGAAAATTCTCTGCATCAGCGGGTGAAATTTTTTGTAGCAGTTTTGTATATATCATATCAAAAAAAAGGCTAAAAGAAAAAGCATTTTTTTTTGTCATAAGTCCATAGTTTATATTAGTAAGAAAATCTTTTGCGTAAAAAGACAACATATTTGGAAAAGAAAAAAGAGCCAATGCTTTCTGTGTTTGTACGCAAATATCTGAAATAAAACTATCAGTGCAAATATTTTTTCTCTCACTTTGCTCTGTTAGGTTCAAAAAAAAACAACAGGATGTTGATTCGATATCAAAAACAAAATAATCGAGTTCAGAGACGCTATAATCATTAAGCGGAAAAATCGAGGCAAAAATATGTAACAAAGATTTTCCATTCATTTGCCAGCATTTTTTTTCCGTTTTTGAAAAAAAAGTTGCCCAGCCAAAGGGGACGCGATTAATTTTCTTTACTGCTTTTAATAAAAAACCCTTACTAAAAAGCACGCCAACCGCCTGTTGCGTTTTTATAAGCACGCCAGCATTTTTGATATAGGGACTTTTTACCGTTTGAGCAAACGCCTCAAAAAAATATAATAAGTTTGAATCATTGCTTATTTTAGCAAATGCTTCAGAATCACTTTTAAAATAGGATTTTGCATCTCTTTCTTTGACATTTTTTGCCCGTGCTAATAATCCTATTTTGGCAGCAGAACTATTCATTTAGCATACCTTTACAAAAGACCAAGTTCATTAAAAAGATTTTCATAGATTTGAAAATATTCTGACTCTGCAAACTCTTGTATTTTATCTTCTGGTAAATTTTCTAACAACTTATCCATATAAAGAAGCATACTTTTCATTTCTCCCTGCAAAGAAGAAGGAACCATGCTCATTTTTTCTGCACTTTGCTCTGCCTGCCATTGTCCACCATCAAACAAACAATCAATAGGCCTATTTTCCTCAGAATTATCATCACTTAGAAAACTTTCATCTTCAAACAATTCTTTAGAATCATAGATAGGAGGAGGATCTTTTTTTTCTTCTGCCTGCACAATAAAATCTTCATTTTGCAAGGGAATTTCGGCCGTTATTTTTTCTACGGGAATTGTATTCGTGGCATTGCTCATGCCAGAAGGAATTTCAACTTCAATTTTTTCTTGTGCGGTTATCTTTTCTTCTGTCTCGCTTAAATGCTGAGTATCAGTAACTTTCCTCATATCTTGCAAGGGAATTTCGGTCGTTATTTTTTCTACTGGTATTGTATTCGCGGCATTACTCATTCCAGAAGGAATTTCAACCTCAATTTTTTCTTGTGCGGTTGTCTTTTCTTGCAAATGTTGATTTTGCAGCCGCTGATCACTGTCTTG
>JBOFTD010000271.1:0-4099 GCA_051651885.1 Treponemataceae bacterium
TTGGTTTTTTATTCACTTCGTCAGCAAAATTTTATGTGCTTATATGGACGGTTGTTTTCAGCATTGGGGATCATATTCTCTTGGTTGTAAAAAGCACGATTTCGGTTCATCTTGCAAAAAAAAATTCTGGCGGAGCTGCTCTTGGTTTTTTGAATTCCATTATTAATGTTGGCAGTATTATTGGCTTTTTTATTGTAACCATCTTTTTTTATTCTATTTCAGTTTTTTTTCCACAAATTGAAGTCGTTATTCCTTTTAAAATAATTTTTGCTGGTGCCTCCCTTATGATTTTTTTATCACTTCTAATTATCCTTGCTATCAAAGAAACAGAAACAAAAATTAAGCGTGAGCGACTTTATTTTGATAAAAAATATAATAAATTTTATATTTTAGAAATTTTTTATGGGGCACGAAAGCAAATTTTTCTGACTTTTGGCCCGTATGTTTTAATTTTGCATTATGGTGCTAATACAACAGTTATTTCACTTTTACTTGCCATAAGTGCCGGTTGCTGTATTTTTTTCTCACCTTTGTTGGGGAAAATTATCGATAAAATTGGTTATAAAATTATTATGGTTGCTGACACGCTTGTTCTAATTTTCGTTTGTATTATGTATGGTTTTGCACATCGTATATTTCCCCTATCTATAGCATTTTACGTTGTGTGTCTAAATTATATTTTAGATTCTGTTATTTCAGTTGCAAGTTTGGCAACAAATATGTATGCAAAAGATCTATCTACCAGTCAAGAAGAGTTTTCTTCGACAATTACCACTGGAGTATCGGTAAATCATTTGGTTAGCATTCTCATTGCACTTTTGGGTGGTCTAATTTGGCAAAAAGTGGGAATTGAATTACTGTTTACACTTTCAGCAATTTTGGGACTTATCAATTCAATTTTTGCAATGACAATAAAAGTTGATAAATCAAAATCCTGTAGAGCTTCGTAAAATTTCCTTAAAATATTTTTAACCGACCAAAACAGGTTCCTCAGGATATTGGATGAGGGAATCGGTTTTATCTTGTTTTAAACGAAGAGCCATAGCAAAAATACCTGTTCGTCCAATAAACATGGTTAAAATGATAATACATTTTCCTGCAAAGCTTAGCTCGGTTGTTATTCCGCGCGAGAGTCCGACTGTTGCAAAGGCCGATATTGACTCAAAAAAAATATCTAAAAAAGAAAGTTGGCCATTTTGAAGTTTTACGCCTTCACAGATGCTTAACAATAAAATTGATATCATAAGCAGAATCAGACTTTGAGTAATGATGAGTAGTGCTTTTCCTGTGATTTTGGTGTTGATTTTTCGATCAAAGATTTTGAAGCTAATATTTTCGTCATTCCCAAAAAGTGCATACATGAGTACTAAAAAAATGGTCGTAGTTTTTACTCCTCCTGCAATTGAGCCGGGGGATCCGCCAATAAACATTAAAAGCGTAGTATAGAGGGACGTAAAAGCGGAGAAATTGGCTTGCTGAATTGTTTCAAATCCTGCTGTTCGTGTGGTGACTGATTGAAAAAATGCTGCACTGATTTTTTGTGTTATCGGCAAGTTTGCAAGTGCAAAATTCCATTCAATGCATAAGATAAATATCCATCCGGTAAAGATAAGTGTTGCGCTCATGATTAATACGATGCGTGAATGCAACGATAACCGTTTTTGCTTTGACATTCCCACTTGAAAAAGATTTTTTATGGTAATAAATCCAAGTCCGCCACTGATAATTAAAAATGCGACGATAAAATTGATGTATGGTGAGTTTTGAAATGAGGCGAGACTATCTGAGTAGGGAGAAAATCCTGCATTACAAAAAGCTGAAACTGAAAGAAAGAGAGCGTAAAAAATGGGGTGTTCGACATGGTGAGCATAAAAAGCTGGAATAAGAAAGGCCGCTCCAATGAGTTGTATTACAATTGTAAAGGAAAAAATAGTGACTAAAATATTTCGAGGATTATCTTCAACATCCTCAATAAAAAATTCTTTAACAAGCTTACGGTTTACTAACGACACTTTTTTTGCAGGAATAGCCAAAAACATTGAAATAAAGGTAAGAATGCCAAGTCCACCAAGCTCTATTAAAATCATAATGATAAAAAAACCAAAGTTGGTGTAAACATCCATATTAAGGCTTGAAAGACCAGTTACGCAAATAGCTGATACAGAGGTAAATAATGCATCTATGTAGGGAGCGACTTTGCCTTCTTTGTATACGGCAGGAATTTGCAATGCCCATGATCCAAGGAAGGAGAGCAAAATAAAATAGGTAAAAAGTCGTGCCTTATCTGATTTAATAGAAAAATTCATACTTGTAGTTCTAACAAATAATGACAAAAAAGACAAGCGTTTTGTGTTTTTCCGTTATTTGGGAAATTATGACCCTTTTTTTCGAGTGTTTTTGCGACACTTTGTAAACCTTCATTATAAATTATGTGCGTAAAATTTTTTTGTGACTGTACAATTCTGTTCATTACGATATCAAAAGAATCGACTAAAGCATTTCCAATACATAATTTTTTATGCTCGTTTGCATAGCCACAACAGGGAGCAATATTTCCGTTGGGATGCACGTAAATGATTTGCCCAGGTCCTGCACAAAAATCTTCGTTAAACCATTGTTTTGCTTGCCATGCAGAATGATGGTGCGGATTATCATGAGTATAATCAATTGTGGTGATAGGAATAAAGGGCTGTTGTCCTTCATATTTCAAACGAGTTGTAATTGTTTTTGGTAAAATAATTTTTTTTGTCACTCCATTTTCAGTGATAAGATGAGCGTCTAATGCATTCGCAATATTTTCAATAAGGACAAAACTTTCTTTATTTTCGCAATCATCTTTTAAAACGACCACAAAATCAATAACTGCATCTTGCCATAATGTAAAAATATGTTGACAAAAAGTGCAAATTTTTGAAATATAACTTTCACTGGCATCTAGTTTTTCAAAGGCAGTCTTGTGAAAAATATCCACGCTTACGGCAAATCGTCCATCAAATCCTGCATTATAAATATTTTGTAGCGTTGTGTTTAAAAAAGCGTTATCCGTAAACCAAACCCCATTAGTAATAATAGTATCAAAAAGCATATCATGATCGATTGCAAAGGCAATTGCCTTACACAGAAACTCAGAGTGTAAAAAGGGTTCGCCACCTGAAAATCCCATACGATTTATGCCCGCATTCACAACTGAAATAAGAAAATTTTCAATTTTTTCAAAATGAAGCATAGTCATATATTGCTCAATAAAACAATGGGAGCATTTCAAGTTGCAGGAATTACTTGGTGCAAGAATTATTTGATACGGATTATACATAATGTAATAATAGCATATTTATTTTTTTTGCGGAAGTATATCTTTCTATCACAATCAGTAAGGCTATTTTTTACAAAAATATTGTTAGCCAAAGCATTCCTTTTAGGAAGCACACACCTCACATTCTTCTACTTCGAGGGCTTGCGATCGAACGTAATAAATCGATTTGATGCCGCATTCCCACGCTGCAATGTACAAGTCCAAAACTTGGCGCAATGAAAATTGATTGGTAATGTACAGATTTATCGACTGTGCTTGATCAATATGAGTTTGGCGAATTCCTGCCGCTTTGAGCGACCAATGCTGATCAATTGAGTGAGCATTTTTGTAAAGCCAAAAGTTTTCCACACACAAATCAGGGGCAACACGCGGAACAATTGAGCCTTTTTTCTCCTCAAGAAAATATCGATTCATAATCGGATCAATTCCCGCACTCGTTCCTGCAATAATTGACGTTGAACTTGTTGGAGCTACGGCCATAAGATACGCATTTCTCATACTCTCGGCGCAATCACTTTGTAGAGCGTGCCATTTTTCATCAGTATAGTTACGCTTTGTAAAATAATCGCCCGTTTGCCAATCAGATCCTGAAAAATAGGAGTACGATCCTTTTTCCTTGCCAATCGCACAGCTTGCCTTTATGGCAAAATAATTGATTCGCTCAAAAAGATTATCGATATACGTTAAATGCTCGTCGCTCTCCCATTTTATGCCTTTTTTTGCCAGCAAATGATGATAACCACTTGTGCCAAGGCCAATTGAGCGATATCGTTTATTAGTAATTTC
>JBOFTD010000272.1:0-6408 GCA_051651885.1 Treponemataceae bacterium
TGGCTGCAGCAATGAGTGCGATAAGTCTTCGTGATGCCTGTGTTGACACCGATGCCTCTGGTGCTTTGATGTATACAATTATTTTTACGATTGCAATTACCTATACTTATTATTTGGCTCGTCGGCTTATGACGCTCAAAGTTGCAAGCGAATCGCTTCGAGACGGAATAAAATCGATGGTTCCTGCTTTGATTATTTTGAGTATGGCTTGGACGATTGGTGCTATTATTAAAAGCTCTCCAGAAGATGGCGGACTTGGACTTGGAAAATATCTGTCGCAATTAGTCATTGGCGGAGGATTTTCTTTGCATTTTATTCCTGCAATTGTGTTTGCCCTTTCGGCTTTAATTGCCTTTGCTACGGGAACAAGTTGGGGAACCTTTAGCATTATGATACCTATTGTTATGCCAATTGCGATCGGGCTGGGGCAAGACGGAAACTATGACAGTGCACAAATTGCAAATATTGCAATGATTTGTATTGCCGCGGTTACAGGCGGGGCGGTTTTTGGTGATCACGCATCCCCCATTTCTGACACAACAATCTTATCTTCCACCGGAGCAAGCTGCCCTCATCTTGAGCATGTTGCAACACAAATGCCTTACGCAATCTTTGTTGCTGTTTGTACTTTTGTAGGATTTATTACCGCAGGATTTTTTATGAACGCAGTAATTTCTTGGATTGCTACGTTGATTGTTTTTGGCATAGGAATTATCTTTTTGCCAAAGGTATTCAGAGCAAAACTATAAAATTATAATTGAGGCTGAAAAATATAAAAAATCTCTTGTACTTTTACATAAAGAGATGTAGACATAAAAAAAATAATTTGCTATAATAATCAACATGTTTTTTAATTAGCACAGCGAAACTGTGCAAAGAGGAGGATCGTTGGCGGATAATAAGGGTTTAAGGATTAATGAAAAAATCCGTGTGCGTGAAGTTAGGCTTATAGATAGCGTCGGTGAGCAACAAGGTGTTGTATCAACTGCGGAAGCTCTAAAAATGGCTGCAGAGCAGGAGCTTGATCTTGTCGAAATTGCACCACAGGCGAGTCCACCTGTTTGTAAAATCTTAGATTATGGAAAGTATCGATTTGAGTTAGAAAAAAAACTTCGTGATTCTAAGAGGAAGCAAAAAGTTTTAAAACTAAAAGAAATTCGCATGCAACCAAAAATTGCAGGCGGTGATATTGAATTTAAGTCAAAACATATTAGAGAATTTCTAGCTGAAGGAAACAAGGTAAAAGTAACAGTACGTTTTCGGGGACGTGAGCTTGCTCATACTGAACTTGGCTTGGATGTTCTTAAGGAAGTATTAAATAGACTTGAAGATGGATACGCTATGGAAAAACATCCTTCAATGGAAGGTCGTTTTATGTCTATGGTGTTGAGTCCTAAAGTAAAAAAATGATGAGGTTAAAAAATTATGCCAAAAATGAAATCAAAGCGATGTGCAGCAAAAAGATTTTCCTTGACAGGAACAGGTAAAGTAAAATATAAGAAGATGAATCTTCGACATATTCTTACTAAAAAATCTCCAAAGCGTAGACGTCATTTGCGTGCTTCAGGGATTTTGAGTGAAGCTGATTCAAAAAAAGTAAGAAAGCAAATGCTTCCTTATGGGTAGTATAAGCAGTATAATTAATTAATAGGAGAAGTTATTCATGCCAAGAGCAATAGATGGAACAAAACGAAAAAATCGTCGAAAAAAAATCTTAAAGCTTGCAAAAGGTTTTCGTGGTCGCAGAGGGACTAACTTTAAGGCGGCAAAAGATGCTGTAGTAAAAGCGTTAACTCATGCTTTTGTCGGTCGACGTGATAAAAAAGGTGATATGCGTTCTTTGTGGATTAGCCGTTTAAGTGCTGCATGTCGCGAACAAAATATTACCTATTCTCGTTTTATCAATGGACTTAGTCGAGCGGGGATTATTATTAATAGAAAGGCTTTATCAAATATGTCGATTGAAGATCCTGCAGGATTTAAAGCGGTTATTGAAGCTTCAAAAAAAGCTTTAGGAGCATAAAATGATTTCCCTTGAACAAATTCAATTACTTGAAAAAAAAGTCGAAACAGCAATTACTCGTATTCTTGAGTTGCAAGCAGAAAATTCTTTACTAAAATCTAGTAATAGTGATCTTACAATTCAAAATGAGCAGCTTGTTCAGAAAGTTGCTGATTTGCAGGAATCTGTTTCTGTTTATGAAGTTGATAAGGATAGAATTGAGCAAGGGATAGTGAGTGCTTTAAATCGTTTAACGGATGTTGAAAATACTGTTTTGAAAAATAGTGAAAAGATGACAAAAGTTTTTTTTGCGACTGAGAATGAGGATGAGGCGTGCAGCGACTCGCTTGTTGATGTTATACAGAATACAGAAACTCATACTGATCCTACTATTTTTCATGATATGGGTGTTTCAGAGCTTTCTTTGCAAGGCGATGATGTTGTTGAGGAAGAAGAAAAAGAAAATGAATTGCCTACTCAGGATTCTTTTGACTCAAGTGCATCAGCGTTTGATGATGATAAAAATAATTCACAACAATCAAATAGTTCCCAGTTTGATATTTTTTAATTTATATGGTAACAGGAATTCTAAAAATTGATATTTTAGGTACTTCATTTACTATTCAGGCAGAAGAAAGTGCTGAATACTTGGACGTGATATATAATCGCTACAAAACTGTTATTGAAGAACTCGAAAGAACGTCACCTATTCGCGATCCTTTGCGCCTTTCTATTCTTGCGGGCATATTGCTTAGCGATGAAGTGCAAAAAAAAGCAGATCCAATTGTGTCGAGTCGAGTTTCTCAGCAAACAGAACTTATTGAAGTTGAAAAACTTGCGTTAAAGATGATAAATTCGATTGATTCTATTTTGTGAACGATACATTGCAAAGATATAATTTTTCAATTTGGATTGATGCGGATTCTTGTCCCGTTATTATCAAAGATTTAATTATTCGATTTGCAAAACGACTGAGTGTTTCTTGCTTTTTTGTGGCAAATCGTTCTATTCCATTTGAAAAAAATCCATTATTTACTATGATTGTGTGTAGTGATAAACAAAATGCTGCGGATGCGTATATTCTTGATCATGCAAAACCTTGCGATATCGTTATTACTCGCGATATTCCTTTTGCGGCTTTGCTCGTGCAAAAATCTATCGTTACTTTAAATGATCGTGGCGTTATTTTTGACAAATGTAATATTCAGGAAAAACTTTCGTTACGCCATTTTAATATGCATTTGGTTGAAGCGGGTATTAATGCAAGCAAATCAAATTCTTTGGGTAAAAAAGACTACAATAACTTTGCCAATGCTTTTAATCGTGTATTAGCAAAAAAAATTCTCGTAGATTCTTAGCTTCACCTTTTATTTATAAACTTTGTATGATTTTTTCCTCTTGTTATCGAAAGATTTTTTTGTTATAGTAAATGTATGTTGAAAAGAATTTTAGCTATTATTTGTTTGTCTTGTATGGTTATACCTATTTTTAGTCAATCAGACGAAAATGATTTTTTGCCCAGTGAATCTGTTTTAAAAAAAGATACTTCCCCTTTTGCTTTAAATTGGGTCACTGATAGTATTTTGCTCAGTGTTGGTGTTGGAGCGACTATTGGAACTTTTTTTCTTCCTCCAAAATCTCCTGCGGGGACATTTGAAATTTCAGATAAGTTTTCGATAAATTCTTTTGATCGGTTTTTTATGAGACCCTATAATCGCTTGTTTGATTTGGCAGGTGATGTGACAATGATTATTTCTTTAGTTTTACCCGTCGTTTTATTTGCCATTCCAGAAAAAAAAGATTGGCTTACTATTGCCGTTATGTATACCGAAGCAATTTTACTCAGTCATGCAACAAAAGAGTATCTTAAATTTGGAATTAATCGAAGTCGACCATATCTTTATTTTCCGAATATTTCTTCAGGCTCCCTACCTAAAGAAAGCAAGCAGAGAGAATCCTTTCCCTCTGGGCATGCAACTCTTGCTTTTGCGGGGGCATCTTTTACTTCGTATGTTTTTTATTCATATTTTCCTCGTTCTTTATGGAATATTCCGGTGAGTCTTGTTTCTTATTCTTTGGCTTTTACAACGGCTTCTTTGCGTGTTGCAAGTGGTAGTCACTTTTTAACGGATGTTTTCGTTGGGGCATTGATTGGTACTTTATATGGAATTGGCGTTCCGTTTCTTCATACCTTTAATAAAAAAATGAAGAATAATAATATTGATATTGCTTTTATTCCTACTGGTTTATATGTAAAATATACTTATTAATCGCTAAAATATTTCTTATATCACGGGTACGTCTTATAGAGAATCTTTTTTTTTATAGGCTTATTTACAATATATATTGCTGTAATATAGCTAATGTGCCGATTATTATACTGAGGAATATATGAGTAATGAAAAAAAATCTCCGCCTGTTTTTCATCAAAAAGCATTAGAGCGGACTCGAAAAAATATTGGTAATTTATCTGACGCCGAAGCAACTTCGATGATGAAGAAACTTGGTGGTGAAATTGGCATTGGAGTCGAAAGTGAAAATGCATTAAAAAAGAAACATTCCACCGCTAAAGTCATTAATCGCTCTGATAGAAAGCAAAAGAGTGATTCTGAGAAGGCAGACAAAAATTCTACTGAGTCTTCTGCGGATGAAAAAAAATCGTTGTCTTCAACACGAATACCGATTCTTTCGCAGTCTCAAAAAACTGCTTTTATGAAATTATATTCAAGCAGTGATCATAAAATTATTTCAATTTTTGATTATATTTTGTATCACATAGCAAAATCAGATGAAGTGGAGCGTGTTTCACGAAAATTTATTAATAGCACTCTTAGCTCTCATTTAGCTCATGTTGATAATTTTAATTTTTCTATTATCAAAATAATTGAGTTGTTGCCCGTTAATATTCAACTGCTTATCGAAAAAGATGATCGCTTATACATGAAAGTTTTTCGCACCGTTAAAAAAGCTCCTTTAAAAAAAATTCATGGTGAATTTAAATTACTGCAACAACAGAATATATCACTATCTGTTTCTTTACTTTCTCCTTTTATAAAAACTTTGTATGAGTATTTAATTAAGCTTATGTTCCTAGCTGATGCAAATATGATTTTTGCTTTAGAGAGTGCAGGCAATGAATTTGAAAAATATACTCACAATACTGCAAAAGAATTAAAGCGATTTATAAAAGAGGCTCAACGCGAGTGGAAATTTGTTTATCATGATGTTATTAAGGGTTTGTATCCTCTTTTAATGCGATTTTCAAGCACCGAATGTGTCTCGGTAAATAGTTTTTTTACTTCTCATACAGGGAAAATATTAAGTTTTTTGGAAGTAACCCGTTTTGATTTAATTTTACCTGAAAAAATAGTAGGTACTCAAACGTCCCTTGATGCTATGGATAATGAAAAGCTTCAGATGAAATTCCCTGATGAGCCCCAGCAAGTCCAAGATGAGAGTGCTACTGAAAAGCAAGATGTTTTGGAGAATCAAGAGGATGATGAGATAAAAAAAATCGTCAAAAAAAAGCAAGCTATTGAGGAGGCACGTCATAAAAGTATTGCTTTTGCTGATCGCATGTTTCCAAATGCAGGATGGAATGGGCTTGAAGATTTTCCTGATTTTTATCCGTATTTTCAAGAACTTCTGGATATGCCAGAGGGTTTTAACTTGATCGATCATTATAATCCGATGCAGGTGATTGCTGTTTTGGTGCATATTATTGAAGATCTTTTAGGTGGAGCTCATAAAATTGATTTTTTTTTACAAGATACATCCTCTACGATTGATACTGAAGATTTTGAAAAACTCATACAAAATTGGTATCTCATTCGAGTAACATTACTTGAAGGTAAATATTATTCGCTTTTGAGTGATTATGTGAATAATATTTATTCGAACAAAGATTTTAGGGAGACCCCCTATGGGCGCAAAAAACTTGCCGCAATTCTATGGTATCAACAGACACTTTTTTTGCCTTATTTAAAATTTGATTTAAACTATATGGATAATGAAACCCAAAAAAAATCCTCACAGGCTGTTTTTATGCAAGTAGCACAGCTAACGGCTATTTTTACAGAGTTTTCTACGCAGATTGATGCGATATTACAAAAATCTGAGGGAAATCCTGAAGGACGCATTAGGGGCGTAATCAATCCATGGAGTCCGTATGTTTTTTCGATACAAAATGTTGCTTCTCGAAGACTTAGTATTCTTTTGGGCGGTAAAAAATCGTCGCATCTTACGAATGCAAACTTGATTAAAGCGATTACCTGTTATTTACAAATACTTCATTGGTGGATAAACGATAGTAGGAGCCCTGCGTATAAAATGAATGCGGATTTGCCGTATCGCCGTGATACTGTCGGCGATCCTGTTTTTACAATTCCTTTGCGCAATGATGTAAA
>JBOFTD010000273.1:0-2012 GCA_051651885.1 Treponemataceae bacterium
CTTTTTACAACCAAGAGAATATGATCCCCAATGCTGAAAACAACCGTCCATATAAGCACATAAAATTTTGCTGACGAAGTGAATAAAAAACCAACAAGGCCGCATAAAGCAATAGCCATGCCGATTTTATAAATTCGAACTTCACTCAATTTATATAAAAAAGCCAAAATGAATATAAGAAATAATCCCGGTAACTCACGAAAAAATTCAACTAAACCACGATCAAACTTATTTAATTGAGCAATTTCTGCATAATAATTATCTTGCACACCGCGAAATAATCCATACGCAAGTCCGAAAAAAAGTATAGACAATAAGAAGGGCAAAACCATCTTATCGTCTTTGTATGTTTTTTGCAAAAACTGCTTTATTTTCATTTATTCCTTTAAAAAGGCAAATAAGAACTTAAACTTTCGTGCTCCATTTAACAAATAAATCACGAGCCTTTGCTCTAACCTGACTTGAATATGAATGGTTTCCAATAATTCGTGATGTTGATTCGATTAAATTTCGATGATTTTTTACAGTTGGAAAAATTCGCTCATACGCACTAAGTGCTTCCCATGCAAGTGAAGAAGAAGGATTTAATGAATCAAATTTTTTTAACGTCCATGCAATTGTATCCATTGTTTCATCTTCATCGTTTAAACCAACTAATCCAAGCCCTCGAATAGCACTTGCGGCAACCATTGGATCATTATCAGCAAGAGCAACACGTGTTAAAGTAGATTTTGATTCTTCAGTTGCAATTTTTGCAAGTAAATCGCACGCTTGCATTCTCACATCAGTGTAATTATTCACTAAACGGCCTTCTGTACGTGATTCATAAAATAAACCTTCTCCAGAAAGTACCGCAAGGGCATGTAAAATCTCTGGTGTAACTCTTCCTGCCTCAATAATTTTATCAATCATTTCAAGCGCAATTGTTTTATTTTCTCTGTCATCAGATGATGCGAGCTCTTTAATAATTACTGTTTCCAAGCTATTTAAATATTCTTGCTCAACTGTTGTCTCGGATCTCTCTTGTGCAAAAAACACACTTCCCGTAATTATTACTGCAAACAGAAAAAATCTTACCTTCATAAAAACTCCTCTTGTAGCCACAGCCACTAACAATAACTATTCGTTTTTTGTAATATAACGAATAAGTCTAAATATCTGCAACGATCTTAGCGTGCATATTTTTTTTACTATATACTATCTATCATCTATCATCAAGCATTCTTAGGCGAATTAACCACTCTTTTTGATCATTTCTTACAAATTCATAGAAAATAATGTCCTTATTATTCTTAATTTCCACAACTTTTACATAATTCTGATTAATATAGCGAATTTCATCGGGGCTACTTTCAAGACGGGATCGCACCACGTATTCGGTAAAATAATCTTTAAAAGTCGCGAATCCGACTCCTTTAGCAGAATACATTCTCGAAAGCATATTTAAGTTTCTTTTTGTTGACCAATATGTTATCGATTCTGGGCTAATATATTCTTGCCATTTTTCAAAGTCGGCATTTAAGATAATGGTATCAAGCTCAGTAATTTTACGTATAATTTGCTCTTTATCAAAAATATAATCCTCAATACTGATTTTCACTTCAAGATTCCGTACAGCATGATCATATTCTTGTATTAATTGATTACTATACGCGGGTTTTTTTTCTTCAGATTTTGCACTTGATGTTGACACACATGAAGATGCAATCACAAACAAAAAAGCAAAAGCAAAAATAAATGATAACTTTTTTTTCATGGACGATTCTCCTTATTATTATAAATTATTGAAAAATCCCTTTGATTTTAATAATTCGGCATTCAAGATTCCCCCACCTGCAGCACCACGAACAGTATTATGAGAAAGCCCCACAAAGCGAATATCAAAAAGCGGACATTCTCGAAGGCGCCCGACCGTTACTGCCATCGCTTTGTCGCTGTCTCTGTCTCGCCGTGGTTGTGGACGATTAGTTTCATGGCGTATGATTATCGGATTTTTAGGTGCTGATGGCAAG
>JBOFTD010000274.1:0-1522 GCA_051651885.1 Treponemataceae bacterium
CAAAATATGAAGAATATTTTCTTGTGTAATTTTTTCATGGGGAAAAAATATTTTACCATCCAAGCCTAGCTCGTAGCGAAAATGATGATTTTTTATTGTTTTTCCAAGACATGAAAGTCCACAAACAATAACGACATAATCAGTTTTAGGATGTATTTGTGGTTCGTTCACAGCAGGAATTTTAATATTTTTGTGCTTAGCGCCATCCGCCTCGATTAAAATAATATCTGCTTGGTTCGCAATTTTTTTATAGTTTGCCTCTGTCAACTGAGTGAATTTATGCAGTTTTGTTTTTTTTCCTGCAATAATGATGGCGTTTTTATAAAAAAAACTTGTAGTATTTTTTATTTTTCCTTCTTCCAAAAAAAATCCTTTTTTACATGGTATCATCATGTGTGTTGTGGTGCAAATAAAATTTTTTTTTTCAAGTGCGGCGAATTCTTTTGAAAGGTTGTAAATAAGACTTGTTTTGCCACCTGCACCTACTACAGAAAGAATTATTTTTTTGTCAATTGGTAATTTTAAATTATGAATTAAAGAATCATTTTTCATAAGTGATTTTATAAAAGAAAAAATCCTTGCTAAACAAGGATTTAAGATACCAGCGAAGAGACTTGAACTCTTACACCCTCACGAGTAGTAGATTTTGAGTCTACCGTGTCTACCATTCCACCACGCTGGCTTGTGCGGTAACTGTATCATAATTTATAAAAAAGGTAAAGATAGTTATTGTAAAAAAATGTATTTCTTTAGTGCACAAAAGCTCGTGCGATGGAATCAATTCCTCTTTTGATAAAATTTGCTTTTGGAATATCTCTGTCTGCGATAAGCGGTACTTCTTGCAATACAAAATTATCAAGTTTATAAATGAGTTTGCCACATACTTGCCCTGCTGCAATAGGTGCCACTAATGAAGATGGAATTTCAAAAATCTGTTCAACTTTTTGGGATGCATTTTCAACAATCTTGGGGACACTAATATCTGCATTTAAATCGGTTGTAAGATAAAGTTTATTTTTTTTCCCTTTCCAAACTTGCATGACAATTTTTTGCTTTGTATTAATTTCAAGTCGCTCAAAAGTCGCATACGCCCAGTTTGTAAAGGTTGTTGAATCTAAAAGACGATAGCGATTTCCTTGTGCTGTTCCAACACCGGGAAGTCCTAGCATAATTATTATTATTCTCATATTTCCACGCTTTGCTGTAAAAGCTAGGTTATAACCTGACTCTGGAATAAATCCTGTTTTTAAGCCATCTGCACCTTCTATCACGCCTAATAATTTGTTTGTTGCACTTTGCGTAATTGATTTGAAGTTTGCAAAATCATTAGGATTTACATTATGCAATTGTGGATATGTCATTGATCGTACGGAATGATAACGCTCGATTGCCTCAGGATAACTTAATGTATAAATACGACAAAAGGCAACAAAGTCGCGTGCTGTAGTCATATTTAGCTCGCTGTAGCCCGAAGTGTCAACAAAAACAGTATTTGTCATACCAAGACTTTGAGCCTCAATAT
>JBOFTD010000275.1:0-13821 GCA_051651885.1 Treponemataceae bacterium
TGAAGAAATTTTTCAAAATTTAGAAGACCATTGGCTTACACAAGGAACAATTGAGGAATTTATTAGCAAAAGTATAAATGAAAAAAAAATAAGCCTTGAACGCCTCCAAAAATATGAAAATATTCTCATCTCTGTACCCGAGCGGAATCTTTTTAGACGAGCATTGCTTGCTGCAAATAATTATAACGACCCCAATGTAACTTTTGGAGCGTGGCATGGAAATACCTACGCAGATATACACCAAAACCGCTATCATTTGTGTAGAACAAAAGAGGAGTGGCAAGAATCTTTTAAAGCTAAATCAATCTCTTATTTTAAGTTATTTGATTGCCTGCTTGAGGATAAAACTCTTCAAGATGTTATTAATAACTTTACTAATAAAGAGAACCCTTTTTATTATATGATCAAAAATCCAGATGTATTAAAGTACTCAAAAAATAAATTATATACATTTGATTGGGAAGCCTTAAAAATTGGATATATTCTTAAAAAACAAAAAGTTATGAAAGATAACTGTGACTATTATTTACCTATTACTTTTTTTGCTTTAGGGCAAGAACTAAAAGCAAAGTTCAAGGATGAATACTGTCTAATTTTTGATATCTTCGAGTTATGTTATAACTATCTAAAACACCCTCAATTTGGCCTTTGGATTAAAAAGGAATATATTTCTAAAATACCTAAAGGCTGGAAAAAGAACGATGAATGGTATTATATTGATAACCTCAAAGATAAGAAAGCGGTGCTAAATGAGATTGAAAACATTAAAGCCCAGCTGTCGTAATTTGCGTTAGCTGGTGAAGCGGTATCCTTTTACAAACGGGCACAAGGGACGTTTGTAAAAGATACAAGTGGAAGCAGCGCCGTAATTAAAAACTTTCGTTTTTAATTACGGAACGCCCAAGAAAAAAAATTGTAAAAAAATATAAAAAGTTTTTTTGCTCTGTCATTATATGCTAGAGCGCCCGTGTTACACTAAGGTATAAACAAACACGGAGATAAAAATGAGTAGTTTAGAAACAAAATCTTTGTCGGATACGGTGATCACAACAGTAAAGCCCGCTGTAAAAGAGGGGAAAAAAATTCGCTGGAATATTTTGCAGGCAATTTTTATTGTTAAAGAAGAGCTGGCGAAATCAAAGCTAAAGCCAAAACTTTCTAAAAAAACTGAAAAAGTGCTCGTGCGGCTTAATAATTATTTGAGCACAGAAACGATTGAAACGTTTCTTTTTTGTTGCATTTTTTCTTTTTTCATTGATGACGACGATTTCCCCGATTTTTGTAAGCTAAAAAAATATTTTGACATGGATTCATCGCAACTTATTTTATACAAAAAATATTTTGACTCCTTACAAGATAAAAAAATAATAACAACGAAAAGTAGGAATTCACTGCTCTACTACAAAACAACAAACTATTTTTCAAGTGAATACCGTATTGAAGATCCAGTTTTACAATCTATTATTGAAAATAGAATATTTAGCGTTACAGATGAGCTTGACGGTAACAGTTCTGAGGAAAAAGATGTTTCAAGTTTTATTTCAGAAGCTTGTAATGAAATTAATGCTATTTATGAGCAACGTTTTGAACTAAAGCATCACCTTTCAAACGTTGTTATTACAACTATTTTAAAAATGGAGTGCGATTACAGTCATCTTTCATTTATTCAGACTATGAAAAAAACTCTGCAAAATATAGAGAATCGAATCTTTTTTTACCTCGTGTGTGCGTCTAGCAGAAGTGGCTCTTTTTCGCAGTGGAGTCTTAGTGAAATTTTGGTAGTTATTTATACAAGGTCAACACGACGATTTGAGGTAGCACAACTTTTTATTGATGAAAAGCACACTCTTTTACAACAAGACCTTATACAATTTGAAAAAAAAGGTTCTGTTCAAAATACTACGTTTACTTTAACGGATAAGGGCTGGGATGTTTTTTTGGGAGAGCATGCAAATCTTTTTAAGAAAAAATTTGATGACTCAAAACTGCTAAAACCAGACGCTATTAAAGAAAAAAGTCTTTTTTACAGCAAAAAAAATGAAAAAGAAATTAATCATTTGCAGGCAGTTTTTGAAGAAAAGCAGTTTTCTCTTTTACAAAAACGCTTAGCAAAAGAATCGCTGCCTTCAGGCGTTGCTGTTTTATTTTATGGTGCTCCCGGCACAGGAAAAACCGAAAGTGTTTATCAAATCGCAAAAAAAACAGGTCGCGCTATTTTTCATGTTGATATCAGCAAGACAAAAACCTGCTGGTATGGCGAAAGTGAAAAATTAATTAAAAATATTTTTTCGTCATACAAAACGATGTGTAAAATCGCCTCGCAATCAAAAACGGAAAAAATGCCCATTCTCTTATTTAATGAAGCAGATGCAATTTTTAGCAAGCGATCGGAAAATCCCAGTCGCTCAACGGATAAAACTGATAATGCAATTCAAAATATAATCCTTGAAGAAATGGAGAGTTTACAAGGGATTTTGATTGCTACAACGAACCTTGCAACCAATTTTGATGCAGCTTTTGAGCGCCGATTTTTGTTCAAAATTCAATTTGAATCGCCTTCAACGGAGGCAAAAAAATTGATTTGGAAAAATAAAATACAGTGGATTTCGGAGGAATTGAGCCACAAGCTGGCAAGCGAGTATTTATTTTCTGGCGGAGAAATTGACAATATCGCAAGAAAAATTTCGCTCCATCACATTGTTACGGGAAAAAAACCGTGCAAGGATGAAATTATTGAGTTTTGTCAAAGTGAAAAAATCTTAGCGGCAAATACTGAGGGTAAAACAGTTGGATTTTAATAAAATCAACTTTGAGGATAATTGCCCATTGGGTAAAAGATAAAAACATGATAAACTCATTGAGAGTTTTATATAAAGGAGAATAAAAATGAATTTTATTGCAATTGATTTTGAAACAGCAAATCACGATCGTAACAGTGCTATTTCTATAGGGCTTGTGCATTTCAAAAATGGAAAAATAATTGACACTGCCTATTCGCTTATTAAGCCGCCGTCATTGTATATCCGCGAAGATTTTACGGACATTCACGGCTTAACAGTTGAAGATGTTGAAAATGAGGATTTATTTCCTGAGGTTTTGGCTAAAACAATTGATCCGTTTATTAAAAAGGCTACAGCGACAAATAAAAATATTCCCTTTGTTGCCCATAACTCACCATTTGACAAAAGTGTTTTGGATGCGTGCCTCGCCTACTACGAAATCAAGTCTCCTTTGTGCAATTTTGAATGGGAATGCTCGCTTAAAAAAGCACGTCAAGCGTGGAAAGAGCTTGAGTCGCACAGTTTGACTTCTTTAGCAGATCATTTTGGCATTGTCTACGACGCACACAATGCACTTGATGACGCAAAAACCTGCGGAGAAATCTTTATCAAAGCACATCACGCAGACTGAATTATGTTGATTGCATTTATCAAACTTGAGCGTCTTTTTGCACAGATTGCACTCCCCAAATTATAGCTTGTACACCTGCATAAAAAAGCACCTCAGTATGCAGGTGCTTTTAGTTGACGAATCAAAAATTATTAGAATGTGTAGCGGTATGTTAAGCTGAATGCTAATGGGTCAGAAAGAACAATATTTAAGTTAGCACAAACATCTGCATAAATATTAAAATTTGCTACAAGTAGTTGCAAGCGTAACATAATAGGAATCATTAACTCGGCAAATTAAGAATATACCTTTGATGTCTCACCACCAGATCTATATTTCTTTTTTTATCATATTACTAAAAAAAACCAACCGCGTTATACGGCTGGTTATGACTTAAAATGAGTGCTTATTTTTTTGTGTAAATTACCTCAACACCGTTTTCAATATCTCGTAATTTGCTACCACCATTGGTAAATAACTCATAATTATCTCCACTATCCTTAAGAAAATCCGTTATCAGCACTGCATTTTTTTTTGCATCTTCCTCTGTAGAATCAGACCCTACTTTATCACCTTCTACATAGAAATAGAAATCTATAGTCAGACCAAATACAGAGGTATACGAACCTTTGTAAAAACCATCGACATACTTTTTAATTTCTGTTACTGCATTTTCTTGAGTAAGCTTTGTCCATATATCTACGCCACTATTACTTGCATTATCACAAGACATAAACAAAACAAAAGATGTTATTAACATTATTGATACGATAAAACTTTTTTTCATAAAAAGCCTCCATGTTTTTTATTCCTAACACTAAAGTTAAGATGAGTATGAGTAGTCTACACAAAAAAAAAATGACAGTCAAGGCATTTATTTCAAAAAAAATACGTGGCGTGCGTTTGCAAATCTTACTTGACTTTTATGAAAATAACGAGTAGCTTTTTGAAATGATTATAGAAAAAAATAAAGTGGTTACCCTTGAGTATACCCTCACAGATGAAAAGAATGAAATACTTGATTCTTCAAAAGATTTAGGTGCACTAGACTATCTTCATGGCTATAAAAATATTATTTGCGGTCTTGAAAATGCCTTAGAAGGCAAAAAAGTTGGCGATGCATTCAAAGTAGAAGTTGCTCCTGAAGATGGATATGGGTTAGTCCAAGAAGAACTGATCATTGAAGTTCCTCGCACTCAGTTTGATAGCGAAACAAAAATTGAAGTCGGAATGCAATTTGAAGCACAAAATGAAACAGGTGGGCAAGTTGTTACTGTAGTTGACGTTACCGATGAGACAATAAAAGTTGATGCAAATCATCCACTTGCAGGCGAAAAACTATTTTTTGATGTTGAAGTTACTAATATTCGTGATGCTACTGAAAAAGAAATTGCTGATAGAGACATTGAAAATGACTATTCATGCGGTTGTTCAAATGGCGGCGGATGTGGCGGCGAAGGTGAAGGTCATCACCACCACGGACATGATCACGGTGAAGGTGGCTGTTGCGGTGGAGGTGAAGGAAAATCTGGTGGTTGTGGTTGCAATGGTGGCTGCCATAATTAAATTTATAAAGAGAGCCTTTTCTTTGCCAAAAACAAAGGTTCTCTTTTAATAATAGCACTTAAATCTTATCTATAATTTTTGAAGCGACAATATCACTATTTGAATGTACCATTCAAATTACACAACAATAGTTAAGATTTTCTCTGAAATGTGCAGTCGATATCCATATTTATTTTTCATTATCTTTCCTGCGTTTATAATAAATATTCCTTATATAAAACAATCAAGAACCTACAAAGATTATTTTTGCACCACTTTTTTTATCGATGGATAATTTTTTTGTGTCAAAATTAGATGGTAACTCAATTTCGAGATGGCTACCAAAAATATATTTTTGAACATTGCCAACAATTAAAAGTAACCCAAGATGACTGCATGCGTAGCGACCAGTTTTATGCGGTGGAAGCTGAATAATATCAGAGGTAATTCGCACGCTTAAGTTTTTTGACGGCAAAATGGGGTTTGAAAAATTATCTGCAAAAATAAATGATATGGATGCCCTGTCTTTAGGCAATGCACATTTTTTAGAAAAATTTTCTAACTTTTTTGGAAAATTATTTTCTGAATGTAGCACAAAATGACACCACTTATCGCCTTTTTCTCCTGTCATGCAACAGTTTTTCTCATGCGGGCATGGAGATTTTATCTTGAATTGATTTTTTAGCAAAATGTTTCGAAAGTGACTTATAAAACGCCCTCCCAGCGGAATTCCGGGCTCTGCAATAAAAAAAGCTACTTTTTCATTTGTGTATGCAGTGATCTTTTTGAAATATGTTGCAACAAAATTTTCAACCTGATTTTGACAATTCCACAACATTTCGTTAAACATATTTGCACACGTTACAAAATCAATTTTTTTTCGAATTTCTGCTCCAAAAGTGCCTTTAATGGCAACAATTTTCCATTCTTCAATCTGATTTTTGTTTTCTGTGTCTTGTGTTTTTGCTACAATGCTGGTAAAAATTTCTTTTCCCGTTGCAAGACTTGTGGCAGAAATATCCATGCAATAAATAGTTAATTTTTTTTTTCGAAGTTCTGGACGGCTAAGCCAAAGTGCGATAGGAAGGGTTAGAGTTCCGCTTCCCATATCCAAAACGCACGAATCATCTTGCAGAAAAGAAAACGCATTTTCAGGAAGTGCTGTAAAAACAGCAGATAAGCGAATTAAATTCCACCACATAAAATAATGCATGTATGCAGATAAATGCGATTTATCGTTCATGTAAGTTATCAGGCGATCGTTTCGTTCATCTGTCAAAAGATGCGATAATTTTTTTACATTGTATGGCAAAATTTTTAACTGTTTTGCAGAAAGCGGGTACAAATCTTGAATGATTTTGTCAAAATTTTCAAGAATATCTGCTTCTTTTTGAGTTTTTTGTTTGTTTAATGAAAAAAGAGACTTTATTTTTTTAACCTTTACGCTCGATTCTGGGCATTTAGCAAATGAATTTTTTTCAACTTTTTTGTATGTTTCAAAATCAGCCTGTGTAGAAGAAATTTTTTCATGCGGCATAATTTGTTTTTTTTCGCGGACGAAGGCACTGTAAAAAGGTTTGTTTTGTTCTGTTTTTTTCATAATAAATCTTTATCTAATGGTATTAAAATTTTGTTTTGAATCTTTAAATAATTCGGATTTGTCTATTTTTAGAATATTGAAAAAACGAGTCGGGTTTAGTTTTTCTTTTTTCTAAAATTGAAAGCAAAGGCAGGCATGAATTTCTAGAAAATTATTGATAGCGTTGTTTACTCCAGCAATAGTTTCACAGTATAGTCTAATTTTTTTTTCTTAGTCAATATAAAATAAAAATTAAATGGTTTCTCTTGTGCGATTAATAATTAGCTCTCTCCTATAAAATGGTTTGCTTGCAATGCTATTTCTTGTTTTTACAATGCGAATGGAGTCTTTGTAAAATATCATACACTGCTAAAAAAGCCTTGACGCTTTTATCTTTTTTATGATATTGTAAGTGCTACAAATTACTTTTTAAGGATGTGTTTTATGTTTAATTTCCCTCTTTTGCAAGCACAGGCAGCGGGTGGTAGCAATCTCATGATGATGGTGACAATTGGCTTACTTTTTCTAATCATGTATTTTTTTATTATGCGTCCACAGCAAAAAAAACAAAAAGAAACGGAAAAAATGATTAGTGCCCTCAAAAAAGGCGATAAAATTATTACTATAGGCGGCATTCATGGTGTTGTTAGTTCAACACGCGATTTAACGGTGATCGTTAAGGTTGATGATGATGCAAAAATTGAATTTTCACGCTCGGCAATTGCAACGGTTGTTGTTGACAAACCGGCTGCGACAAAAGCGGAATCAAAAAAAGAAAAATCAAGCGATCCGATAGAAAAAAAATAAACTGTTTGGAGATTAAAAATGAATAAACGGCTTCGTTTTGTTGTTGTCTTAGTTGTTTTAGCCAGTTGTTTTGGGTTTTTATGGCCATCAATTAGTTGGTATCGATTAACGTCAAAGGAGATGCAAAATCTTGCTTTAAGTTCTTTAGAAAAAATAAAAGATTATGCAGTTGTTATGGCGGATAAAGATGTAAAAGAGCTCATTCAAATGGCACGCACAGATAAAGAGGCTCCTTTGCCTGAATCTTATAATTATTTGCTTAAGACGGCGAAACAAAATTTAAAGGATTTAAAAAAGACTGTTCCCAAAGAATGGACTATTGCTGACTTTTTACAGGCTTTTCCTTTTCAAAGTGAACTTTTACTTGATATTGAAAAGCATTATCGTGATACAATTTTGAACGCAAAAAAGAATTATAATTCATCAGTAAAATTAGGGCTCGACCTTTCTGGGGGTATGAGCGTTATTATAAAAGCTGATTTGCAGGCAGCACTTGCTTCACAAGTTGATGAGATTCCAAGTGATAATGTTGCTCAGTTTAGAGAAGAAGCTATGGCACAAACGATTGATACGCTTCGAGGGAGAATTGATCGATTTGGTTTGACCGAACCATTGCTTCGTCGGCAAGGTGAAGATCGTATTTATATTGAAATTCCTGGAGCTGCTGAAACAGATAGAATTAATTCTATTATCATGGGCAAAGGGATTTTGAATTTTCGTCTTGTCGACGATGAGGCAACAACGGCTTTTAAAGAATATTATCGATCTAATCAAGCAAATACATTCGATGCAACAGGAAAATTACTGAATCCGAGCATTATTCCTGATGACGTTGAAATTTTAGGCTTATACATAAAAGATGAATATGGTCTTGATGAGCGTATTGATTTTCTTGCCGTGAAAAAAGAAGTTGCACTTGAGGGAAAACACATAAAATCTGCCGAAGTTGGTAGCGATAATATTAGCGGGCGGCCTCAGGTGAATTTTATTCTTGATGCTGAAGGTGCTGAAATTTTTGCAGCTTTTACGACTCAGAATAAAGATAAACGTTTGGCAATTGTTTCTGATGATAAGATAAAATCTGCGGCATCAATTAATGAGCCAATTACTGGCGGGCAAGTTGCAATCAGTGGTTTTGGACGAGAAGAGGCACAAACGTTGCAAAAAGTTCTTCAAACTGCATGGCTTAATGTTCCGCTTTCTATTGAAAGTCAACAAGTTATTGGAGCATCGCTCGGAAAAATCGCTATCGACGAAGGTATTCAGGCAATTTTTTATGGATTGATTGCGGTAATGGTTTTTATGCTTCTTTGGTATAAAGGTGCAGGATTTAATGCAATTGTTGCACAGATTTTGAATCTTTTTATGATGTTTAGTATTTTGTCTGCATTCGGATTGACTTTAACACTTCCTAGTATTGCTGGTATGATTTTGACGATTGGTATGGCAGTTGATGCGAATGTTGTTATTTTTGAGCGTATTCGGGATGAAATTCGTTTAGGAAAACGTAGAGCTACTGCTATTTCAGCTGGCTTTGATCGCGCTTTTTGGGCAATTATGGATTCAAATATTACGACTTTTATTGCGGCAATTTTTCTTTCTCAGCTTGGCTCAGGCCCGATTCAAGGTTTTGCCGTAAGTTTGTCTATCGGTGTTATATCATCAGTATTTACCGCCTTATTTGTTTCACGGCTTTTATTTGATTTTGGGACACAAACCTTAAAACGTGAAAAAATAAGCATTGGTTGGGGGCTTTCACAATGAAAAAAATAATTCAATTTAATAAAGCATTTGCTCCGTTATTAACGATTAGTATTTTACTTATCTTAAGCGGCATTTATGCTATTGCAACAAAAGGACTTAACCTTGGTCTTGATTTCAAGGCAGGATTGGTTCAAGATGTGAGATTTGCATCTCCTGCTATGAGCATTTCATACTTTGGCCCTGCAACCATTTCTGTTCAGATAAATGATCAATCGCTTGTGTTTGTGGTGAGTGGTGTTGGTGCAGAAAATACTACGCATGTGTATGATTTTACTAGTTATCCTACGGTAAAAGATTTACTGGCCGCCATTAATTCTATTGATGGAGTTTTGGCGACGGCTATTGCTGATGATTCTACCGAATCAAATGGATTTTTTTCAAATTCTGAATCATCAAGCTTGTTATCTTCAGAGCTTTTTTACCTGTATTATTTGTCACCTCAAGGCAAAGAGATATCCGTTGATATTGTTCGCTTGGCTCTTACACAAGACTTGCCATCGGCGAGTGTCAAGCAAGTTGGCGATGAGTCTTTACGAACATTTCAAATTCGTGTTGCTGATGATGGAACCGATGAAGCTGCAAGCGAGCATATCAAAAAAAATATCGCAAGTGCTTTGACGTCACAATTCGGTGAAAATAATTTTGCTGTTCTGAAAACAGACTTTATTGCAATGGATTTTTCAAAAACGCTGGTGATTCAAGTTATTCTTTTGCTTTCAGCAACGCTTGCACTTATTTGGCTTTATGCAACCGTTCGATTTAAGTGGGATTTTGCACTCGGTGCTGTTTTGGCTATCATGCATGATGCGTTTATTATGCTTACTTTTATGGCATGGATGCAAATGGAAGTTACAACTATTACGGTTGCTGCGATTCTTTTAATAATTGGCTATTCAATCAATGATACTATTGTTGTCCTTGATCGCGTGCGTGAAAAAATGCGTGAGCCAAATTTAAAGGTAACATCTTTTGTACAGATTCTTAATTCAGCACAAACAGAAATTTTGGCGCGTACTATTATAACAACGGTAACAACAATGTTTACGGCATTCTCTTTATATATTTTTACTTCTGGTAGTATGAAAGATTTTGCACTTGCTCTTATTGTTGGTATGTGTTCTGGTGTTTATTCCACTATTTTTATTGCGAGTTCTTTTATTGCACTAGTTCGAAAAAACTGGAAACCATCGGATGAAAATAAACATGCATCGGGAACGCTTTCAAAAGGCATAATTGTTTAATTTTTCTTGCTATTTAGGTTTTATTTATATTCCTTTTTTGGAATATAAATAAAATTGATAATTTCAAAGAGTAAGTGCTTAAAAAATAATCCAACGCAATTTAGAATCTTGATTTATAAAACTAGAAAATTTTTAATCTTTTTTTGATTTTTTATAAAATATTTTTGCAAAATTCCTTTTTTTTTAAAGCTAGGAGCTATAATAGTTATAGATGATAAATGTAAAGGAACTCTTATTAATTTAGAAACTTTTTTACAATGGCTTGATACTTTTATGAATAATGGCGATAAAGGTGTCGGCAAAAAAAATCTAGAAACTATGCAATTTCTCGTAAATATTTTGGACAATCCGCATACGACGTATAAATCAATCCATATTGCTGGCTCAAAAGGCAAGGGATCAATCGCAACGCTATTAGCAAATGTTTTAGACGCTGCTGGTTTCAAAACGGGTCTTTTTACATCCCCCCACATTCTTTCTTTTTTTGAACGCATTACGCAAGCTGGAACTTTTTTTGAATCTACGTTGTACGAAAAATCTGCACAGGAATTCTATGAGCGTTTTTCCAGTATTCCTCAAAAAGAATTTCCTTGCGAGCTTTTTCCTTCATGGTTTGAAATGGTTACCGCCTACTCATTTTTGTGTTTTAAAAATGCTGGTTGCCAATACGTTGTATTCGAAACAGGACTTGGTGGTCGCCTTGATGCCACAAATGTCCTTACTCCAGAGTTTTGCATAATTACCCCGATTGAGTATGAACATACAGAAATATTAGGAAATTCTCTAGCAAAAATTGCTTCTGAAAAAGCAGGTATTTTTAAAGAAAGTGTCCCGGTAATATCTACAAAACAAAAATGTACAACAAAAAGAATTTTAAAAAAAATCGCAAAAAAAAAATATGCTGAATTTTCATATATTCCTCGACATATAAATTTGCACAGTTTTTTTTTACATGACCTAAAAATGAACGTTGTATTATTGCTTAAAAAGCAGAAAAAAAAAATTACTTTTTGCATGAATTTGCTTGGAAAAGCTCAAGCAGAAAATGCAATGTGCATTATTTTTGCAATTAAAAAATTTTTTCCAGAAATTTCATCTTCGGTTTTGATAAATGGAATTAAAAAAACAAAAATTACGGGAAGATTTGAAATTTTTACACTTAAAAAATATAGTATTTCTGTCATTTTTGATGTGGCACATACCCACGACAGTTTAAAAAGTACACTTAACGCATATCAAAAAATTTTTTCAAAACAAAAAGCTTTTTTATTATTTTCTTGTGCGGGCGATAAAAATATTTCACGTCTTGCAAAAACTTTTCGAAAAGTACGCTTTCAAAAAATTTTTGTTACTATTCCCGGTAATTTTAAAAAAACAAATTTTATCCAATTAAAAAATAGTTTTTTTAAACTTTCTAAAAAAACTAAATCAGATTTTTCAGCAGATGAAAATTTTTCTTCTATTATAAATAATGTATTTAGAGAGGCCATTGAAAATAAAATCAAAACGATACTAGTTACCGGCTCTTTCTATCTTGTCGCTGAAGTAAAAAAAGAGTTAGAACATTTTGATGCGTAAGTTTTTTTTCTTCTCTTGCTTTGAAAATTGTGAGAAATCGTTCTTCAATTGCGTGATGCTACGACTACTTTGTTGCACTTCGAAAGGAGATCACAAATTCGCTTCCGATGGCTTCAGTGCTTTTGAGTGAAATTTCTGCATTATAGTGAGTGCAAATATTTTTTACGATGGTGAGGCCGAGTCCTGTGCCTGTAGCGTCTTTCATATTTTTTGCACGAAAAAATCGCTCAAAAACACGATTGATATATTTTTCTGGAATTCCAACGCCTGTATCAGAAATTGAAAAAATGATTTTTTGATTTTCTTCCTTTAAGATTATTTCAATGGTGCCATCTTTTTTTGTGTATTTTACGGCGTTATCAATTAAATTTGAAATCACTTCCGTAATTTTTTCAACACTTGCAAAAATACTGACTTGATCGATTTTGCTGATGAGTGTAATATTTTTTTCTTTAATTTTTATAGAAAAACTTTCCAAAACCGTGTTCGTAAGTGTCGCTAAATCAATTTTTTCATCTATAAATTCGTTCCAGTTTCCTTCGGTTTTACTTAATAAAAGCATGTCAGAAACGAGGGCTTTCATGCGATTTGCCTCTTTGTTGATTTTATTGGCAAAATCCTTGATTTTTTCTTTGTCATCGAAGGAGGACGCATTGAGCAACTCTGAATATCCCAAAACCGAGGTGAGCGGCGTGTTCAATTCATGTGATGCATTGATAAAAAAATCTTGCTTTTCTCGTGTAAGTCTTCGTATTTGCGTTACATCTGAAAATTTGATGAGGCTTGCAATTTCATTTGGCTTTCCGCCTCCTGCAACGGGAATAATGGCGATTTCTAAAACTCTTCCAAGTATTTCGTAATCAAACAAGGCGTAACGATTTAAATCAATTTCACTCGTGATTTTATTTTCTAATCCTGCATCACGTAAAATCTCAATAAGGTGGCTCGCATTTTTTGCAAAACTTCCAATGAGCGTTTGTAAAAAATTGTTGGTAAAAATCACTTTTTTGTTTTTGTTAAGCGCGATAACTCCTTGTTCTATCGTGTCTAAAACAGATGCGAGCTTTTCTTTTTCATTTTGGTATTTATGCACTGTCTCGTTAAGAAGGGCTGAAATCGTATTAATTTCATTCAAAATAATGTTGATGTCATCATGGCTACTTAAATACATTTTTTGAATTTCTTTGCCTGCAATAATTCGTTCAAGGTTATTTTTAATCAACTCAAAAGGACGAATAATTTTTTTTATTAACAGAGGGACAACGAGCATGATTACGCAAACAATAATAATTGTGATGATAAGCGAGCTAATCATAAAGCTGAGTAAAAATTGATTAATCACGTGGAGCTTAAGCCCAACACGAATAAATATTTCGTCAAATTTTTTTACACTATACAAAAAACTGTCGCCGTGGCTATCGGATTTTCTGATTGCGTGTGCAGTTTTGTTGGGCACAGTAGCTTTTTGAATTTCTGAGCGTTCACGGTGATTGTCAAACGGATTTGCATCAATGTTTGGGCGAATTGTGTCGGCTAAAACGGTGCCGTCTTTGTCGATAATGCTGATTCGCACATCAGTTTGGCGGAATTTTTGAACAATTTCTTGATATTTTTGATTTTGGTTTTCACCGTTTGTGATATCGGCTTTTATCAGGTTTAGGATATTTTCAGTGTAAGTCTTTGCCGTTTGGATGTTGTAAAATTGAGCAATACAAATAAAACTTGTGTACAGTAGAGCAACTGTCAAAACGGTAATGGAAAGAATCTTGTAAAAAATACTTTTTTTCATTGTTAGTCTTCTATTATTCCTGTGAATTTATAACCGATGCCACGCACCGATACAATTGAATTTTTGCTTAAATGTAATTTTTCACGAATGCATTTTATATGCATGTCAACGGTTCTCGTTTCAATTGC
>JBOFTD010000276.1:0-2753 GCA_051651885.1 Treponemataceae bacterium
ACTTATTCGTTTCTTTGTCTTTGAATTGTACATAAAAAGACTTCAATTTGCCTTTTTTGAATACTGAAAATGGTTGCATTATTAAAATGCTCAGCGTTTTTCATCATTTTGCGTATGCAAAATAAACCTCTAAAAAAAGGACAAGTAAAAATGGCTAGGTGTCATTTTGATTTTAATAAGTTGAAAACGCCCTTTTGTTTGGGTAATTTTATTTTTATAAAATACTGATATACCAATGATTTATTGATAGCTCCCCCGGTTGGGCTTGAACCAACGACCCACAGATTAACAGTCTGTTGCTCTGCCAGCTGAGCTACAGGGGAATATTCTAAAAAAATAACATACTATAAAAAAAATGTCAAGTATCTTTATAAAATATTGAACGCTTTTTATCTTTTTCAATTGCTGGAAGATTTTTTATCAAGAAAATTCTGCTTTGAGAAAGTCAAGGTCGAGTTCAGGATAAAGCGTAAATTCACTGAGTAATTTTTTTACATCCGCTTGAATTTCTTTTTTTGCCTGTTCATTGATGGTAATTTTTCCTTTGGCTTTTTCGCCTTTTTTAGTAATCGCAGGAGAAGTATTGTCCAACACTTTTTTCATAAGGCGGGCAATTTCAATCATTTGTATTTTTTTCATTCCGAGTGAAGTGACCGCAGGTGTCCCGATACGAAGCCCGCTTGTCCACCACGCGCCATTTATATCGTACGGCAGGCTATTACGGTTCAATGTAATATTGCATTCGCTCATGGCGATTTCTGCTTGTCGTCCTGTTAGTCCAAAAGGAGAAACATCCAAGACTATTAAGTGATTATCTGTTCCATTTGTTTGGATTTTTATATTGCACTTTTGCAGTTCTTTTGCAAGCGTTCGGGCATTTTCTTGTACTGTGTGGGCGTAATTTTGATAATCTTGAGTTTTTGCTTCCCTAAAAGCAATCGCTTTTGCAGCCATAACATGAGGAAGTGGGCCCCCTAAAACAAGGGGACATCCTTTATTAACATAATCGGTCAACCATTTTTTGCACATGACTAATGCTCCGCGGGGGCCACGCAAGGTTTTATGCGTAGTTGTGGTAACAATATCTGCCCATTGTATAGGATCTTCATCGCCTGAAAAAACTTTTCCCGCCACAAGGCCTGCAAAATGTGCCATATCAACCATAAGAACAGCACCACATTTATCAGCAATTTGACGAAATCGTTTGAAATTAATCGATCGAGGATACGCACTGTAGCCAGTCAGTAAAATAAGCGGTTTTATTTCAAGCGCTTTTTTTTCAATTTCATCATAATTCAAAAGTCCTGTTTCTTTATCAACGCCATAAGAGTAGGCTTCAAACATCCGTGCAGAAACATTTTGTCGATAACCGTGCGTTAAATGGCCTCCTGAATAATAATCAAGGCCGAATAATTTTTGGTTTCCTAATTTTTCTCGAAGTTCTGCCCATTGTTTGTCTGTTAAGTTTGCAAGATTTGTTTCATTGAGTGCCGCTAAAAAAGGTGCTTCAATTTTTGCAGATAATACCGCCCAATATGCTACGAGGTTTGCATCAGCCCCCGAGTGTGGTTGCACGTATGCATGCTCTGCTCCAAAAAGTTCCATTGCTTCTTTAACTGCAAAACTTTCAATAGCATCAATATTTTCACAGCCACCATAATAACGATGCTCTGGGTAACCCTCTGCATATTTGTCAGTTAAAAGATTTCCCATTGCAGATTGTACTGTAAACGAACAATAATTTTCACTTGCAATCAATTTAAGTCGAGAGCGCTGAGCTTCTAATTCATCAACGATTGAACGAGCAATCTCTGGCGTAATTTGTGCAATTTGTTGCAATTGTGAAATATAACTTATAAAAGCGGGGGATGCTTTACTTCCTACTTTGTCAAGATATTTTTCTAATGAGGTCATTTTTTCTCCTTATTTAAAGACACGATTAATGTATCACGATTTTAAATATACCGTAAAAAAGAAAATTATTCACTATTTTCTTTTTTTGTTTCTTCAGATTCATCAGTTTCATTTGATTCCTCTGCTTCTTCTGTCTGTTCATCATCAATAGGACTATCAATTATGCCATTTTTTTTGTCAATCAATTTTTGTAAATTTTCTTCAATCGTTACAGTTTTTGTCTCGTCCGTAAATAAACTTTTATAAATCTCTAATTGTGCAGTTGCTCGTTTTGCATCACCCATAGCGATCAGCACTTGAATATAATTTCGTCTCAAGGCAGGATCATCAGGAATCGTTTCGATCAAACGCTCATAATAATTTCGTGCTCGACGTAGTTTTCCGATTTGAAAGGTAACATACGCACGCGCCTCTAAAAGACTTTTATTTTTTGGATCCGCTCGCAATAATCGATCATACAACGAAAGAGCTTCAACCCATTTTGCATCAAGCACAAACATTTGCGCAGCCTTGTACGCCGCCTGCACTTGATACAAAGGATAGCGAGCCGCTATCAAGTAATATTTTGCCGCAAGATCATATTTTTTTAAGTCCGCATAACTATCAGCAATCAAAAAATATTCAATATAAATATTTTTTATGGCAATAGTGTCTTCACCCGGTATAATTGATGTTTTGCATGATCCAAAAAAAAAAGGCAACAATAATGATAAGGAAAAATAGTTTTTTCATAAAATTATTATCGCCATAATTTATTATTTCTGTAAAACAATGATTTATTATCATACGTTTTTTTTAAATTTAATTTTTTTTGAAAAGTTTTATTGAAACAAAGTATT
>JBOFTD010000277.1:0-3391 GCA_051651885.1 Treponemataceae bacterium
CTCCAGTAAATGCATACACATCACGGCCATGAAAAGTATAAGACTTTTCTGTATTTTTACGACGATTTACCGCTTCTTCAATTTCACGAATTTCTTCGATTCCAAATTGCTCTTGAATAAAAGTCAGTGTTCCATTGTCAGGAGTTACAATATAGTGCCCAGTTTTTGTTTTTGCCACAACAGAAGTTCTGTCAGTGCCAACACCCGGATCAACAATAGAAACAAACACCGTTCCCTTTGGCCAATATTCAATAGTTCCTGCTAACGAGAGTGCTGCAATCCAAATATCATATTCAGGAATTTCATGCGAAAGATCATATAAATCAAGCGATGAATTAACCGTTTTTGCAACACCATACATTGCCGCAACCGCATGATTTTTTCTTCCAAAATCACTTTGAAACACAACGGCAGGTTTTACTTTTGCACAGGAAGCAAAAATTAGAACTGCACACACGGCAAAAAAAACGCTAAGGGCTTTTTTCATTTTGTAAACTCCTTTGTTTTATCAGCTGATAGCCACAAAACACATACTATAATTTTGTACGAAAGGGTAAAAACTTTTGCGTACATGCCTCATTATTATAATAAAAAGCAAAAATTATTCAAGTCTATACGCTTTTATGCATTATGCCAATCGAATTTACTTTACAACAAATTACACCGATGCCTAATACGTAATTTTTCCTGCAATGCTAAAATTAGTAGTCAAAGAAAATGTTTCATTATCATTACTCAAAAAAATTCCTTCAGCCGTCAACTTAATACTTATATTTTGATTCAAATAAATGGTAAAAATATGATTGAGTAAAAATTCTTGATAAATTTCACGATTTTTTTGCACAAGATATTTTAAATTATTATCTCTTCGCAGTTTTAATCCAGAAATAGTAAGTTTTGGAAAAAGAAAGCCTACAAAATCAGTAATAAAAGATTTTTTAGCATCACGCGACCACAGGAGTGTATTACTCACCCGTAAAGTATTCGTCGAAAATACTTCAAGCCCAAATGAGTTTGAAATATAGTCATCGATGCCCTGAAAATACAAAACAAGAGTAAAATTACCAGTATAGCTCCAGTCTTTTGGGGTAATATTTCCTTCTTCAAAATTAAGTCTAATAGTGTGTGCCGATCGTAACTCATCTTGCTCAAGCCACTTAAAAATTTGATAGGGACTAAAAAGTCCTAAAACATTAAAGCTCGTAAAATAAGCAGAAATTTCTGTTTTGTAAATATCGCTGAGCGAAACCTGTGTTGCATTTATTGTGCGCGAAAAATTAATGCTCGTACGATTTGGAACAATTAAATCATACCAAAAACTTGACAAAACACGATCCCATGTAAAAGCATATTTTGAGCTGTAAAATAATTTTGATGCTCCTAAATCATTATTATCAGAAAATTTATTTTGAATAATTCCCCCAAGTTGCGGGTAAAAAATATCATAAAAAATCGGAGCACTCAAAATCCATGGCTGCAACGGAACTGCCTCAAAATATTTTTGAGCATCACTTTGATAACTTCCCCCTTGTGAAGAAAGTCGTTTTTCAGCCCCCGTTTCTTTTGTCCATGTAAACGAAAATGTATTTCGCTTTAGCACGACAGGAATATTTAAAATAAACTGTGTTTTATCGGTATGCATGACAACATTGGAAACTTGATAAACCGTGCTTGCCACAATAGCAAAGGAAGGCATAAAATTAATACTTGGAATCGAAAGAGTCGGCTTAATTTGCGCCTTTGTAACTCTTTGAATAGCAGAACTCTCACCTTGTGAAAATTGCAAATTTGATAAATCCATCCAAGAATTAATATAATCGCTCGACTGATCCGTTGTAAAAAGCGTATTAGATTTTACTTGCTGCGTTGCTTCAAGAAAAGCTTGCAGAGTAAAAACATTTTCCTTAAAAGGAATTCCGAGCGTCAAATCATTTTTAAATTGTTGTTTTTCTAAAAATCCATTTTTTTCAGCATAAAAAGATGCACTCGTTGAAATCGGATTTTTTAGCGTCGGAATATAAAGGCGAAAATTTTCTCGCTTATGCGACGTATTTCCATTGTCACTAAAATAAAAAACCTCTGACGCTTCCACACCCTTTGGGGAAGTGCTAATTGTATGCCCAGCACTCGTGATATTATTTTCTTCGCCCTCAGCACGATAAATCGAGCCCTTCAAATTAATGCCAGTAATAGTCACGCTTGCATTGCCCTCGCCAGACAAGGCAAATTTATTTTCATTATCGTGAAAAGTCCCTTTTGCCGTTCCTTTAAGAAAGATTGAAGGCGAGGATAAAATGCTGAATTTTCCCGCTTTAAGAATACTTCCAGATTTTTTCCAGCCAACAGAAAGTGCATTCGAAACAGAAAAAAGAGGATTATTTTCTTCTAAATAAAATTCGGAAAAATATATTTTTCCAATATTTGATGAATCTTGTGGCGTTATTTTAAAAATAATTTGTGTCGGAGAAATATCAGTATCAATATATAAATTACTGTCTACAGATGAAATAGTTTCTCCATCAATACTCAGTGTTTTTTCTTTTAAATTAATAACGACCGCCGCCCATTTTTTTTTCAAGGCAAGGGCTGCCAATAATGCTTTCGAAATAATAAAACGCAAAGCCTCTTCCTGCCCATTTTCCGTTTGCCTCCTCATAATCAAAGTAAAATCATGATTAATTGTTTGAGGTGCATTAAATTCTGAAATATAGTCAGGAAGATACATAAAAAAATGCAAATTGGTATATGATTTTAAAGGAATTTCTGGAATAAATCGAGAAAAACTAATGTCATTAGTCGAAACGGCCTTCCATGACGCAGAAAGCGTTGTAATATAATCATCATCTACAAAACTGGGCAAATTTAAATGCGGAGTATCTGCCATTTTTCGCCGATTTTCAATAAAAGTTGCAGTCCCATTATCAGCGTGAACATTATACATTGTCCCTACAATTTCATACGGACCAATTAAAAATTTGCCCCGCCCCTTTGAATTTTGCGTAACAATAATTCGCATATCAGAATGTGTGTAAAACCGACTACGATCTGCATCACTAAGCTCGATACTGAGCGTTTGCCATCCCGTCTCATTGCGATTGTAATTTTCAAGTTTCCACGTTGGAATTGCGATTGCATTTTCGTATTTTGTATCCTCATCAGCATCCACCCCAATCTGTAAATAAATCGAAAAATCATTTTCAGAAAAACCATCTTCAGCCTTAAAAGCAAGATCAAATCGTTGTGCCGACTGCAAATCAGAACTAGTGGAATTAAGCGGAATATTCAGTGCAACCCACGCAGGATTGAGTTCTGATACCACATCAGAAACCGAATTCATATCCCAATCAAAAACAACGGCGTGCCCTGTAATGCCCGAATCTTGGATTGTATC
>JBOFTD010000278.1:0-5184 GCA_051651885.1 Treponemataceae bacterium
ATAAACCGATAAGTGGGGAAACAAAGCATAATTTTGAAAAATAGTATTAGACGTTCGCTCATTTGGTGGTAGATTAATAATATTTTTCTCGTCAAATAATACAGATCCAGCATCAGGAGACTCAAAGCCTGCAATAATACGTAGCAAGGTTGTTTTTCCGCAGCCAGAGGGTCCCAAAAGTGAAAAAAATTCGCCTTTTTTAATGGTAAAACTCACATCGTTCAAAACATGAAAATTACCAAATGATTTTGAAATACTATCTATTGTAACACTGCAACCTTTCAATCTTTTTCCGGCTCCTCTTAGTCATTATAAAATAAAAGTAGGAATATACAATGAAGAAAAAAAAACTTTTAGTCAATTGTTTTAATGAAGAAAAAATAAGATTCTCTCCCTTTTTTATAGAAATAATTATGAAGTTTTCCGCTAAAAAACGGACGTAAAAAATTCATTTTTAAAAAATTGTACGCCTAAAGATTTTTAGAAAAAAGTATCTTCCTTATTAAATAGAAAAAATAAAATAATGATAAAAGAAAATTTCTTTGCTTCGAAAATTCTCTCCTTAATATTTTTTAGCATATAATTATTTTAAGGGAGAATTTTATAAAAACAACTTATTTTTTTGAGTTTTCTGGGCGTAAAATCAGGTTAAGAACAATGCCAAAAATTGCGGCAAGTCCTAATCCGCTAAGGTTTACAGAGCCTAACTGAAAGCTTGCTCCACCCAGTCCTAAAACAAGCATTGCAGAAACAATGATGAGGATTTTTGGGTCTTCAAGGTTTACTTTTGAGTCAATCATATTTCGAACGCCAATCGAAGCAATCATTCCAAAAAGCAAGATGGAGATGCCGCCAATAACGGGACCTGGAATTGATCCGATAAGCGAGGTGAATTTTGGAATTAAGCCGAGTAAAATTGCAAACGTTGCGGCGATTCGCATAATTACTGGATCTTTTATGCCCGTAAGTGCAATCGCTCCCGTGTTTTCTGCGTACGTTGTATTTGCAGGACCGCCAACCAAACCTGCAAGTGATGTTGCAATTCCATCGCCAAGGAGCGTTCGGTGGATTCCCGGGTTTTTAATAAAATCCTCGTTGCATACTTTTCCAATCGTTAAAATATTGCCAAAATGTTCAACAATAGTAACGATTGCAATGGGCACCATAATGGCAATTCCTTCAAGGTTAAATTTTGCAAAGGTAAATTGCGGTACGCCGATCCATCCTGCAGATTGTACGTGAGAAAAATCGACAACACCTGCAATAACGGCAGCAAGATAGCCTGCAACAAGGGCAAGTAAGACAGGCAAGTTTGAAAGGAGTTTCCAGCCGATTTTTGCAAAGAAAACTCTTACAATAATGCTTGAAATAAAGGTAAAAAGTGCAATTGCCCAGCAGCCAAGAATGCCAATTTTTGCAACTATTTGTGGACTGTGCGTTCCGTTTGCATTTTGAATAGCGACAGGGGCCAAAATAAGCCCGATGAGAATAATCATCGGGCCTGTAACGTAGGATGGTAATATTTTATGAAGTACCTCATAATTGATGCACTTAAAGATTATTGCAACAATGATGTAAACACCACCTGCAACAACAATGCCTCCCAGTGCATACGGCATATTTCCGCTTCCTGCAGCAGTCATAGCTAAAATGCCAGGAATAAAGGAAAATGAACTTCCTAAAAACACTGGCACCTTGAACTTTGTTAGCACGTGAAAGATCCATGTACCAACACCTGCAACAAGCAAGGTAACTCCAACGTCAAGCCCTGTAATAAGGGGAACAAGAACCGTCGCCCCAAACATGACGAAAGTGTGCTGAAATCCAAAAATGAACATTTTTGATCCCAATTTTTGCATAAAATAATCTCCTAAAAAGTTAAATTGTTCGATTATCACACACTTTGAATAAAAAGGTCAATCCCTTTACAAAAAAAATAGGAATTTTTGCTTTATTTGTCTATAAATAATACAGAGCAAAAATAAGACTTAGGCTACAAGGACGCCCATAATTCATGAATAAAGTGAATGGCTCCGCCAAAGGCGAGAGCTTCTTTTTTTACCTTACATGCAAGTATATATTCTGCATTATTTTCAAAAGTATTTCTTTTTTGTGCCATTTCTTTTAATATATTTAAATGCTGATCCATAAAAGCTCCAACGTATCCACCTAAAATTACTTTGCAATCAAAAAGCATACGAATATTATTAATCGCAATTGCAAGATAAGATAGATACTCATGCCAAATCTCTTGTGCCTTATGATTATTATTTGCTAAATTGCAAAAAAAATCATCCAAGCTTTCATACCCCTTGGTTAGAATTGTTGCATTGCAGTATTTTTCAACACACCCTTTTTGCCCGCAATAACACTCCCTTCCCTCAGGAATAATAGTTATGTGCCCAACCTCACCACTTCGCGATCCTTCACCTTTATAGACACTGCCTTTAACTAAAACTGATCCCCCCACATTGTTGCTTAAACTAATGTAAAAAGCATCGCTTAAATCTTCCCTCAAAGAAATTTCTGCATAACCCGCAGCATCAGCATCATTATATAATCGACACGGATAAGGAATATATTTTCCAAATTGATCTACCGTAAAATCCTGAATATCAAGAATTTTACCATAAAAAACCTGATTATTATCTTGTGTGATAAGAGCAGGCAAAGTAATGCCAACCCCCAAAACATTTTTATCTGCGATATATTGATTTTGTATTGCTTCAAAAACAAGACTACCCAATTTTTGAAAGTACAAATCATCTTTGGAAAATACAGAGCGGATTCTATTTTGAAAAATAATATTTCCACATAAGTCAACAAGAATTATCGTAATATGATTTTGCGTAATATCTATTCCAACAGAAACACGACTTTTTTCAACAAGGGAATACGCTTTTGCATTTCTTCCCCCTGTTCTATTAAAAGAACCATTTGAGCAAATAAACCCCAAATCTTTTAATTCTTCAAGATTTTGTGTAATAGTAGGCAGACTCAGATTAAGCTCAGCTGACAAAGATGATTTTGAAATAAGTTTTACTTCTCGAATTTTATTAAAAACTCTATTTCTATTTTCCCATTTTAATTCTGAGTAGATATCACGTTGTTTTCTCATAGCAGTACCCAATTAATTTTATTATTGATCTATTACTATATCAATAATAAAGCAAAAGTCAATAAACAAAACTAATTTATAAAAGTATTTTATCTTTCTTTAAAATTTTTCTTGACAAATATAAAAAGTGGTTTTATAATATCTTTCATAAAACAGTTTTATAAAACTGTATTTAAAAGCTAGTAGCTAGCGAAAAAATAGGAGGATACATGAAAAATGTTGTAAAAGTTGTATGTGCACTAAGTGTTATGTTAGTTGCACTTTTGGGTTGTACAGGTCAATCAGCTGAAACTTTTGAAAAACAATTAAAAATTGGTATGTCATTTCAAGAAATGAAAAATCAATATTTTGTTGTGATGAACGAGGCTTTACAAGAGGCAGGAAAATCTCTTGGTGCAACGATTTATACCGCCGATGCAGGACATGATGTGGTAAAACAAATTAGTGATATTGAGGATATGATTCAAAAAGGAATTAATATTCTCATTATTAACCCAACCGATTCAAAAGGTGTAAAAGCTGCTGTTGATATGGCTGTTGCAAAGGGTGTAATTGTTGTTGCCGTTGATGCACAGGCAGATGGACCTATTGATTCATTTGTTGGATCAAAAAATTATGATGCAGGTTATATAGCAGGAGAACACTTAGTGAAAGAACTCGGTGGAAGCGGTGATGTTGCTATTTTAGATGGAATTCCTGTTGTACCTATTTTAGAGCGTGTACGTGGTTTTCAAGATGCTGTTGCAAAATATCCTGACATTCGTGTAGTAACTGTTCAAAATGGTCGCCAAGAACGTGACTATGCATTAACAGTAACCGAAAACATGTTGCAAGCAAATCCTAGTTTACGTGGAATTTTCAGCGTAAATGATGAAGGTTCTCTCGGTGCACTCCAAGCACTTCAAACTTCTGGAAGAGATATTAAGCTTGTCAGTGTTGATGGAAATCCTGAAGCTGTCGCTGCTATTAGAGCAGGAGGACCATTTATTGCAACATCAGCTCAATATCCTCGTGATATGATTAGAATTGGTATTGGTATCGCACTTGCAAAATATTGGGGTGCAAATGTGCCAAATGCAATTCCTCTCGATGTAAAATTAATCGATCAAGCAAGTGCAGGTAGTTTTTCTTGGTAAAGTATAATTACTTTTTCTTGAAATAAAGATATAAATATTTTCAAAAATATTTATTCGTAGAGGGTGAAAAGCCCTCTTTTTTTAACAAAAACTTTACCTAAAGGAGGAATTGTGCAAGAAATTCTTAGAATGCAAAATATACGAAAAAGTTTTCCTGGTGTTATTGCATTAAAAAATATTGACTTAAAACTACACAAAGGAGAAATCCTTGCGATTCTCGGTGAAAATGGTGCGGGTAAGTCAACCTTAATGAAAGTCCTTACGGGAGTTTATCAGGCTGAACAAGGTGAGATTTTTGCCTTTGGTGAGCAAGTTCACATAAAAAATTACAAAGAATCAAAACAACTTGGAATAAGTATTATCTTCCAAGAATTAAGTCTTATTCCTTATTTAAATGTGTGGGAAAATATTTTTTTAGGGAATGAAAAATTTATCAAGGGAACTACATTCTTAAATAAAAAAGCAATGAGAAATGCTTCTAAAGAATTATTAGAAACTCTTGGGGTTGCATTAGATATTGAGTCTCCTATAGATCAGTTAAGTATTGCAGATCAGCAATTTGTTGAAATAGCAAAAGCCTTATCTGTTCAAGTACGAATTCTCATTCTTGATGAGCCAACTTCAACACTCACACCTCGTGAAGTTGAAAAACTTTTTGCAGTTATGAAAACATTGCAAAAAAAAGGTGTTGGGATGATTTTTATTAGTCATCACCTAGAAGAATTATTTGAAATCTCAGAGAATGTACTTGTTTTGCGTGATGGTGAAACGGTTGCACAAACTCCTACAAAAGATTTGACAAAAGATATGCTTATCAAGCAAGTAATTGGTCGTTCGTTAGGGCTTAGTTTTCCACCCAAAAGAAATTTGCCAAACACAGTGCCCATTGTTTTGGAAGTGAAAAACCTTCAATTAGCCGCTGAAAATAAT
>JBOFTD010000279.1:0-3038 GCA_051651885.1 Treponemataceae bacterium
AATACAAGCAGATTTTTTAAAAACCATAGTAACCTCCATGAACAATAATAAAAAATATATTCCAGTAAAACTATCAAAACGTTAAATATATTACCGTTAAAATAGCATACCCAGAATCATCTTTTATTAAGAATACCACAGAATTTTCTACAACGCAACAAAAAATTTTATTTATAGTTCAGATTTTAACTCTATTGCCTTTTGCTTGAGATTTTTAAGATCTTCTTCAGAAGGAACGCCTTGCCACTCATACGCCGGCAAATGTTTCCATGAAAAAGTACTTGTTGCCGCATCATAATCCTTACCCACATTACTCAACCACCCCCAAGAGCCAAAACGGAATGCGGTCTTTTTAAAAAAGTGTTTTCGTGCAAATAAATCAAGAATATGAGCCATCGGAGGATACATTTTATACTCATAAGTTGGAATTCCCAAAACCAAAACTTTTGCTCCCAAAACTTTTGCAAGAATTTCAGAAGATCCCGCCTCAGGCACTTTGAATTCAGAATAGGAAATACCAGCTTCTTTAAGCCCTTCAATTATAGCCATCGCACCTTTTTCAGTTGATCCATACATCGAGCCCCAAATTACGCACACTTCTTTTTCAAGCTCGCCATCCAAAGTATACTCAGCATATTTTTGATAACGGCTGATAACTTCACCCGGATTTTCTTGCCAGATCAAACCATGACTTGGAGCAATATATTTAATTGGCAGTCCATCAAGTTTTTTCAAAGCATTTCTAACCGCACCGCTAAATGAAGAAACAATATTTGAATAATAACGAAGCATCTCATGCTCTAGTAAGTCATGTTCCTCTTTAGTCAACTCGCTATCAATAACCTTGTTTTCAATTATACCGTAAGAACCAAAGGCATCACAGCTAAAAAGTATCTGACTAATCGGCTCATACGTCATCATCGTTTCAGGCCAATGAACATTCGGTGTTTCAAAAAACTGAAGTTCAACACCAGATCCAAGATCAAGAAATTCTTTGTCGGTAATAGTATAGCAACGATCAGAAATTTTGAAAAATTTTTCAAGAAGATCTACACCTTTTTTCGTTGTATAAATAATAGCTTTATCATTCTCAACAAAAAACTTTTGTATAAATCCTGCATGATCGGACTCAAGATGATTTAAAATTAAATAATCAATATCCGTAATTTTAACATTTATAGATTCTAACTGATCGTACAATTGTTTAGGGGCAGTTTCGCAATCACAAATCAAATCAATTAATGCTATTTTTTCACCTCGAACAAGATACGAGTTAAGTGAAACTCCATGCGGAATTTCCCAAAAACCCTCAAAAAATTTCAAGTCTGTTAAATTTGCATGCAAACTATAAATAGTATCTGTAAGCTTTCTTACTTGTTGCATTTTTTTCTCCTAAAAATTAATATTAAAAATCTTATTTTATAAAATGATATCAAATTCTGAAAAAATAAATGTTGCAAATGCAACGTTTATACTTTATTGATAGAGGATAAAATTATTATTTTCAAAACCGATCGTGACTGAACAAACTATCTGATCTTCATTACCAATAACTCTCTGCCCAAAAGAAAAAATAAACTGATTAGGATTATCAGGCGAAAGAAATATTGGCTGGGGGCTAATTCGATCCCCGATAAAAAAGGAATTAACAAATTTAAATGATTTTTTATTATTCTGCACCACAACAAGATAATAAAACGTTCCGCTCCCACCAAAATCCTGTGTAACTAAAAAAGCCGTAAAAGATTTATTTGAATTCGGTGGAGAAAAAAGTAACTCATTACCAAAATATTGCGTAGTTTTTTTAGAAGCAGAACTCTCCACAATTGAAAGTTCTGAAATACCCTTTTGAAGCAAAACAGGCTCACCGTCGAGAAAAATACGCATATTTTTAAGCGAAGCATGAGTTGGCAAAGAAGTACAACCACTAAATAAAAAAATAAAACTGACTAACAAAGCCAAATATATCTTATTCAAAAAATAGTTACTAAAAAAACACAGCGGATATTTAAATTTGAATAACAGCAATTTTTTATTCACGTTAATAATAAAGTTTTCTTTCACAAAGCAAAAATACGATTTTCATGTGTGCTAATCAACCAAAAAATATTCGACCGTTGTTACCACACGCACATTTTTCTTTTCAGGCAAGCTTGCACCTGCATTTTCAATTGAAAACAAACCTTGCGTCGCATTTTTGATTTTGCCAACCTTGCTACCTGAATCTCGTGCAAATTGCTCAGCTGCAAGCCGTGCATTTTTTGTCGCATCAGCAATCATTTCTGGCTTTATATCATTCAAAGCATTGTATGAATACGCCACTTGAGAATCATAATCTTGAATAAGTGCTATGCCTTCTTGTAAAAGCTCGATAGACTCCAATATAGCTTTTTTGACATTAACGATATTCGCAGAGCGCACCAAAACAACTGACTTTGCAATATATTTATTGCGATAATCATCTGCCTTAATATAAGGATTTGCCGTAACATCGGTAATTGCAGGCTGATTAACAGTAATCTCAGAGTCAGAAAAATTATACGTGCTCAAAAATTTTTTTACCGTCGTAGTCTTCGCTAAAGTTTCTGTGTATAATGCAGCAGGATCATTTCCCGCAACAGAAAAGGTAAGTGGCCATACGGCAAAATCAGCATCAACTTCACGCTCAGAAAGACCCCGCACCGTAACAGATCGTTGCACCGATTTCATATTTACAAGGCCTAACGCAATACTCACTCCAGCCAACAAAACACCAAAAGCCAAAACAATACTTCCTATCTGTTTTTCCATAAATTATTCCTTCCTTATAAATATGATTTTTTCATACAACTATTTTCAAATTATACCACAAAACAAAAAGTTTGCATAGCAAAAAAAAATCATCCTAATCAATAATTCGCTCTAGCGTAATAGGAGTCGCAGTTTTTGTAGAAATGGGGGCGTTAATACTACCTCCTGCAGGAAAAAGTGTTAAAATTTCTTTTTTTTCATCAAGAGCATCTTTTGCTAACACAACATGATAATAACCATTCAAAAAC
>JBOFTD010000280.1:0-3434 GCA_051651885.1 Treponemataceae bacterium
TTTTTGATGACGAAAAAATCAAAAATATTGATGCTCTTTTTCAGTGGGGAAAAGTGCAACGAGGAATGAAAATTTTCTTTTCTCTTTCGGGCGAAAAACCTAAAAATATTGCAAAATTAAAAAAAATACTAACTCAAGCTGCATCAAGAGATTTTGAATCTTTTTTAAGTGACAATATTATTAAAAATTTATGGCTGTAAAAAAGTTTTTAAAATAGGAGCGCCTTATCTTAAACTTTTGCGAATCTTAAAATCAAAGCTTGCAAATCAGAAAATTGTGTGTTACACTTAGATAGTAGAAATATCACCGCAGTTATTGCAAAAAAAAATTATTAAAAATTAGAAACATTTTATTTATAAAAGAAGGGTAAAAATGAAAAAACAATTTAACACACGCTCTTTTAATGCAGTATTAAAACAAATTTCTAATGATTTTGATGTGTATGCACCGCAAACATTTGAGGCAAAAGGAATGTTTTCTGATACGCCTTTGGTGCGATATGATAAAATCTTAGACATCGAAAACATAAACACGAAAGACAAGTCATGGTATTCACCGAAAGAAGTGATCCTTCCAATAACTCAAAGACTTTTTTATTTTAATGAAACAGAATTTTCCCAGCCACCACTTGAGTCGCTTAAGCCTGTGCTCATTTTTATTCGATCCTGCGATTTACACGCTTTTAATAAGCTGGATCATATTTACCTAAAAAATAAATTTAGTGATCACTACTATCAACAAGCACGAAACAAAGTAAAATTTGCATTGCTTGGTTGTGATAAAAGCTGGAATACTTGTTTTTGCGTTTCAATGGAAACTAATAAAGCTAGTAATTACCACCTTGGTATAAATATAGAAGAAAATGGTTCTATTTTTGTTGAAGTTGCAGATCAAGCATTCTCTCCTTACTTTGCAAATGCAGGAGAAAAAACGGATTTTACCGTTCATTCTGTAAGTGAAAATATTGAATCTGTCCACATTGCAAACGATATTACCCTGCAAGAAGTAAAGGATTTGCCACTATGGGATGATTATGATCGCTGTATTACATGTGGTCGGTGTAATTTTGTCTGCCCAACCTGTTCATGCTATACGACGCAGGATATTTTTTACAAAGATAATCCTCGTCAAGGAGAGCGTCGTCGAGTATGGGCTTCATGTCACGTAGATGGATTTTCGACTATGGCGGGCGGGCATGAGTTTCGCAAAAAAGTATCAGATCGAATGCGATTTAAAGTTATGCATAAAATTGCTGATTTCAAAAAACGATTTGGAGAGCACATGTGTGTTGGCTGTGGTCGCTGTGATACCGCGTGCCCCGAATATATTTCGTATATCAATTGTATAAACAAAGTAAGTACACTCGTTGAAACAAACAGAGGAGTAAAATAATGGAAAATATTCTCTTACCGCAAAAAAATAAAATACTAAAAATTACGCCTCAAACAGATATTGAATGGCTTTTCAAGGTTGAAAGTCCTATCGAAGTTAAATGTGGACAATTTTTGCAAGTATCTATTCCAAAAGTAGGAGAAGTTCCTATCTCTGTTGCTAACTATGATCGAAAAGAACAGTGGATTGAATTTTTAATTAGAAAAGTGGGAAAAGTTACCAACGCTGTTTTTGAATTAAAAGAAGGCGATTTCTTTTTTATTCGCGGTGCTTATGGCACAACCTTTCCACTCAATGAGTTAGAAGGAAAACCTATTGTTATTGTCTCTGGCGGAAGTGGCCTTGCACCTGTTCGTCCGCTTATCAAAAAAATGATTCGGGAGCAACCAGAATTAACAACGCTTATTATGGGATTTAAAGAACCTAATGCCATTTTATTCAAAGATGATATCAAAGAATGGGAGTCTTCAAAGGCACAAATCTTTTTAACAGTTGACCAAAATCCAAGTCCCGGAATGAATGAAGGATTAGTTACTAAATATGTGGCTGATGTATTAAAAAACAAGGATTTATCAAAAATAAATATTGTCATTGTGGGACCTCCGATGATGATGCACTTTGCAGCAAAAACTTTTTTAGAGCAAAAGGTAAAAGAAAATCAAATTTGGGTCTCGTATGAAAGAAATATGTCTTGTGCAGTTGGTAAGTGCGGGCATTGTAAGATTGGAGATACCTATATTTGTTTAGAAGGGCCAGTATTTAATTTTACAAAGGCAAAACTATTGATCGATTAGGAGGTCGTTATGGCATTAGAACTCAAAAGAAAAATTTTTACAAAAAATGCGTTTCGTGTCACAAAGCAACGAGAGTTGACCGCCTTGCGCGTCCGTGTTCCTGCAGGAGAAATTACCGGAGAGCTTTTAATTAAGGTTGCCCAAATTGCAAATACCTACGGAAATGGAAAAGTGCATATCACTACAAGGCAAGGTTTTGAGATTAAGGGAATTCGTATTGTTGATGTCGATAAAGTTAATCATGAAGTGCAGTCCCTCATTGATGGATTAGAAATTAACCAACCAAATGGTAAAAATAATGGTTATGCGGCCGCAGGCACAAGAAATATTCCCGCCTGTATTGGAAATGAAGTATGCCCAAAAGCAGCTTTTGAAACAAAACAATTGGCAAAAAGAATTGAAAAAGAAGTTTTTCCCCACGATTTTCACTTTAAAATTGCAATTACCGGCTGTCCAAATGATTGCCTCAAAGTGCGTCAACATGACTTTGGTATTGGGGGTATGGCATTGCCTCTTTATGATGCAGATCGCTGTGTTGCCTGTAATGCCTGTGCAAAAAAATGTAAGGGACTCAGCACAGGTGCTCTTTCAATGGAAAATTTTAAAATTATTCGAGATAAAGAAAAATGTATTGGTTGTAGCGAGTGTGCTTTAAATTGCCCTACTTCTGCATGGACTCGTGATGCAAAAAAATATTTTCGATTATCAATTTTTGGTCGAACAGGAAAGAAAAATCCTCGTTTAGCTGAAGATTGGATTTTATGGTGCGATGATCAGAGTATTATAAAAATTATTACAAATACGTATAACTATGTTAGCGAATATATCGATAAAACTTTACCAAAAGAACATATTGGCTATATAGTTGACAGAACAGGCTTTATGGAGTTCAAAAAATGGGCACTAAAAGATGTTAATCTACCAGAACAGGCAATTATAATGAAAAATATATATTGGAGTGGCATTGTTTATGCTGGGGCTCAAGATGATTTAGGAAAATAAAATGCTCTGTTTTTACCTGCTTGGTTTATCACTTAAACACGATAGTCCTACAACGAGTGAACAATTACGCACAGATTTTATTCTTTACATACATAAGGCTTACGAGCAAGGGATCATTCAGTCTTTTACGATTTTGCAAACATGCTTACGCCTTGAATGCTATTATACATCAAAGACAGCGCTACATTATTTTTTTAAAAATACCTATGCATTGGAATCTTATGAGGCGATTCGATATGTACTTGA
>JBOFTD010000281.1:0-2136 GCA_051651885.1 Treponemataceae bacterium
CACTCTCAATCGTCTTTTCTTGTTCTGTCTCGTCCGCTAAATCGGAAAAACCAAAATCTGGCGAAGGCGTTTCCTCATCTTGAACAAGTTCTTGCTCAGCAACAGATTGCTCGGGGTTTTCATTTTCTATATCAGTGTCAAGATTTTCTTCTTGTGGATTTTCTATAGTTTTCTCTTCAGCAGCAATATCAGTACTCTCGATCGTCTTTTCTTGTTCTGCCTCGTCCGCTAAATCAGAAAAACCAAAATCTGGCGAAGGTGTTTCCTCATCTTGAACAAGTTCTTGCTTAACAATATCTTGTTCAGCAATAGTTTGTTCAGGGTTTTCATTTTCTATATCAGTGTCAAGATTTTTTTCTTGTGGATTTTCTACAGTTTGCTCTTCATCAGCAGAATTCTCGATTGTTTTTTCTTGTTCAGCCTCGTCCGCTAAATCAGAAAAACCAAAATCTGGTGAAGTCGTTTCCTCATCTTGAGAAATGTTTTCTTGCTCAGAAATATCTTGAGGTTCAATTCCTTGCTCGGTGTCTTTATTTTCTATATCAGCACCAGAGTTTTCTTCTTGTGGATTTTCTACAGTTTGCTCTTCAGCAGCAATATCAGTACTCTCGATCGTCTTTTCTTGTTCTGTCTCGTCCGCTAAATCGGAAAAACCAAAATCTGGCGAAGGCGTTTCCTCATCTTGAACAAGTTCTTGCTCAACAATATCTTGTTCAGCAACAGATTGTTCAGGGTTTTCATTTTCTGGATCAGTGTCAAGATTTTCTTCTTGTGGATTTTCTACAGTTTGCTCTTCATTTTCGAGAGAAGGAATTGCATCGGAGGAAAATTCTGGTAAACCAGATAAATTAATTGGTGAAGCATTGTCGCCAAAAATTAAATTTTCTAAATCATCATCATCTTGATTTACCTGTGCTTGAGAATTTTCTAGTACAGGAATTGGAATTTCTATATCATTTGGGGAAAATGCTTGGGCAGGCTCTTGTTGCGTTTGGCTATCGTCATTCGCACTAAGATCGCTATCATCGGCAATAATACTAGGTATTTCAGTTTGCTCTTCCTCGTTCAAAAGATTTGCAAGATCATCACGAGAAAAATCCATCGTATCAGCAGGATTATCTTTTGCATAAACATTTGATAAAAGATTTTCAACATCGGTTTCAGAATCGTTTTGAGAATTAAATAAATCTGAGGCAAGTGCGTCATAGTCAATAGTATTTGTAATATCGTCACTTATGCTATCTTCGTTTGGGTTGTCATCGCCTGTGTTTTGTGCGTTCTGTGCTGAAAGGGAATCATTTTCATTAGGCAGAATACCAAGCAAAAAGTCGTCAGAATCATCACGGTTCGCAGTGCGAGGAAGATTTATTTTAGGAATAATCTCTCCACGTTGTTTTCTGATACTTTGCTCGTTTCCGAGTGAGAGAAGTTCTTTGCTAAATTCTTTTAGTTGATTTAATCCCGGCATTGTTCCCACGCATTATAAACACAATTTTTGAAAAAATAGCCTTTAAGACACGGCGATAAATAGAATTAAATACATTTATCAAAGTACAATCTTAGCACGGAAATGTTTAGCCGTCAATATTTTACAAAACGTGAAAAGCAGCTATCAATATAAAATACCTTTCGTTTGCAAGCAGTGCACTTATGTTTCTTAAAAATAAATCTTCAGTTATTCATCGGTAAACAAAGAGTAACACTTAAGAAAATAGTGATTGTATCATTAAAAATGTAAAAATATTCTAACATTAACAGAAAGCAACAAAAAAAATAATTTGACCCAAACCGTTTGTATTGCTTTTTTAATCGAAAAAATCTATTTTGCTGAATTATTTTGTAGATTGCTTATTTTTAAATCTTATCGATTAAGTTATACAAAAACTGTTTTTTACCATTTATTTTTGAAAAAGTATAAATAAACACAAGCCATATAAGTATATTTGCAGGCATAACATAGCAAAATTGTATTGAAACAACACTTATCATTGTAATTCCAATGGAAAAAATACTTGCAAAAATAAGAGTATTACAAAAAATTTTTTCTTTTTTTAGAAAAAACGTAGAATGTGATTTTTTATTAATTAAAATAAAAGTAATAAGAGCAATCAGGAAATAAAAGAATTCTTTTGTGAT
>JBOFTD010000282.1:0-9321 GCA_051651885.1 Treponemataceae bacterium
CAAGAACCCGAACAACAAATCGCTATTCAACCAAGAGAGATTTCTGTTAGCCCAACTCAAGAAAATAATCTTGCGGGCCTTAAAGAAAATCCAGCCCTTCAAACTATTACGCCACTTGTTAATCAAGTATTATCCGCAACGCAAACAATTATGCCTGACACCTCGCAAGAAGAAAAAACGTCTCCTGAATCGCCTCATACATCAACAACAATACACAATACTTATGTAACCTTATCGATTGATAATTTAAACCCAACTCAAAATATCGTATCGCAAGACACAATAATTCATAATCCGCCGGAACAGAAAAAAAGTTTAGTTGAAGAGCTTGCAACTCAAAATATTACGCTCGAAAATATTCTCGACACGTTTGGAAACAATAAAGAAATTGACGCCCCCACAATGTCAAATTCTTTACCAACTGAAAACACAATTCCACAAGAGACACACTTTCCTACACAGCGAGTAAGTATTCATGCAAAAGATGAATTTATTCCGCAACAAGAAAAAATTATCGATTTGAACGATTCGAAAAGTGAACAAAAAAAGATTGAAAACAAAGATCCCGTTTTTACAGAGAATATCTCTAAAACCGAACAAGAAGAAGAGCATCCATTTTTTCGAGAAGTTCAAAATAATGTCAAACCAGAAATTTATTCTCCGATTAATATCAATGATGATCATAAACATTACAAAAAAACAGCACAAATGTTACAATATATTCGAACAATAGCCGATCAATTACCCGAATTTGAAAAAATAAACTTTTTTAATAGCGATAAACTAATCAAATTAGAATATATCATTCAAGTGTTAAACGAAAAGGAAGGACTTTTATCAAAAGCACGGCGATACAGAACGCAAGAATCAGATACTGCACGTGGGCCAACTTTGCCGCGTGAAGTTAAAGCACTATTTTTATATTTATCAAACCTCAGCAAGTCACTAGATGACAACAATTTAATCATTCTTATTAATCGAAAAATTGAAAAATTAGTGATCAAGCTATAACAAAAATATACGAGTCTTGACAAAGTACAATAAAAAATTAAAATGATTTTACAGGAGTCCACTATGAGTAATAATGCAACCACCGATATTGAATCTTTAATTCCCCATCGAGCCCCATTTAGATTTGTTGATGAAATAATTAGTGCGGATAAAGAGAAAGTAATTGCAACACGTATTTTTTCTAAAGATGAGCTTTTTTTTGAGGGTCACTTTCCAGAATATGCCGTTGTGCCGGGCGTAATTTTAGTAGAAGCGTTAGCACAAGCCGGAGGGGCAGGTCTGAGTGCACAAAATGTCTTTGCAGAAGGATCACTTTTTTTTCTCGCAACAGTTGATAAAGTAAAATTTCGAAAACAAGTTCGCCCAGACAATAAAGTTCGTTTTGAAATCAACAATTTGCGAATTTCTGCAAAAATGATAAAGCAAAGTGGTATAGCCTATGTTGATGACGATATTGTCGCTGAAGCCGAATGGATGTGCCTTGTTAGTAGCAATAAACACTAACACAAAACATAAAAATAATTTTGTTTTTAATAAAGTAAACGTATATTTACTTAAAACTTTGGAGGTATAATATGGAAATTACAAAAACAGCAGTTGGGATGCAGTTTGATCAAGACAAACATGATATTATTGACAAAAAACTTGAGCGTGTTGAATACGCACGAGATTTAATCGAAGATATGCATGTTATAGTAAAATATGACAAGCACTATATATTTGAATGTAATATTCATTTTCACTGGGGCACAAAAGCACATATTTCTGCTGAGGATTTTGATTTTGAGCCAGCTCTTAATAAAATGATTGATATTCTTGATCAAAAAATCAAAAAAGAAAAAGATAAAAACCAGAGTCACGGACATAAATAGAAAAAAAACATCCTACTTGTAGGATGTTTTTTTTCATAATTTTCATTTAATAAGAAAATCTCTAAGATTAACTATTCCCGTATCCAAAATTTTTCATAGCTTCTTTTGCAATAATATCATTCGGATCAAACTCTAGCGTAGCAACAAAATATTTTTTTGCCTCTGAATGATTTTCCATTCGTATATTTAAAAATCCAAGATTTGACATTATTTTAGTATTCTCTGGATCCAATTGCAATGCTTTAAAAAGAATATTTTCTGCTTCATACAACTCGCCTAATTCCATCAGACAAATCGCTAATTCATTATACGTGTCAGCATTTTTTCCATCACTACAATCAATTGCCTGCTCAAAAGCCTGCTTCGCATCACTCCAACGCTGCAAACGACGCAAGCCCCATCCCAGCAAAAACCATGCATTCCACACCGTAGGATTTTTTTCTAAAAAAGTACGAATTTGAGTTAAACCTTTTTCTTCCATACCGTTAGCAATATTATCCGCAGCAGTTTTAAAAAGCTCGTCATCAAGATTTCGCTCAGAAATATCCCGAATAACCGCACTTGCTCGTTCAATTTTGTAACGAAGATTTTCCGTCTCCGCACTTTCAGGTAAATCTGCCAATAAAGCAATATAAGTTTCAAAAAGATCTTTAGCACGACTAAAATTTCGCTGCTTTAAATAGAAAAAGCCTGCGTTAAAAAAGGCATCAGGAATAGGCGTATCCGCATCCAGAGTTTTTTTGTAATAAGATTGTGCTAAGTCATCGTACGCATCTGCCTCCGCAAGAAAGCTTGATTTTCGATAAAAATCTGCATATTGATCACAAAAAAGGGCAAAATTAAGCATAATTGCAATATCACTTGGATCAAGTCCACGAAGCGCGAGAAAAATTTCCTCCGCTGTTGCAAAATCCTCATTACGAACTTTTAAAATTGCCGTATCTGATAATTCTTTTTTTATTTTTGGCTTTGTTTCAAAAACAAGGTTTCGATAATATTCTATGTGCTGGTTTTTTTCATCGTATGCTAAAACCATCAAAATTCCTGCAATGACCATTTCCCATGAAAGCGTCGCAATATCAAAATTTTCACTCGATGTCTGTTCAAATTCATTTTGCACGGGCAATGGAATTCCCGCATCTAATTTAAGCGATGAATTTGCAACAAATGATGGAGGAAGATTAATAAAAAAAATAGATTTTAAAGGATTTTCTGTATTCATAGTTAGTCCCTGCCTTGTATTGTCGTATTTTTTTCGATTTTAAATATTGTTTTCTTTAAATTATGTAAATATTTGCTAATGTACATTTTATAAGTCATCGGAACAGAATCGGAATCAAATTTTATTGAAGCCGAAACAAGCCCTTTTTCCTGCAAAATCTCCTCCGAAGAAACAATCATTCCTCGTATATTAAATGTTTCCTCAGGATCGTTAAAGTCAAAACGAACAATAATGCTTTTTCCAACTAGAAAAGAAGCAATTCCCATTAAAAAAATTTTTGCTCCCGAAAATGAAATATCGCGAAGAATGCAATGACGCGGCACATGCTGAATAAAGGCGGTTGTTTGTTCACTAGCAATATGTATTATTTTTTTTACTTCCTCTGTTATGCAAACTCTCTCTTCACGGCGATTTATATAATTTTGATTTGCCTCAATAGTTGATCCTAGAATACTAATAAACTCATCATTAGGACGCTCAGTAAATTCAATCTCTACCATTTCAAAATCTTTTGCACCTTCATACGGATGAATAGCCGTAACTTTTGATGCAAGAAAAAAAGAAAGTGGCTCATAATTTTTTCGAACAAAACTCAGATGCAAACTAACATGGCTAATATTATCGGAAGTAAGCATTCCGTATGCACCGCCTTTAGTATCAATAATAAATTTCGCCATCGATAATGAAATTGAATTAATAATACACGGCCATTGTGTTAAATCACATTTTATCTGTACTTGATGTGGCACAAGTCCAAGCGTCTTAACAAACTCTTTAGTGAGAATAATTTCCTTGTCAAAATATGAAGTATAATAACGCTCAATTTCTTCTTGGACTGTCATAATTTTACAGTATCATAAAAAAAGGGGATCGTCAAGATTGCAAAAAAACGGAAATCCTCTTATGCGAGCAATTTTACAGATAAAATATTTGCTTTAAATACAAAAAAATTTTAGAGATTAAAAAAGCTTTCATTCAAAAGAATTTTTTTTAGAAAAGTTTAAAAATTCCTCATAATTTTCTGAAAAAAATCTTATGTGTGTAGTCGCTTGGATTTTAAAAGCATATATTTTGAGTATCACAAAAACGAAAGGAGTGCCGTATGAATGTTACCACCGAAATCAACGAGTATCGAGAGCGATCGCTTAGTGGTCGAACGCCAGAGGTTACACAGATTGTTTCACAATTTTCACGTCAGCTAGATGAACTCAAATTAGGCGATAATGCCCTAAAAACGGGGGACAAGTGTCCGCAATTTATTCTAAAGGACATTTTCGGCAAAGAGTTTGACTCTCAAAAATCACTTGAGAAAGGTAAACTTGTTATTGCATTTTATCGTGGCGGCTGGTGTCCCTATTGCAACATTGAGTTGCGCGGATACCAATCGATTTATGACAAAATCAAAGCAAGCGGAGCCGAAATTGTTGCTATTTCTCCAGAAAAACCGACGATTGGCGAAGCCCTTGCAAGAAAACACGAATTGAGTTTTCCAATTCTTTTTGATGAAAAAAACCAATTTGCAAAAAAACTCAAACTTGTTTTTAAGATGAGCCCTGAACTCATTCATTTGTACAAAGACAAATTCAAAATTGATGTTGAGGAATCACAAGGAAATACCGATTTTGAATTACCAATTCCTGCAACCTACATTGTTGATACTGACGGCACAATTATTTATGACTACGTCAATAGAGACTACACCTATCGCCTTGATCCACAAGAAGTTTTAAAACACCTATAAATTAAAAGCAGTCAAGATTATCTATTGCGGTATAACCTTGTCTGCTTGTTTTGGTTCTTAGTGATTGAAAAAAGAGCCAAAAATAGACCCACTTAACAAGAAAACAAATCCACCTATTGCAAGAAAAAGAATCGTTATAATGAGCACTTTTATTTTCCAACCATGGTATTTAAACCAAAAAAAAATATTACTTGCTATCTTTGTTTTGCTGATAATTCCTACCCCCATAAGAGCCTCGTCAATAACAGGAATAGGATCTGGTATAGCTGTATTAATAATAAAAAACACAATCTTCACAAGCATTGGTAAACGTGGATAAATCAAAATTAAGACAAATATTATAGCTATATATAGGTGCATTGTAAAACAACCTTAAATCAGTATAGTTTATTTAAAAATTCATCAAAAGTATTCGTTAATAGCTCTAACTTATCATTTTCATGGTTCCATAAATATATTTTATTTTGATAGTAACAAAAATAATTCCCATTGTTATCAGATGCAAAAGGAAACAAATTGCTATATTTTGTATCTAAAGGTAATACTTGATAAATATTTTCGCTATCTTTTTTATTCAGTGATAACAAAGTTTTAAACTCTCGTTCTTTGATATTATTTATATCAAATGTGCTCAAAGAAGGTCTCCCTCCATTGTTATTTACCAAGAAAGATTTCAATTCATCAGAAAACTTGCAAGAATAATCTTTTTCAAGTTTAGCTATTGAGTCCTTATCATCTAACGATTTTACATACTTCCAAGTTAACTTATCCATACAATACTCCTATACTTATATTATAATTTATTTATTAACGATTCTGTGAGCCGCCGCCCCACACTTGTTTTCCTCCCGTATGACCTGTTTGAGCATGTATTTTTGAATCAACAAGTTGCATTTTTCCAACATCTGTATCATGATGCCATGTATATCCATCAGGAGTATCTCCATTTTCTATTTGCTCTAGTTGTTCTTTTGTAAATTTTTCTTTCAATGACGGATCTTTTTCCACAGCTTCCTTTAGTTGCTTATTGCATTCTTGATTTTGAACTTTATCACTTGCAGTAGTTTTATCTTCTGGCAACTGTACATCATGTATACTATCAAATTTTGGAACAGTAAGTTCCTCTTCCTTGCCATCAATAATAACGTTCCTCTTTTCAAAAGGAACACCTGTTTCAGGATGAGTTTTTCCTGCAAGGTGTTCATTTCTTGAAGTAAGAGATTGTTCTTTTATTGCATTATCTTCTATAAAAGCACTATCCCTAATATCCTTTGGATATAATAGTTTATCAGGATCATTTTCTTTATAAACATCTTGTACTCCCTCTTTTGGGTGTATAATCCTATCAGGATCATTTTCTTTATAAATACCTTGTGTTCTCTCTTTTGGTTTTAATAATTTATCAGGGTCAAGATTTGTATTTTTATCAGGAGTTTTTAAATTCGCTTCTGCAAGTTTACCTATCGCCTCAATCATTTTACGCCTCCTTCATTGCTCCATTTTTCAAAAAAATCTGGGTTGTTTAATCTATTATAGGTACCATGAATCACAATAGATTGCCGAATAAATCTCAGCATATCTAATTCAATATCCATTGATATATCATTATTTAAAGAATTATCAACTTCTTTCGTCCATATAACAACATCAGAAGTTTTATTAACTACTTCAATAAAAGCATCGGTAACTTTTGGAAATAATCCTGCAATAATTGGGGCAACTTTTGTAATTCTACACTCGCAAGGAGGATCTTTTAAATAGTTATAAATAAAAACTTTAATACTTGCTCTCAGTGGTAGTTTTTTCATAGAAGTTATTACAGCTGTCAATTTTACTTCATCAGTAATACGCTCACAATTAAATAAGTAAGAAGCAAGCTCTAATCGTTGTTTAACAGTATCTGCACAATCGTTAGTTTTCTCTTCTTTTTGATACTCATATGCTTTTTCATCGCTTTGATAATAATTAACCTTACATAAAACAGGCTCAACCCACTCATTTTGGTAAACCGCAGCAACCCCACAAGGTAACTTTGCAAGCTCAGTAATTTGATCTTCATTAAGATTTGCAGCCATTCCTACTAATTCACGATCTGTTTGCTCTGGAAGCCGCATAATAATTTTTGTATTAGTATTTCTTATAACAGATAAATCAAGAAGTCCAGGAGACTGATCTGCAATAATAAAGCCTTCTCCATACGTACGCATTTCGGCAATAGCATTTGCAAGCATCTCAACAGATTTTCCTATAAGGTTACTAGATTCCGAACTTTGCTCTGATGAGGTTCGTTTCAAAAGATTATGTGCTTCTTCAAGAACAGTCACATGCTTTAGGGGGGCATTCATTTTACCAGATGTCATGCGGTACTCTTGCAGTTTTAACACAATCAAACCCATAATAAGAGATTTTGTTTCGGATGATCCAACACGACTTAAATCTATAATAACATTTTTATCAAATAAATCTTCATTAGAAATTTCATTATCAGTAAAAATCAAACCATTAATTCCATTAGTAAGAGATTTTAAACGGGTTACAAGAGCCCCCTTATAAGCACCTTTGCTATCAGAATCATATTCAGACCCATCTAATATTAACCGAATATTCATAACAACATCTTCAAAAGTTGGATATAAGTTATCGCCATAAGGATTACTAGATTCAACAAGATTCCACCCTGCATCGCGATACGATTTTTCAACAGCTTCTTTTAAGACAGCAGGCATTGCCGCATACATCGGCCAACAAACATTAAAAATTTCAATAAGCCGATCAAGATGCTCAAGCACATGAATTTGTTTTGGAAATGAAAAAGGGTTTATTCTTAAAAGAGGTGTCAAATTTTCATTTGTCCCATAAACATTTGCAGTTGGAAAAATGTTTTTATATTCCCCTTTTGCTGATTCAATAACAAGAAAACTTCCTGCTTTTTGCTTAACCTCAGAAAGTATTTGATATACAGTATTTGACTTACCACTTCCAGTTGAGCCCGTAATAAAAACATGAGAAGACAGACTTTGTATATCTAAATTGACTTGTAATTTTTCTTCTTGATACATATGAAAAATTTTACCAAGAGTTATATCGTAGTTAGTAATCTTCTTAAAAGAAGAAACTGTTCGTCCAAACTCCGCACAATTAAGCACGGGAATACCAGGTACAGAATGATTAGGTAATCCCGCTTGAATAGCAAGTTCTGCACTACTAACAAGAGTTGCAGGGGTTAAATTTAAGTTATTCATAGAAAGACGTGGATGCTCCATGTGCTTTAAAGAATTAATAATTAGAGACGATTGCTCTTTATCCCAGTTTGTAATAGCTCCTGTCTCAAGAGAAGAATTTTTGCCTCGCATAAGAGATTGATATATTCCTGCCGCAGTTTGAGAAATATATTTTTTCTCTGCAATACAATACATTGCACTATTCCACATACCCAAATCTGCACAAGTATTATATCGTTTTAAAGTTTCATCTATTCTTTCTAAAAGTTGTTTTATTGCATGATTTTCTGTTTTAATCTGCATGCTACGTGTTGATCCTTGTGTCTTAGTCATGCCATCAGTGGTACTATCCGATGTTCCAAATGATTCACTTTTTCCCTCTGTTGTCCCTGTCGTATCAGATTCATTTTCTCCCACTGATTCTGAATGATTTTTTCCTGAAGAAATGCTTATGCTACTACCAATTGCCCCTCCAATCATGGCACCAGTAGAAAGACCTGCAGGACCTGCAACAGCAGCTCCTACAGCAGCTCCTACAGCAGCTCCTACAGCAGCTCCACTAATATTCATACTTTTATTTGTTCCATCTGTAACAGTTGTTGATTTTCCAACAGTATGGTTAACCATGGTTGAAACATTTTCTGAAATAGTATGAGAAACACCTTTTGTTATTGATTCTGTAATAGCATCTGATTCATTTGTACCAAACGTGTGATCGCAACTAGAAAAAGGAACGAGACTTGAATAAAGATTTTCTAAGGCACGTCGACTAATTGTTAAATCTTGCAAGTTAACAGGATCTGCAATAAGCAACATTGAATACGTCTCTCCACGTAAAGAATCAATGAGTTTCTCTACTCCTTGAACAAACTGTCTATCTTTCGTTTCTTCTTCTGATCTCATAGCGGGAACTGTCGTAACGGTGGAAGCGTAATAGTTTGTCTTTAATCCGTCTAAAACACTTTTTTGAAGCATGCTTTTATTCAAACCTTCAAATTTTGATCCTGGAAAATTACCCTCAAGTGACTTTAATAATAAATCTTGTGAAAGTGAAATATCTGAATTTTTCGTTTTCATGCCAAGCTTAATAGAAACACTGTCAGGGGAGCTTTGAATAAGCATTAAAATTGTTGCTCCTGAACTCCCAACTCCATTAAAAACAGAAATAAGCTTGTCCCTCATATTTTCATTTTTATTCAAAACAATTTGCGTAATATCAAAAAAGCGGATGGTTTTATTAAATTCATCTATAAG
>JBOFTD010000283.1:0-2605 GCA_051651885.1 Treponemataceae bacterium
CCTTGAGTTTCAATTTCCTTTTTGATTTGTGGAGAAAGCTTACTCAATACATAATCAAGTTCTGCTTGATCTTGAAAAGTGTACGGAAGAGAAAGCGTCAAAACGTTTGATTTTGGAGCAAGCTCATACATTCCAAGCCCCGTAAAAATAGCACCATCAAGAGGAGCTGCTTGACCAGGTCGCACAGTGCGAAGTCGTTTAATAACTCCAATTTCGCCACCTTGTGCCATCATTGGCAGAAAAGTTAATGTTACTCTACCATTTGTGTTCTTATAAATATCCTCACTCAACATTTCCTGAGCTTTTGCCCACGGTGAATTTGCTGGTGCCATCGAAGCTATTTTTAATCGTGTTTCTTGAGAAAAAAGATTAAAAAGGATCGCCATAAATAAAGCAAAAATGATGTGCTTTTTCAAAATAAACATTACTCTCCCCAATCAATGATAAAATCATCTTTATTATCTTTTAACCATTGTGCTTTTTTTTGTGCAATGGTCGTTGCAAAACGTGTTGAAGGATTATCATCAGGATTTATTGATAAAGCTTTGTCGATTGCCTCGTCAAAGCCTTTTGAGTCATTTTCCGGTATGGAAAATGCTGTTGCATAAGTTATATAAGGGCCTACAGTTTTTCCCTTAGAGACACGCAGTGCTTCTTGATATGCAAAAACTGCTTTTTCTTTATCGCCGCCAAGTTCTTGTGGTGCAGACGCTAAAAAAGAAGTTAGAATATCCCATATAGCACCATCATTGTAATCAGGATCAAGATATGCCGCTTTTTCAAGTAATTGAGCAACATGCTTAACTGTTTTTGTCATTTCAGGATCAAGCGGGTTCAAGGAAAAAGCTCCAAGCCACGAGGCACTCAGCCAGTAAAGCGAATCCACATCATTTTTTTTCAGTTGGCTTAATAATTGCGCAAACTGCTCTTCATCGCCAGCAAATATAATAGAAGAAAAATCTTTATAGCGTAAATCAAGTGCTGATAATATGAGTGCCCTACCCCGCAAATAATGCATTTTGGCACGCTCAATTTCTTTATGTTTGAGAGAAAACTGTGAAATATTTAGCATTTCTGCATTGTGCTGAACAAAAGCATTTGCATACATAACATAAAGAGAGCCCGTCATAATAGCAAGCCCTTGATGTTTAGGGTTTTGAGCTTGCATTATTTCATACATTTTAAGAGCAACAGGAAAAAAATCGCCCATCAAAATAGTATCGGTTTCCCCAGTAAGTGCAATCATAGGATCAGTAGCTGTTTGTTTTTTCTTTTGAATAATTCCTTTTTGATTTGCACCAGATAATGCCGTTGAAATATTATTAGCCACAGAGGCACAAGACACAAGGCTGCATGCAACTATGAGAACAATAATACACCTTGTCGGTACTTTAAAAAAAGATGAATTCATAATTAAGAATTATAGTCACGTAATTTTTTTTGTCAATAGAGACGAGAAAAGGTTAACAAAACTTTATCCAACGATACGTAAAAGCAGATGCTTTTTGTTTTGATATTTATTTTTCAAAATCTTCGGGATGCTTGTATCGCTGTTCATCAATCTCTTGAATTTCTTTATTCAAAAAAAAGGATAAAACCGTTCGCAACACTACAATGCCACCTAAAATACACAATTCTTGAAAGCTTGGCTCTAAAATGGTTTTTAAAATATCTGCGGCAATTAAAAGCTCCAGCCCCCAAAGCAAATACGTTCCAAAATCGGCACGCAAAACACGCAGGCGATGAATGCTATACTTTACCTTTGAGCGATTAAATCGACGCAACTCAACTTTTGAAAACGCAAGCATCGCCATAAGTGTTGCATAAACAATAACAATCATACTTATAACGCTAATGGCAAGAGAGACAATTTCTAAAACAATAAAAAGTTTTGGCGGGATTGCATAGGGAATATGCTCAAGCGTTTCTATAATACTCGTGGTAAAATCTTCCATTGTAATATCCTTATCAAAATAAATTAACAAAAATATCATAGCATAAAAATAGTGCCTTTACAATTTTTTATACTATCACTAATTTAAAACGCAAACTAGAAAAAGGTGCTAGAATCAATGATTATTTGTTATTTTTCCTAAAAAATCTTTGGTTCTTTGCTGCTGAGGATTTTCAAAAAGTTCGGTTGGCGTACCTTCTTCAGAGACAAGCCCTTCATCCATAAAAAGAATTCGCGTTCCAACCTCACGAGCAAAACTCATTTCGTGAGTGACAACAACCATTGTCATCCCCTCAGTCGCCAAATTCTTCATAACCGACAACACTTCTCCAACCATTTCAGGATCAAGAGCGCTCGTTGGCTCATCAAAAAGCATAACAAGCGGCTGCATTGCCAAAGAACGAACAATTGCAATACGTTGTTTTTGTCCACCAGAGAGTTGCGGTGGATATGCATGAGCTTTTTCAGTCAATCCAACGCGATCTAAAAGTTCCATAGCACGTTTTTGGGCAACTTCCTTCGATTCTTTTTTTACGTGAATCGGCGACAAAATAATATTATCAAGCACGCTCATGTGCTGAAATAAATTAAAATGCTGAAAAACAATTCCCATTTCACTGCGATAATAATCTATCTTTTTTTCCCCTGAAC
>JBOFTD010000284.1:0-9619 GCA_051651885.1 Treponemataceae bacterium
GCCGTTGCGGTAATATCCTCACTAAAACATAAAACTATTTTATTGACTTTATATGTACTTAATCTACTGAATTTCATCTACTTACACCTTATTTTTTTTTAGGTGCTAGTCAATAACCTTCTTTTTTAAAACGAAATAATATTTATTATGTTCGTTTCTATAATCCAGCTATAATTTGTTTACAAATTAAATCATAGGCAAGAAAAGGTTTCTGTATTATTAAGAAAATTTGTCTTTGATTTAACCGCTTAAATTCATCAAAAGCATAGTTTTGAAAGACAAATAAAAGATATAAATTGATTTTTTCACTTTTCGTGATTATACTGTATAATTATAAAAAAGAGAGGATTTTTCTATATGTCTAGTGATGATGTTTTATTTGCTGAAGAACGGCGTGTTAAAATAACTAATTATATAAATACTCGAAAAAAAGCTACCGCTCATGAGCTGTGTGAACATTTTAAAGTTTCAATAGCAACTATTCGTAATGACTTAAAAGACCTTGAGTCTGCGGACTTTATTACAAGAACGCATGGGGGAGCTATTGTTAAATCAAAATCATCGCAAGAACTCGACCTTGCTTTTCGAACTGATAACTTAAAAGCAAAGCAAAGTATGTCAGCAAAAGCACTTAATCTTATTGATGATGGCGATACCGTTATTCTTGACTCAGGGACAACTATTCATGAATTAGCAAAAATGCTCGGCAATAAAAAAAATTTAACAATCATTACGAATGATATAACTTGTGCAAGTATTGTTGAATATTTTGGATTTGCAGTTGTGATACTTGGCGGAGTTTTACATAATGGATTTCACTGGACTACAGGTGTTTCAACGCTGAAAATGCTTTCTGGCTTAAACGCAGATAAATGTTTTTTATCTGCTGGAGGTTTTTCAATTGAAAAAGGAATTGCGGTAGGAAGCCTTGCCCTTGCTGATCTAAAACGAGAAATGATAAAATGTGCGGCACAAAATATTTTACTTTGCGACAATTCAAAATTTGAAAAAAATAAATTAGCAAAATTTGCTGATTTGCATGAAATTGACATCTTTATAACAGACGATATGTCTAATGAAATGAAAACTCTTATGAAAGAAACAGATATAGAAATAATTTTTGTAGATTAAAAACTATAATTATCTTCTTTAAATAAACGATTTTATTCCAAAACAAATAATCACACTTAATACAACTTTCCTCTATAAAAAACTTTTGCATTTTTGAAATATTTTACTTGACAACTGAGCAAAGTGGACTTATAATTCAATAATAAACGCTAGTAAACAATAGCAAACGATAACAAGGAGAGAAATATGAAAAAATTATTTGCAGGCATTTTAGCAGTAGCAATCGCAACAAGTTTTATGGGATGTGGTTCAAACAACACTTCTTCAGAATCATCAAGTGGTGATAATAGAGCTTTCGTTGGAAGTAAAAATGATGAGTATTACATGGTAACATTTTTATCGGGTATTGATCATTGGAAGGGCATTTATGCCGGCATGAAAGATGCTGGGGATAAGTTAGGCGTAACTACCAAGTATACAGGACAAATTGATACTGATGTTGCGGGTCAAGTTGCTGTATTAGAACAAGTTGTTGCACAAAACCCCAAAGGTATTGCTTTAACGAGTGCAAACTCTGTTGCTTTAACTGACACGATCAATGCTGCAAAAAAACAAGGAATATCAGTTGTTACCTTTGATTCTGATTCCCCTGAATCTAATCGGACTGCCTATCTTGCTATGAGTAATTACGATGCAGGTAAAAGTGCTGCAGAGTATTTGTCTTCGCTCATAAACAAAAAAGGAAAAGTTGCCGTTTTGTTTACTATTGGTCAAGAAAATACAGAAAATCGTGCCAATGGTTTTGAGGATTGGTGCAAGGTAAATGCACCAGAAATTAGCATTGTAAAAGTTAATGATGCAGGAGATACAATGGTTGCAACAGACAATATGTCCGCTGCATTACAAGCAAACAATGACTTTGTTGCACTTTTTTGTGCAAATGGAATTGCTGCAACTGCAGGGCCAACCGCTGTTGCTGAAGCAGGTCGAAAAAACATGAAAATTTTGGCTTTTGATACTGATATTTCTGTTCTTGATAAAATTAAAACAGGTGAAATTGACGCAACTGTTTCTCAAGGTACTTACAATATGGGTTATTGGAGCATGATGTTTTTATATGCAGAATCTCAAGGTTTGATTCAAAAACCATTACCAGGTTACGTTGATACAGGTATTACTATTGTAACCAAAGAGAATGTATCTGAATTCTATTTTTAATAGAAACAAATGATAACAGTGATTTTTATTTGCTGTTATCATTTTAAAACATTTGTGTTAAAAAAATTGATTAGCGACAAAAATACATACAACAATCAGAAATTTCACAAAAAATAAAGGAGTTTTTCGATGAAATCACTTACAGTTGATAATGATGGAATACTTTCATTTCAAGAATTTGCTATTCCACAATTTGGTGAATGTCAAGCATTAGTTAAAATGCGTAGTTGTGGGGTTTGCAATGGAACCGATACAAAATTAATACACAGAAATTTTAAAAACTTTAACTCATATCCTGCAATTTTAGGACATGAAGGGGTGGGAGAAGTTATTGAAATTGGCAAAAAAGTTGAAAACTTACACGTTGGTGATATTGTATTACTTCCTTTTTTAGAAGAAGCAATTAATGGCTATACTCCGGGCTGGGGGGCATATAGTGAATATGCTATTGTTGGCGATGCCAATGCTTATATAAAAAATGGTATGGGACCAGGTACCGGTAAATTTAGTGAAGCCTACTTTGCACAAACAGTAATAAAAAAATCAGATAAAATTGATCCGATAAACGCTGCCATGATAATCACTTTTAGAGAAGTTTTAAGTGCAATTAAACGATTTCAAATTAAACAAACAGATACTGTTGTTATTTTTGGTGCAGGCCCTGTAGGATTATGCTTTACACAATTTTGCAAATTATTAGGCGTTAAAACGGTAATAACAACAGATATTTCAGATGAGAAAATTCAAAAAGCTGCTGATCTAGGAGCAGATATAACTATCAATTCTCAAACAAATAATGCAGAAAAAGTTATTAAAGAACACTTTCCAGAGGGTGTTGATATTGTTATTGATGCTGTTGGAGTAAATGCTCTAATTCTTGAAGCAATGAAACTTGTAAAAAATAGCGGTAAAATTTGCACTTATGGAATCTCTGCTAAATTATCTATGGATTTAGATTGGAGTTCCGCTCCGTATAATTGGACATTACAATTTTGTCAATGGCCGAATAAAGCAGAAGAGGGCTTAGCTCATTCACAAATTATGGCATGGATTAATGCAGGGGTCTTAAAAGCTGAAGAATATATTTCACATGTATTTCCGTTTACTGACACAATAAAAGCTTTTGAACTTGTAGAAAGACGAGAGCAAAATACAAAAAAAATTGTTATATCATTTTAACTATAAGGAGATTATCTATGCATGAAAGTAAGCTGTTTTGTGCTCTGCCTGAATATATTGTTACGCCTGACAGTATGGCGATTGATAAATATGGAAATTTAGTATTATCCTGTCCCAATTTTGCTCAAATAGAAAAGTCGGGATTAATTGTAAAAATAGATAAACAGGGAACTGTAACCAAGTGGTTTGACGTCCCTGTTCATCCACAAACACACGTTGCTCGTAATATGGGAATTGCCTTTGACAATGAGTGGAATATTTATATTTGTGATAATCAAGGATGGAGTGAAAAAGCAGAGTTAATTAATAAAGGTCGTGTATTAAAGTTGACGGTAAATGATGAAGGCACAATATTGAAAACAGTTACCGTAGCAAATGGTATGGAACACCCAAATGGTATTCGAATAAAAGATGGTTATATGTATGTGACGCAAAGCTATAATCATCCCATACAACGTGATGATGGAAAACTAGTTAGCTGTGTTTATCGCTTTTCGTTAGATGATGAAAATATTGAAATAGCCAATACACTTGAAGATAAAAATATTTTTGCAACCTTTGTAACACATAATCCTCAATGTCAATATGGTGTTGATGGTATTGCTTTTAATTCTAAAGGCGAGCTCTTTATTGGAAACTTTGGTGATGGAAGTATTCACAAGATCACTTTTGATGATGATGCATCCTTGAACGAAAACACATTATTTGCCGTAAACGCAGATGAGCTTCAAAGTACTGATGGAATGATATTTGACGAGCAAGATAATTTATACATTGCAGATTTTTCAGCTAATGCAATAGCAAAAATGACCCCTGAAGGAATCATCACACGAATTGCGCAAAGTCCTGATTGTACTGGTTTAGATGGAGGATTGGATCAACCGGGAGAGCCTATTTTATGGAATAATAAAATTATCGCCTCGTGTTTTGATTTAGTTACTGGCCCTGATAAGGTGAATACAAAACATGAATTACCGGCAACACTCGTTGCTATTGATTTATAAATAAAGGAGGTGGATGTTTTGAGTGAAGTTCTTCTAAAAGCGGAAGGTGTATCTAAATTTTTCCCCGGAACAGTGGCTTTAAATAAGATTCAATTAGAGGTTGTAAAAGGTGAAGTTCACGCACTGTGTGGTGAAAACGGTGCGGGAAAATCTACCTTGATGAATATTATTGGGGCTGTTTTTCCTCCTTGCGAAGGAAATCTTTATTTTGAAGGCAATAAAATCAACCTGACTAATCCTAAAGAAGCTCAAGAGCTCGGTATTGGTTTTGTGCATCAAGAATTAAATCTTTGCACTCATTTAACTGTTGCAGAAAATATATTTATTGGACGATTGCCAAGAAAAAATGGTTTGATAGATTTTAAACGACTTTTTGCTGAAGCTGATGCTGTTTTAAGTCAATTTGGGGCAAATTTTAAAAGCAAAGCACTCATCTCTGAATTAACCGTTTCTGAGCAACAAATAGTTGAAATATCAAAATCAGTATCAATGAACTGTAAATTGCTCATTTTAGATGAGCCAACGTCATCTTTAACAGACAAAGAAACAAATAAACTCTTTGAAGTAGTTTCTAAGTTAAAATCACAAGGTATCAGTATTTTATATATTTCGCATCGCATGGCAGAAATTTTTAGAATCTGCGATCGGGTTACAGTTTTTAAGGACGGATGCTATGTTACCACTATGGAAACAAAAGATATCACGGCTGATGACATTATCAAAGCAATGGTTGGCCGAGAAATTACAACTTTATATCCTCCTAAAAGTTCCAAAATCTATAATGAAAATATTTTAGAAATAAAAGATATGAGCGGTGATATTTTTCATCATGTAAGCTTTAATCTAAAAAAAGGTGAAATACTTGGATTTGCAGGCTTGGTTGGTGCTGGAAGAAGCGAACTTATGCGTGGTTTTTGTGCCATTGATAAAATTAAATCAGGAACTGTGTTATTAAATGGAGAAAAGGTAGCATTTTCTCATTATCGTCATGCTGTCGATGCAGGAGTGTGTTACTTAACTGAAGATAGAAAAACTCAAGGGTTATTTTTAGATATGAGTATCGAAAACAATATTTCGAGTGCTAATTTGAAAGAGATTTCTCAGTCAATATGGATTAAATCCGAAAAAGAAAAAGACTTAGCAGATTTTCATGTCAAAAAACTATCGGTTAAAATTCCTGGTATCAAATATAAAATTAGCAGTCTCTCAGGGGGTAATCAACAAAAATGCTTGATTGGCAAATGGTTATCATTAGACCCTAAAGTCATCATTATGGATGAGCCTACACGAGGAATTGATATTGGAGCAAAAAGTGAAATTCACGCACTGCTCCGTCATTTAGCTGAAAGTGGCATTGGAGTTATTGTTGTTTCAAGCGAATTGCCGGAGGTGATCGGAATTTCAGATCGAGTTGCCGTTATGCATGAAGGAAATCTTGAGGGCATTTTAGAAAATGATAACATAACGGAAGAAAATATCATGAAATTAGCATCAGGGCAAACAATTTAAATCATAAAGAGATTTTTTACACAATACAAAGGAGAAAATAATGAAACCTGAAACAGAGAAGAAGAAAAATCTATTAAAAAGAATATTTGCTCAAAGAGAAATGAGTGTGTTTTTGATAATAGTCGTTGTTGTTGTGCTCGTAACGATGGTAAATCCACGATTTTTGCAGTCATCAAACATTAAAAGTATTGCACAAAGCGTTTCTATTGATGGCTTGCTCGCAATTGGATTGACACTTGCCTTAATTTTGGGCGGCATTGAATTGAGTGTTGGATCTGTTGCTGCAATGACTTGTGTTATTGTTGGTTTTTTTGCAATACAAGGAGTAAACATTTGGATTGCTTGCTTTGCAGCTGTTGCAGCCGGCACAGGAGTTGGTTTATTTAATGGATTTATGATAAGTAAAATAGGTCTTCCACCTTTTATTGTTACCCTATCAATGCAAAATATTGCACGGGGAATAGCATTTATAATAACAACAGGGTCTCCTATTTCAACTTCAGGATATTTACCTCCATCATTTCGAGCCTTAGCTACAGGAGATATTTTTGGGATACCATTTTTATTTTTAATTTTTGTTTTTGTCTCCATAATCGCTATGATTTTGATGAAAAAATCAAATATATGTAGAAATATTTTTTATGTCGGAAGTAATGAAAAAGCAGCAAAGCTTTCAGGAATTAATGTAGACAGAGTAAAAATCGGTGTTTATGTAACGATCGCCTTGTTGTCAACCCTTGCAGGTGTTTTATCCCTTGCGCGTTTTAATGTTGCAACGCCTGAGTTATCACGAGGAGCCGAAACAGTCGCTATTTCAGCAGCCGTTATTGGTGGAACCTCAATGACGGGAGGACTTGGCGGTGTGCTTGGAACCTTTTTGGGAATATTCTTATTAAAAATTGTAAACTCTGCATTAGTTATGATGAATATTTCTGTTTATTGGCAAAACTTTGTGCAGGGAGCAATTTTGGTTATTGCGGTAACGATTGATTATTTAAGCCAAAGAAAAACAGGGAATAGCATTATTCAAAAACTCTATAAATTTTTGAAAAAAGAAAAATAATAATAAATTCGGAGGTAGAAAATGAAACGAGGTGGAATATTAAATTCACAATTATGTAAAATGATAGCAGAGGCTTGTCATGGGGACTATATTATGGTTACTGATGTTGGTTGTCCACGTCCTGTAGGAATTCCCTGTATAGACCTTGCCATAGTAAAAGGCGTGCCAACAATTGCAGATATTTTAACGCTGATTGACTCAGAAATGATTGTTGAAAAAATAGTCTATGCACAAGAATTACAAACAAATAATCCATGCTTGCACAAAAAAGTAACGAATATTTTTCGAGATGCGGATTCAGAAGTAGTGACTCATCAAGAACTTTTGAAAACTCACTCCCCAAAAATTAAATGTTTTGTGAGAACAGGCGAGTATTCTCCGTGGGGAAATATTTTGCTCGTTGTTGGCTCAGATCCTTTTTTATGGTTTGAAGATCCAACGGTAGTCGTCCCCGAGTTTTATCACAAGCGTTTAAAACAAATCCGTGAATCAGGAAAATTAGACCTGTTTCAAAATAGCAAAAACTTTAAAAGAACGGATTGCTAGTTTTTTGAAATTACAAACAAGGAGAATAGTATGGGTAAAAAAATAACCTGTCTTGGCAGTTTTATTGTCGATTTAATGTGCAGAGCAGATCACCTTCCTTTGCCTGGTGAATCGACCATTACTGATAATTTTAAAATGGGGCCGGGAGGAAAAGGGTCAAATCAAGCAATTGCGGCTAAAAGAGCGGGTGCAGATATCACGCTCATGACAAAAATTGGTAATGATTTATTTTCATCCCTTGCCTTAGAGACTTTTAAGCAAGAAGGCTTTAATGAAAAATTCATTTTAATTGATGAAAAAGTATTTACGGGAATTGCACAAATCATTGTTGATAAAAATACTTCACAAAATTCTATTGTTGTAGCTCCCGGTGCGTGCGAAAATATCACTGCTGCAGACATCGATTTACTAAAACCAGAAATAGAAAAATCAGATATTTTTCTGACACAACTTGAAGTAAATCTCGATGCTGTAGAAAAAGCGATAAATATTGCATACGAGAATAAAAAAATGATTGTGCTTAATACCGCTCCTATACGACCGATTAGCGATGATTTAATCTCAAAAGCCACTATTATCACTCCAAACGAGATTGAGGCTTCTATTCTTACCAAGATAAAAGTTGTTGATAAAGAATCTGCCAGAAAAGCGAGCGAAGTTTTTTTTAAGAAGGGTGTTAAGTCTGTTATTATTACCCTCGGTAAAAAAGGAGCTTATATCAACGATGGAAACAAAGAAGATTTTATCGAGCCCATCGAGGTAAAGGTTGTGGATACAACAGGGGCAGGAGATGCTTTCACAGGAGGGCTTGTTACTGCCTTGTCGGAAGGAGCTGACATTTTTGAAGCTGCACTATTTGCAACAGCAACGGCCTCCTTATCAACTACAAAAATTGGCACTACACCAGCAATGCCTTTTAGAAACGAAATAGATTTTTTGTTAAAATCAGTACAATAAAAGAAGGAATATTTATGAAATTTGAATCTTTAAATCCACAAGAATTTGCAAAGTTGTTTGACCATACTTTTTTAAAACCATTTGCTTGCGAAGATGATTTTAAAAAACTTTGCACTGAAGCCCGTGATAATAATTTTGCGATGGTTGCAATCAACTCTTACCCAGTAAAATTATGCAAAAGCCTTTTAAAAGATACGGACGTGCATGTTGGGGCTGCCATATCTTTTCCTCTTGGTGCAACAACTATCGAAGCAAAATGTTTTGAAACAGAAAATGCTATAAAAAATGGTGCTGATGAAATTGATTATGTTATTAATATTGGCGAGTTAAAAAACAAACATCTTGATTATATTCAAAGTGAAATGGAACAAATTGTTGCCATTTGTCGTTCAGCTAACGTCCTATCAAAAGTTATTTTTGAAAATTGTTATCTCACCAAAGATGAAATCATACAAGTTGCCAAAATAGCAAAAGAAGTAAAGCCCGATTTTATAAAGACAAGCACAGGATTTGGAACCTCTGGTGCAAAAGTTGAAGATGTAAAATTGATGAAAGAAACAGTTGGCTCTCAGGTAAAAGTTAAAGCATCGGGCGGTATTCAAACACTCGAGATGTGCAAAGAACTGATTAACAACGGTGTAGAAAGAATAGGATGTAGCAATAGCGTGAACATTCTTAACGACTACAAAAAATTATTCAAAGCATAAAAATTATGGTTCTTGACTAGCAAAATTAGGAAAACTTTACCATATTTTTGATGATTGTGAATAAATCATCCTTGTGATGATTATATCTGAACTCGCATTCCTTTAAGTGTATCACAAAGCTATCCGAATTACAACCATTAAATTTTGCTAGTCGTCTTTTTGCTTAACGTACCTGTACGTAACTCCAAAAATTTTCAATACCATTAACGTGGCTTTTTCCTCTGACAAATTCATCATGACTGTGATAGACTCGATAGTGATCATATCCATTTAGCACAAGCCCGTCATACGCCTTCCAGCCGTCTGTATGTACCGTTGATCCTTCCAATATATATCCTTGAATGACAGGCATTAATTGCTCTTTT
>JBOFTD010000285.1:0-2698 GCA_051651885.1 Treponemataceae bacterium
TATCCCTGATGGTTTTCACGTCCACCCTGATATTATAAAACTGTTGTTTCGAGATAAGCCTGTTGACAAAATTGTTATGATAACTGACTCACTAAAACCAACGATGCAAGCTGATCCGCCATTTTTTGCTGACAATAAAGAAGTTGTTTTGAAAAATGGACTTTTTCATCGTATTTCTGATGATATAATTGCGGGATCTGCGTTAACGATGATTAAGGGCGTAAAAAATCTTGTCAGCTATGACTTTCCGCTTTCAACCGCAATTCAAACGGCAACGGCAAATCCTGCAAAAGTAATGAATTTTAGAAAAAAAGGCTTTATTATTCCCGGTTACGATGCTGACGTGATTGTTTTTGATAAGCATTTTAATATTTTGATGACAGTAATTAATGGCAATATCAAAAAAGACGTAATGTAAGAGTGGAACTTAAGCAGCTTGTTTTCGCCCCTCAAACTAAGAAAAAAGCTCTTAAACTAGCTGTTACTCTCTAGCTTTTCAATTTGTTCTATTAATAAGGGAACCAATTGTTTTTTACGCGAAACAATGTCTTTTAATAAATAAACGCCATCTTCTTGCTTTGGAAGCGACAGCACTTGCATAAAAAAAGCATCCCCTGCAATAAGCAAAACGCTCGTAAGATGTGTTGTATCAGTAACCATAATTGCAGAAAACACAGCCTTTGCCGTTCGCCTCTCAATTTCAAGCTCAGACAAAAACTCATCCTTTCTGGCAATTAATTCATTAGGATTATCAACTTCAATCTGGCTGACAGTAAACGTTGCATTATTTTCCACGTATTCTTTCATGTCTTGGTGAATAACCTCTGTTGCCGTTCGCCCTGTAATATGGCTTGCTGCAGCAATAATATCGCTACCAAGCAGCTCAATTTCAAGATTAGTCAGGTTTGACAAAAACTCAGCGGCTTCTGTATCCACCTCCGTTGTAGTACTGGAGTGCAAGACTAAGGTATCAGCTAAAATACCAGAAAGCAAGATTGAAGCAATCTCTTTGGTAAGAGGAACTTTATGCTCACGGAATAAATTAGTAATGATAGTTGACGTTGCTCCGACAGGCTTATTAATAAACGTAATAGGATACCGCGTTGAAAGATTACCTATCCTATGATGATCAATAATTTCTCTGATTTTATAGTTTTCAACACCCTCAACCGCTTGCGTCAATTCATTGTGATCAACAAGAGCAACCTCAATAGTTGCAGGCTGAATTAAGTCGCTCTCTGAGATAATGCCAATCACTTGATTTTTTTCATTCACAACAGGCAGACACCGACTAGCAGAAGACGCCAAAATGGGGCGAATTTTTCGAAGCGTATCGGTGGGCTTAACAGGCTGAATGTTTGAGTCCGCCATTACAGAGACTGGGGTTGCATAAACTACAAGCATTGAAGTAGAAGAAGTATCGTACGGACTTACAAGGATTGAAACATTGTTTTTCTCAGCCTTTTGTCGAAGGCTTTTATCAAAAACAGACTCACAAGAAACCACTAATGCCCTTATTTGTTTTTCAATGCAATACTCTTGGACATCCGTGCGATCATCACAAATGACAACAACATTCCCAGGCAAGTGAATATCCAAGTATTTTTTGAAGGTTTCAAATTGTGAGGATGCAATTAAAATAGTTGTTTTAAATATCTCGTTTTCGTTTTTTGAAAGAACAAGAGGCTGTGCATTCAATGTTTCTTTTATTAGCCGAATGCTTGTTGGAATAACCGCCTCTTTTTCTGGGTTAAGAATCTTCAAAACATTTTGTGCAAAGGCATTATAATGTAGCAGTGCTTGATAAGTATTATTTTTATCAACAATGGGAAGCACCTTTGAGTTATTTAACTCCATTTTAGCAATGGCATTCCACAAAGACGTACTTGATTCAACAAAATCACACCTCCCACCCATGAAGTAGCCAACCTTTGGAATTAAATCTGGCACATACTCAGGAATGGGAACCTTAAAGCGATTAAAAATATACTCTGTTTGGGGATTGATTTTACCAGCCCGTGCTGCCGTGTAATTAGTAAAGCCCAAAGCCCTTCGCAAATACGCAAGACTTGCAGCAGAAACGACGGAATCAGTGTCAGGATTTCTGTGGCCAATTACATACACTTTTTTTGCCATGTCCATACGCTCTCCTTTTGCCAGAAGTCTTTATCCTATAAAACAATTAGTACAAGCTCGTAAATATGCTAAGGTACTGTGGTGAACATAGACAGCCGAGATGAGCCGTCATTTACTGAGCACAAAAGCTATCTCTTTACTATAAGCTGATTTTCTCAAAAAAGCAAGTTATTTTAGAACAACCAAAATCACTCTATCTTGCTAAAAAGAAAATTATTTTACTAGGCACTATGAATAATACATTTTTTTTTGTAAAGTATATGCAGGAGTGTATGCATGTATGAAAAATTTATGTTATACAAATTATTGAAATTTTTATTTTCGATCATTTTTGTTGCTGTTGTTGGATATGTTTTATATTTTTATGGCAAAAAGCAATATGATGTATGGATCGAACAACAATTTACGACAAAAATTGCTCTCATTAGTGAAGAAATTCAAAAGGTTTCTGAACTTTCCACAGTAAAATTAAATTACTCGGATCTTATTGCAATAAAAAAATCATCTTTCTTTGGATTGGCAAAAAGTCATGCAATTATACGTTATAACGCTATTTTACGTG
>JBOFTD010000286.1:0-3209 GCA_051651885.1 Treponemataceae bacterium
ACAGGAGGCGGTGGAGCGTTTTCCGCTTGACACTTTTGTTTTGGTTGCTTATGCTGACTTAGCCCTTGATCTTACCATTGATATTGAAAATGATATTTTTGAGAACGCATTACAAAAAACTCGCTTACGCACCATAAAAATGACTCATTTTGATAGCCGCCCAAAAATTCTCTTATCAGACCCCCTATCTCGCTTACTTCGAGCTCATGATGAAACAAATGATGAACAATTGGTTGTTGAAATTTATAAATTTACTGCTGCAATGGAAAATATTGGTATAGCAAATATTCGCCAAAGTGATATTTGGCAAGAACTAGAAAAGCATCCATACAATGAATATTTAGTCCACTATTTTGTGTGGGTATTGATGACTCAATTCGAATTTGAAAGTGCCTCAAATATATTTTTTTCATATTTTTATAATAAGTATGGACTAACTGATTTTTCTGCTGAAGTATTGAATCAAATATCTTCATGGGAAAAGGAATTTTTTGCATATTTTTCTGCCCGAAAAGTTCCCTCATCTGAATATGAAAATTATTATCTTTCTTTTTTGCTTTTACAAGATTTAAAAGAAAGATCTGTGCTTTCTGATATTGGATTACTTAATCTTGCACTGATTTATGAAACTGATGATAATTATGAGATGGCTTTAAAAATTTGTACCGAAGTTGCAGCAAAACAAATATCGTCAAAGTTGAAATCTGAAGCGCAATATCGTATTGCACGAATTTATTTTGCACAAAAAGATTTATCAAAAGCAACTTTGAGCTTGCATTATAGTTTAGAGCTTGATGGTTCAAATAATAAAGCACGATTGTTGCTTAAGCAAATAACTGAAAACTAGATTTTTCTAGCATTATTATTGAAAAAATTTTTCACGTGGAAAAAATACTCGAGCCTCTGTAATTATTTGATTATATGCATCAGCGTTTGTACTGTTTAAAACACTTAATTGTTGAATATATGCATTACGTAAATTATGCAAGACTTGCCTGTCGTTTGGCAAATACATTAAACCTTCTTTTATCGTTGCGATTGTTTTTGTATATTTTTTATTATTAAAATGGTGATTGCCTTCTGATAAAATAACGCTTTTAAATATTTTTTTTAAATTATTTTTTTCGACAATATTACGTTCCCATTCCGTGTAAAAAAGATTTTTCGCCTCATCAAATTGTTTTTGTTTGATAAGTTGGACTGAATAATTATTTATCATGATATATCGATTGTTTTTATATTCAGGTGTTTCATGTAAATTGTAGGATTCCGTGACTTCCAATATAGATATTCCTGTTTGGTAATCTTTTGTTTTATCAGCATTTCGCACAATTTCAGTGCAAATATTATTGAGCGCCGCATTACGAATATCAGATGATTTAATATGATTTACCTTATCAAAGGCCGCTCCAAACAAGCCAGATTTATAATTTTCTTCAATTAATCCAAATAAAACGGCATCATATAATCGCGTATATTGATCAAGATTTTTGGGGAGTTTATTTGCCAATAAATTATTTGCTTTTTCATAATCTTTTTTTTGAATATGATTGCTGATTAAATTAATTAAAGCCCCATTATAATCATCGTCTCCTTTTTCATCATTACGTATTAGCTGTACGATTTCTGCATGAATGACCGCTTGTTCGTAATTTTTTCTTGTATTAAAATATGTTGATTTATTATGATTTACCAGTGCAACTAATTTTTTAATAGTAATTTTTTGGCTATCTTTATAATTGGATGAAGGTATATACGCAAAGCCCGTTGTTTCGCCAAAATCATTAAAAAAATCTTTTTTTGTGCCCGGATCAAAACCTATTTTATTGGTTGTTTCAACATCGTATGTTTTATTATTTAGATTTACGGAAATAAAAACATGGTCAGGTGTTTCAATAGGGATAATATCGCGAATATTATATCGTAAAAGCAAAATCGTATAAAGAATGGAGGAGCTAACACAATTGTAACCGCCTTTATCTTTAATTTCACTTGCGGTGTAAGAATGCAAATTATATTTCTTAAAAAAAATTTCGTGCATCGCACTGAGCAAAAACTCACTGAGTGCTTTTTTATCAGTATTAAGATTTATATTTTGATGTACTTTTTGATCGATAATACGGATATTTTCAATGTAGTATGTAAAAAGTTCTTCAAAGCGATTTGATTCGTCACTTACTTGTATAAAATATTGAATTAATTTTTCATCAGAAATCTGAGTAAAATCATCATTGATGAGAGGTTGTAATTCTTCAAAGATTGTACGTGAATAACTATGAACGAAAGAAAAAAAAGTCAAGAGGAAAAGCGAAGCCTTGATTTTTTGACTTAAAAACATATTTAGAAATCATATCTTATTTTTGTAAAAAAGTCAATGAATTTATAAAAGGCGTGGTTTGTTAGATCTTGTTTTTTTTTATAAAAAATTTTATACTTGATACATGATTAAAGCTATTATTTTTGATTATGGGAATGTTATTTCTGTACCACAAACAGGATCTTGTTATGAAATTATGCAAGAAAAAACGGGAATTCCTAGGGAAGTTTTTTCTTCTTCCTTTTTTAAATTTCGGGAAGCCTTTGATTTAGGTGAAATAAATGGAGAACAGCTTTATAGTAGAATTCTTGCAGATCAGGGATTTATCAAAGAATCGCAGGATAAAATTTTATGTCAAGATCTTGCAAATATTGATATGGATTCATGGCGAGACTGTAATCAAAATGTAGTTCATTGGATAAAAGAGTTAAAAAATAAAGGATTTAAATTAGGGATTTTATCAAATATGCCTTATGAGTTTTTAGATCAATTTGAAAAAGAGATTATTCCTTTTCAAATTGCAGACTGTGCTGTCTTTTCCTGTCGTGTTAAAATGATTAAACCTAATCCTGCAATTTATCATCATGTTTTACAGGGACTTGGTGTGCAAGCATCAGAGGCAATTTTTTTTGACGATCTTACAAGTAATATAGAAGCTGCAGAAAAAATTGGTCTGCACAGCATATTATGGACAAACTTTAAGCAAGCACAACAAGAGGCACAGCGTATTCTGGGTGTAGCATAGTGATGAGCGATATATCGATTATTGAAGCTATTTTTTTAGGTTTATTGCAAGGGGTTACTGAGTTTTTACCTGTTTCAAGTTCTGGGCATCTTATGTTAGCACAGCATTTTCTCGGCTTAAAAGAAACTCCTTTACTGTTTAGTATTT
>JBOFTD010000287.1:0-3498 GCA_051651885.1 Treponemataceae bacterium
CGATTCCGTTAAGTAGTATTAAGCGAATTGAAATTATTGATGGTGCAAATACCGCCTTATATGGCAATAATGCTGTTGGCGGTACTATTAATATTATTACAAAAGAAAATGCTGAACAAAATATTTCTATCGAGGCAGAATATGGTATGCATAATGATGCCTCCGCTCAACTCGTTTTTAATTTTGCGGATGAAGAATGGGGAGTAGGCACTTTTCTTTCTTATTTTGGTTCAACTGGTTGGAAGGATAGAACGGGTTTCCAGTCTGCGTCTGGATTAATTACGAGTTTTTTTGATTTTAATGATTTTTTTTATATAAAAAGTAATTTAAAATATAGTTTTGCATATTTGGAATATCCGGGAAGTGTCTCGAAAGAGCAATTTGAGGAAAACCCTTTTACGACCAATAATCATAATGATGATAGTCTTGAGCATGATTTTTCTTTTTATATAAATCCTTCTTTAACTTTTGATGAAGAAATTAGCGTCCAAATGCCTCTGAGTTATCAATATCGAAATATTTCATATAACACGGAGTCTTCTTATCCGCAGCCGCTTTTTTCTACTCGCAACGTTCATACATTTGATTTTCGACCTTTTTTTCTATTTAGTAGCAAAAATAGCAAACGCACCACCGCATTAAAAATGAATATTTTGGCAGGAGTCGATTTTAGTTGGGTTGCTTTGACTAATAATGATTTTTTTGAAAAAGAACGCAAGGATGAGGTTAATAAAGCAGCTGGTAGCCAAATACAAGTTGCTCCTTATATTTCAACAAAATTATTTTTACCCTATAATTTTTCGATTCAAGCGGTCATTCGTTATGATTTGAATTTTTTGAATATTTTTCAGAGTAGCGAACGTAATCCCAAAGAATCGCTTTCTTTTCAGGCCTTTGTTTATAGTTTAAATGTTTTGTATAATCCGTTAAAGCAACTTTCTTTTTATATTTCTGCAAGTAGTCTTTTTCGCTATCCTTTTATCGATGAAATCGCCGCTTTTTCGTACGGCTGGTCAATGCCAATTAATTATGACTTAAAGCCAGAAGCAGGTTATAATATTGATTTTGGATTTAAAGTGGATGTTAATCAGTATTTTAAAATGAATGCAAATGTTTTCTTCATGCCAATGGTCGATGAAATATCTTATAACGCTACTACATTCCGCAATGAAAACCTAGATGCATCAATGCGTATTGGAACAAATATTGATATTTCCTCTCAAATTACATCTTTTTTTGAAATTTCTGCTTCATTTACGTATTTGAATGCCCAATTTGCAGTCGGTGATAATAAGGGAAAATCAATACCACTTGTTTCCCCCTATACCGCAGGTCTTACTTTTAGCTTTTTATTGCCACAAAATATTTCGTTATCGACTGATGTCTCCTATCGAAGCAGTTTTTATCGAGGAGGAGATTTTTCAAACTCGCAAACTATGATGGATGGATATTTTTTATGGAATTTAGGCGTTTTTTATTCTCCTCCACAGCTTGATAAAAAGTTGTCATTTTCTTTTGTAATGAAAAATCTACTTAATAAAATGTATGTGCCATATGCTTATTATACTTCGTATTATCCAGCGCAGGGATTTTCCTTGTCAGCAGGAGTTAAGTATACTTTTTAGCAAATGGAATTGAATCAATCATTTTTTATTGCTTTATGGATGACTCTTTGTTTCTGGTTTGTTTTTATTGTTGTGTGTTTTTTATTGCGTGTTGATTCTACTAATAATATAGAGCCTCAAAGCAAAAATATACATCTTTCTTTTGAAAAAAAACAAAAATTGCAACAATTCTCGCAAAATGAACATTCTCCCAAAAAAGAACAAATACATACAGAAAAAGTGCTTTCAAGTGAAAAAATTGAAACTCAGGCTTCTGAGATCTTTTCTTCTTCTGCAGAAAATATAACTACAGAAGAAGAAAATAATTTTGATAACGCTTATAACCAATTATCTTTAGTTATTTTAGAAATAAATAAAAAAATAAATGAAAATCATTTTTATCCAGAGCGAGCACGCAAGCGAAATATCGAGGGGGTTGTTTTTCTTAAGTTGGTCATTAGTTTAGAGGGAAATCTTGTTTTTTGCGAAATTATTCAATCCGCTGGAAAAGAAATTCTTGATTCAAGTGCTATTAAGCTTGTCAAAAGTATTTTTCCCTTGGATACAAAGCCTTATGCTCTCAGTGAAGTGAGTGTTTCTGTTCGCTATGAGTTGCATTAATTGCCAAAATCTTTATTTTTCAAAAATCGTTTGCATATCTGAGAGCATTAATATACAAAATTATAAGAAATATTATTTTCGTTGATTTTGATGGAGCCACAAAAAATATTTTCCTCTGCAAGAAAAACAAAAAAATCATTTCCCGTAATCATGCATTTATTGGTAAAAAAAGAATCTTGCAACGGTCTGCCTGCAAAAAAATCATTTTTGTATTTTTTTTGTAAAATAATCGTATTAAAATTGCAGCACTTTGCAATTTCAATTGAAAAATCTCTTTGTCCAGTCATAATTTTTTGTATCATTTCGTCTTTATTGAAAGTGGGGCGATATTCTTGCATAGTTTGTAGATTTTTTATGTTGAATGTGGGAAGATTTTCAAAACCAATGCTGTCTTTTAAATCAAAAGGACCTACAGCAAGTCGCCTAAGAGCAACTAAATGCCCACATGAATTGCACTCATAAGCGATGTCCCGTGCAAGGGAGCGAATATAGGTGCCCTTTGAACAATGTATAAAAATATGTGCGTATTCAGGAGTGAAGGCAAGTACTTTAAGGGAAAAAATTTCTATATTTCGGGTTGCCATTTCTGGTATAATGCCTTTTCGAGTTAAATCACTTGCTCTTTTTCCGTTTACACGAATTGCAGAATATAATGGTGGAATTTGAGAAATTTTACCAACAAAGTGATTGATTGCAGCAAAAAATTTTTCTTGCGTTGGTAGTGCAGCTTCTTGTATAACCGATCCTGTATAATCGAGTGTATCTGTTTCACTGCCAAAACGAATAATACATTCATATTTTTTATCGAGATTTGTCACGTGCGAGACTAATTTTGTCAACTTATTTACCATGACGATTAGTAAGCCGTCGGCAAAGTTATCAAGTGTTCCAGTATGTCCAACTTTACTTGTGTTTAGTGCATTTTTTATAGTATGTAAGCTTGAAAAACTTGTTAATCCTGAAGATTTTGCGTATAAAATAAAACTATTTTTTTTCATTTTGATGTATTATAGCAGGATTTTTTATTTTGTAAAAGTATTCAAAATAAAAATCTAAATGCAGTATTTTTTTTAAAATTAGAGGAATAAAAAAATATATTTTTCATCGTTTTGTACTTATGTTCGTATTTCTTTAAGGTTATTGACTAGCACCTAAAAAATAAATAAGGTGTAAGTAGATGAAATTCAGTAGATTAAGTACATATAAAGTCAATAAAATAGTTTTATGTTTTAGTGAGGATATTACCGCAACGGCTGCAGCAAAAATTGTGAAG
>JBOFTD010000288.1:0-2857 GCA_051651885.1 Treponemataceae bacterium
CAAGTGAAAAATCAAATCATCTTTTGCGTGAAGAAATTAGCGAAGAAGATATTGCACGCGTTATTTCGGTTTGGACTGGCATTCCCGTAAGCAAAATGCTCTCTGGCGAGATGCAAAAATTTCTTGCCCTTGAAGATGAGCTGCACAAGCGTGTCGTTGGACAAATTGAAGCTGTTAAGGCAGTGAGCGATGCAATTCGGCGAAATCGTGCGGGATTGAGTGATGAAAATAAGCCTCTTGGATCTTTTTTGTTTATTGGACCTACGGGAGTTGGAAAAACTGAGCTTGCAAAAACGCTTGCGGATTTTCTATTCAACGATGAAAAAAGTCTTACTCGCATTGATATGAGTGAGTATATGGAAAAGCACGCTGTTTCTCGTTTGATAGGGGCACCCCCTGGGTATGTCGGCTATGATGAGGGCGGGCAGTTGACTGAGGCAGTGCGTCGTCGTCCTTACAGCGTAATTTTGTTTGACGAAGTCGAAAAGGCTCACCCTGATGTCTTCAATGTGCTTTTGCAAGTGCTTGATGACGGGCGTCTTACTGATGGGCAAGGCCGTGTAATTGATTTTAAAAATGCAATCATTATTATGACTAGCAATCTTGGATCTGACTTGATTTTACAAACTGAAGACATTGGCAATATAAAGGAAGAAATTGATTCGCTTTTAAAGGCAACCTTTCGCCCTGAGTTTTTAAATCGGATTGATGAAATAATTACTTTTACTCGCCTTGATAAAAGTTTTATTAGTCAAATCGTACAAAATCAGTTGCAATACTTAGTAAAACGCCTTGAAAACAAACGGATTACACTCAAAGTTGAACAAAGTGCAATCGATTACATTGCTGAAATTGGCTATGATCCTCTGTTTGGAGCACGCCCGTTAAAGAGAGCAATTCAAACATACATTGAAAATCCTCTAGCAAAACAAGTAATTGCAGGAAGCATTAAGGATGGACAAACCATTACACTTTCAAAACCTGCAGAAAAAACTGAACTCGTAATAGAATAATGTATTGTTTTGAAAAAGAGATGAAATTTAATAAAACAAATATCAAAAACGGGATTATTAAATGAGAGATTGTATTTTATAAAAATAAAATTTGACAGATTTCAAAAGGCGATGTATCATTTTACTTATATTCTTGAATAAAAAGTATTTTTTGGAGGAAAATGATGAAGGTAAGTTTTTTAATCGTCTTAATTACAATGTTGTTTGCTTCATGTGCAGGCAAAGCAGATGATCCCAATGAGGTTTCTTTGGTATTTCGTGGTATGGCAGGGGCTACCGGTGGCCGTGTTGAGGGAATTAGCCCTGATTGGGACTTTATGCAGGATCTTGTGGCAGAAAAAATGCCGGGAACAACACTAAAGCTCACTCCGATTTTTGCTCCTGAAGGCGAGTATTTTACCAAACTTGCATTATCGTTACGCAATGATTCTTCTTACGATATTGTTTCTGAAGATAGTTTTATGTTGCAAAGCGATGTTGCTGCAGGACTATTAGCTCCGCTTGATATGACAGGCTGGGAAGCAAACTGGGCTCAGTTTTATCCTGGAACAAGGGATTCTGCAACGATTAATGGCGTTGTGTATACCATCCCTTGGAATACTGATGCACGGGGCTTATATTACAGCAAGCTCTTATTCCAAAAAGCTGGTTTGCCCGCTAACTGGCAGCCAAAAGATTGGGATGACATTTTAGTTGCGTGTCGTGCTGTTAAAGCTCTGGGAACAAATGATGGAGAAGAAATTATTCCTTTTAAGGCAAATCTTTCTCGTGTAAATGGCGAAGCAACCACCATGCAGACTTTTTTGATGCTTTTGTATGGTACAAACGACAAATTATTTGAAAACGGAAAATGGATTATTGAAAGCCAAGGGCTTTTTGACACGCTTAAATTTATTGAAACTTTGCGAAAAGAAGATTTAATTTTGTCAAACGATGTTCTTCTTACAACCTCAGAAGGGCCTTATTCGACGCCCATCGGCGTAAAGGGAAATGTTGGTGTTCGTCTTGACGGGAGTTGGACAGCACAAAGCTTTGTCAATGAGGGACTTCCTAATTGGCGTGATGTTTACAGCTATATCATGATGCCATCTCAATTTGGATCGGTTGAAAAACCTGGCGTTACCTTCCAAGGTGGATTTGGGTTTTCAATTTCTGCAAATTCTAAGAAAAAAGAAAAGGCTCTTGAAGTTATTCGATTACTAAGCTCTTATGAAGCACTCAAACGAATTTATCCTGTTTCGGGGCATTTAAGTACTCGAATGGATGTTGCTGAAACTCCTGAACATAAAGCAATCGGTGTAAATGCAAAAAGTGCTGAATTCCTTCCATATGGACATTATCGTCCTGCAAATGATGAATATGCCTCTGTTTCTGTTGAAATTCAAGCAATGGTTGACTCTGTTGTAAGCGGAACTTCTCCAGAACAAGCTATGAAATTGTTTGCACAAAGCGTTGAGGCAATGCACGGCGCCAGTAAAGTTACTCGTAAATCATATCGCTAAGCTTAAAAGAAGTTGTGTGTTTTGCACAGCTTCTTTTTTGCAATACAGTATTTTCAATCACACGGCATACTTGTAATTCGTATGCCCGTACATCTGAAAAATAAGGAGATATGATGACAAGAACATTACTTTCACGTAATATTCACTTTCAAACAATGCTATTTTTTCTTCCTGCATTGGTATTACTTTTGACACTTGTTGTAGGGCCTGTATTAATAGCCTTGTCTTTTGCTTTTACCAACTTACAATTAACAGGAGCTGCGGCGCTAAACACTAAATTTATTGGAGGTGCCAATTTTTCACGTGCCTTAGCTGATCCACGTTTTTACAATGCTCTCATAA
>JBOFTD010000289.1:0-1480 GCA_051651885.1 Treponemataceae bacterium
AGAGCTTGGTCTTGCAGGGCTTTACTTGAATGAATGGTATGAGTCTCCAGTGTTCCAGTCGCCAACGAATGAACAAATTGAAAATAAATTAATGGAAGCGGGCTTTAATGCAAACTCAAAAGCAATTTTGCACGATGGAAAAACAGGGCAGGCTTTTGAAAATCCTGTTTTTGTTGGCGTAATCTACTTTATGAAACTCCATCACTTGGTTGACGATAAAATGCATGCTCGTTCAACAGGGCCGTACTCTCTTGTTACGCAACAGCCGCTTGGTGGTAAGGCTCAGTTTGGAGGACAACGTCTTGGTGAAATGGAAGTTTGGGCACTTGAAGCGTATGGGGCAGCAAATAACTTGCAAGAATTGTTGACTATCAAGTCTGATGATATGACTGGTCGCTCAAAAATCTATGAGGCAATTGTTAAGGGTGAGTCATCAACAACAGCGGGCGTTCCTGAAGCGTTCAATGTTTTGGTTCAAGAATTGCGTGGGCTTGCATTAGATTTTACAATCTATGATGCAAAAGGCAAGCAAATTCCTTTGACAGAGCGTGATGAAGAGATGATTACGAAGGCTGGATCTAATTTTTAATTTTAGAAATAGCTGCTATTAAAAAAATATCGTAGATTTTGCCTAACAGGTAAAACAAGGAGACATATATGCGTGATATACAGGATTTTGACAGCTTGATGATTAAGCTTGCTTCCCCAGAGACCATTCGAGCATGGTCATACGGTGAGGTAAAGAAGCCTGAAACTATAAATTATAGAACATTGCGTCCTGAAAAAGAAGGACTTTTTTGCGAGCGAATTTTTGGAACAACAAAAGAATGGGAATGCTATTGCGGAAAGTTCAAATCAATTCGTTACAAAGGCGTTATTTGCGATCGTTGTGGCGTTGAAGTTACTCATTTCAAGGTTCGCCGAGAGCGCATGGGGCATATCGAGCTTGCCGCTCCCGTTTCCCATATTTGGTATTATCGTTCTGTGCCTTCTCGCATGGGATTGTTGCTTGACTTAAAAGTTGCAGATCTTCGAGCGGTGCTTTATTATGAAAAATATATCGTCATTGATGCAGGAGATACCGATCTCAAAAAAATGCAACTCCTTAATGAAGATGAATATTATGAGTCATTGGAGCGTTATGGCGGATCTTTTTCTGCAGGAATGGGTGCTGAAGCGGTTAAAATGCTTCTTGAAAACCTTAATCTTGATGAACTTGCAGCAGAGCTTCGTTCCAAAATGATTGAGAAGGGTGCAAAAAGTGATAAGCGTCTTTTGAAACGCATTGAAATTGTTGAAAATTTCCGCTCTTCTCCAAATAAATGTTCGTGGATGATTTTGGATGTTATTCCTGTTATTCCACCTGAGTTACGACCAATGGTTCAACTTGATGGAGGGCGCTTTGCAACTTCAGATTTAAATGATTTGTATCGTCGTGTTATTAATCGAAATAATCGTTTGCTACGACTTATGCAGCTGA
>JBOFTD010000290.1:0-1879 GCA_051651885.1 Treponemataceae bacterium
TTTATAATTTCTGGAACTAATAAATCACATACCCATGTTGATGAAAAAAAACTGGGGGCTCCTGCAGATTCAATTAATTCACTCGTGGTAAATTCCGTTGATTTTGATGGCGTGCCTGCAGACTATTCAAGGATTGGACCTGTTCTATCCTTTTTTAAGAAACCTGATATTTGCTATTATGGTGGGACAAGAGAAAATCCTATAATTGTGTATGCACCTTATGGCGTACATAAAACAAGTGGAACTTCCTTTGCTGCTCCTTGGATTACAAGGAAAATTGGGTTTCTTATTTATAAAATGGGATTTACCAAAGAAATTGCAAAAGCCTTAGTAATTGATTCTGCTGCGGAATGGAAACTTCCAGAGTTTTCTTCTGCAAAAGTTGGCTATGGTCTTGTTCCTACATTGATTAATGATATAACTCAATCAAAAGCTGATGAGATAAAATTCATTATTTCTGGTGTCTCAGAGCTCTATGATACATATAATTACAATATCCCTGTTCCTATTCACCAAGAATCACAACCATTCATTGCAAAGGCAACGTTGTGTTATTTTCCAAAGTGTTCACGCAATCAAGGTGTTGATTATACTGACACAGAATTAGATTTGTATTTTGGTCGTATTGCACACGATAAAATAAATACTATTAATAGAAATATACAAACTGATCAGTGTTTAAAAGAAGAAAAAGCTCGTAAATCCTTTAGAAAGTGGGACAATGTAAAAATCATCCGAGATGAGGTAAAAAAAAATCAAAGGGCACGAAAGTTATATGGAGATGGGCGTTGGGGAATTAGCTTAAAAACAAAAGAGAGGCTAAGTGGTAATGCAGGAAAAGGACTTAATTTTGGGATTGTTGTTACTTTAAAAGAAATAACGGGTCAAAATCGAATAGAGGAGTTTATAAAACTTTGTTCATTGCGAGGTTGGATAGTTAATAAAATTAATACCAAAAATATAATCGATGTGTACATAAAGGCTGAAGAAGATATCCGCTTTGAATAGTATCTATTTGTGTAAAAAATTGCGGCGTTGAGAATCAAACTAATTCTTCCCTTAATTTTAAAATCATGATACAATAGGGTATGTTTTAGAGGGATTTATGGCACAGTATTACACAGAAGAGCATTTTGAAAACGCGGTTTTAGAATTGTTTCATACAACGCTTGGCTACCAGTATGTTTATGGGCCAAGTATTGAGCGTGATTATGCCAGTCCTTTATATAATCAGATGCTTGAATCTTCTTTAGGTGCGATTAATTCACATCTTTTGCCAAACATACGGCATGATGCAATTCAAGATGCATTGTATACATTGCGTAATTTTGAAAGTGGTAATCTTATTCAAAAAAATATGCTTTTTATGGATTATGTGCAAAATGGGGTTCCCGTAAAATTTTTTGTTGATGGTGAAGAGCAGTCTAATCTTGTGTATATAATTGATTATGAAAATATTGATAATAATTCTTTTGTTGTGGCAAATCAATGGACTGTTATTGAAAATAGCGAAAAACGTCCTGACATAATTTTATTTATTAATGGGCTTCCGCTTGTGGTGATAGAGTTAAAATCGCCTTCGCGGGAACAGGCGGATGCTTCGCAGGCTTTTCGTCAAATACGAAATTACATGAAAGAAATTCCTTCGTTGTTTGCGTATAATGCAATTTGTGTTATGAGTGATTTGCTGACTTCAAAGGCAGGAACGATTACCTCTGGTGAAGACCGTTTTATGGAATGGAAGGTTATTGACGGTGCAAAGGAATTTTCTCATGCTGCGAGTTTTGATGTTTTTTTTGAAGGAATGTTTGAAAAAAAGCGATTGCTTGATATTGTCAAAAACTTTATGTGTTTTTCTAAAGAGGCAACGCTCACCTAT